>NZ_MUND01000204.1 GCF_002154375.1 Streptomyces glaucescens | reverse complement strand
AGGCGTCCGACGCCGCGCAGTTCGCCGCTGGCCAGCTTCCCTTCGACGCGGGAGCCGGCGGGCAGCTGGACGGTCACCTCGACCGATCCCGAGGGGCCGAGGATCCGGTTCTTCGCCTCCGGAGCCTCGATGCGCAGGACGCCGCCGTCGTAGGCGACCTGGATCTGTTCGGCGGCCTTGACGTCGCGGCCGCGGGAGGGGTCCGCGGGCAGGATCTCGACGGTGGTGTCGGCCCGGTCGGCGGCGATGAACCGGACGGCCCCGGCGGGGATGTCCAGGACGGCCGAGACCGGGGCGGGGGTGTCGAACCTCTGCATGGTGCGCTCCTTGTCCAGCATCGTGTGCTCCTTCGTCGTGGCGTCCGCCGCGGCGCCTGCCGTGACGTCTGCCGTGGTGTTTCCGACAAGAGAAACGCTACGTTGCGTTTAAAAATACGGCAACAGGTTCGTTGCGTAGCTGGACCAAAAATGCAGCTCAAGCACCTAAAATCATTGCAATGATTGTGAGCGGCAACGCAACGCAGCGCATCAAGTCGTTGCAACCATCTTGAGGTGAACGCTATGCTGGCGCTCCACGCACCCGCACGGACCCCCCAAGGAGACACCTCGATGCCGGGAGGCAGGCTCACCCAGCAGGAACGCCAGCAGATCGCGCTGGGACTGGCCGACGGCCTCCCCTATGCCGAGATCGCCCGGCGTCTGGACCGCCCGACGTCGACCATCACGCGCGAGGTGATGCGCAACGGCGGCCCCACCGCCTACCGCGCGGACCTCGCCCACCGTGCCACCGAACGCCGCGCCCAGCGCCGCAGGCAGACCGCGCCCAGGGGAGCGAAGGCGCCGCTCCAGGCCGACGGGCGGGACGCCGAGGCCGTGCGCGAGTACCAGGAGGCGTTCACCACCGTCTTCATGGCATCGGGCGCGCCCAAGATGATGTCCAGGGTGCTGGCCTGCCTCTACACCACCGACGAGGGCAGCCTCACCGCGGCCCAACTCGTCGAGCGCCTCGAGGTCAGCCCGGCCTCCGTCTCCAAGGCGATCGCGTTCCTCGAAGAGCAGGGCCTCGTCCGCCGGGAACGCGACGCACGCCGCCGTGAGCGCTACGTCGTCGACGACGACGTCTGGTACCAGTCGATGATGGCCAGCGCCCGCGGCACCGCCCAGGTCGCCGAGACCGCGCGGCAGGGCGTCGGCGTCCTCGGTCCCGGCACCCCTGCCGCCGTGCGGCTGGAGAACATCGCCCGCTTCCTGGACTTCGTCACCGAAAGCATCGCCCGCGCCGCGGAGCAGGCCCGCGACGTTCTCTACACGAAGCCCCAGACGCCCCCGGACGGCACCGCCGAGCCGGGCTCGGACGGCTGACGGACGGCCGGCGCGGGCCTTGTGGACCACGCCGCCGCCTGTCTGACGGGTACCCGCGAACCACCTGGCCGAAGAGCGCCCCTGCCGGTACGGTGATCATCCCGTGCGAGCCGCCGCCGTCTCCGCACTCCCGCCGGAGCCGAAAGCCGCAGCCGCCATGTCCTCCTCGATCGCCGTACCCGGCGCCCTCGCGCCCCGCCGTGCCTGGCTCACCGACCTGCCCGTGCTGCTGGTGGCCGTGGTCTGGGGCGCCAGCTATCTCGCCGCCAAGGACATCACCACCGCCGAGACCGTGCTCGCCGTCCTGGTGCTCCGGTTCGCGGTGGTGCTGCCGGTGCTGGTGGTCGCCGGCCGGCGCGCGCTGCGTGCCCTCACCCCGGCCCAGTGGCGCGGAGCCGCGCTGCTCGGGCTGATCCTCAGTGGGATCTTCCTGCTGGAGACGTACGGGGTCGTGCACACCTCGGCCACCAACGCGGGCCTCATCATCAGCCTCACCATGATCTTCACTCCGCTCGCCGAGTCCGCGGTGACCCGGACCCTGCCCTCGCGCGGCTTCCTCGCGGCGGCAGCCGTCTCGGTGCTCGGCGTCGTCCTGCTCACCCAGAGCGGCGGCTTCACCCGGCCCTCGCTCGGCGATCTGCTGATGCTGCTCGCCGCCCTCGCCCGGACCGTGCACGTGCTCGCCATGTCCCGGGTGAAGTCCGTCCAGGGGGCGCCCGCGCTGCCCCTGACCACCGTTCAGCTGGGCGCATCGGTCGTGGTGTTCGCGCTGCTGTCGGCCGGCGCCGGCACCACGCCGTGGGGCACCGCGGCGACGTTCGGCGCGCGGGAGTGGGCGGGGCTGCTGTTCCTGTCCGCGTTCTGCACGCTGTTCGCCTTCTTCGTGCAGATGTGGGCCGTGCGCCGCACCTCCCCGTCCCGGGTCAGCCTGCTGCTGGGCACCGAACCGCTCTGGGCCGCAGCGGCCGGGATCGCGCTCGGCGGGGAGCGGCTGGGGGCGGTCGGACTCGCGGGCGGCGCGCTGGTACTGGCGGGCACGGCGTGGGGACGCCGGGCGGCAGGTTAACTCCCCGCAAACGAACGGGACTTCACAGCGAATTCCCTCGGCTTGTCGTTGACATGCCATCCTCTACGCGCGTCATCATGGAGCCATGCGAGTCCCCCCACGCGCCTCCCGCATCGGCGCCGCAGCCACGCTCCTGTCCGCCCTCCTCGTCGGCGGCGCCGTCTCCGCCGCCCCCGCGGGTGCCGCCGCCCAGGCGGTCGGCACCATCTGCCACAGCGACCTGCCCGCCCAGGCGCACGACACCCTGGCACTGATCGAGCGGGGCGGCCCCTACCCGTATCCGCAGGACGGCACCGTCTTCCAGAACCGGGAAGGCATCCTGCCCGCCCAGCAGTCCGGCTACTACCACGAGTACACGGTGAAGACCCCCAACGTCTCCACGCGCGGTGCCCGGCGCATCGTCACCGGCGAGGAGTACCAGGAGGACTACTACACCGCCGACCACTACGCCTCGTTCGACCTCATCGATCACGGCTGCTGAGCCACCGTCGGCGACTTACGGACCGTCAGCGGGACTTGCGGCTCTCCGCCGCGGCGAACAGCGCGCACGCCAGCACCAGCAGCGTCACGCTCGCGAAGATCCCGTAGTCGTCCAGGAAGGCGATCCGTGACACGAGCCCGCCGTCCCAGTCGGTGAACTCCTGCGCGAGGCCCATCGCGCCCTGGACCAGGGCGATGAATCCGAGAAACTCCAGCACGTTCTTCATGTCCAGGACTCTCGCCCCGCGGACCCCCGCGCACATCGGCCGCGGGGCGAGACACCCGCGACGGAAGTCGCCGCAGCCCGCCGCCGGACCGCACCGGTCGTCGCGGGCCGGTACGACTTTGGTCGCGAACCCGAGCGACTTCCGTCCACTTCCGTCTACGACGACGCGCACCGCGCCGTGCACCGGCCCGCGCCCGCATAGATTTGCCGACCGTGAGGGACAACAGCACGGCACCGCAGGCGCCGGCGTTCCCGGGACGCCGATGGCTGTTCCCGTCCGCCGTCATCCATGAACTCGACGCCGACGGCACACCGCACGGACGGACCCGGCGGCCCCGGCGCACCGCACGGGACTGGGCCGTCGACTTCACCTGCTTCCTGCTCTCCGTCGCCCTCGGCATCGCGGGCGCCGACACCGTCGCCGGCGACGGCACCCTTCCCGAGGGCCTGATCGTCGCCGACCAGTTGCTCGGCGCCCTCGCCTGCGCCGCCGTGTGGCTGCGCCGCCGCTGGCCGGCCGGGCTCGCCGTCGCCCTGACCGCCCTCGGCCCGATCTCCGTCACCTCCGGCGGAGCGGGCCTGGTTGCCCTGTTCACCGTCGCCGTGCACCGGCCCTTCCGCTACGTCGCCTGGATCGGCGGCGGCGGCCTGGCGCTCATCCCGCTCGTGCTCTGGCTGCGCCCGGAGCCCGGCATGCCGTACCTGGCCGCCGTCGTGCTGACCGTGCTGCTCACCGTCTCCACCATCGGCTGGGGCATGTTCGTGCGCTCCAAGCGGCAGCTGATGCTGAGCCTGCGGGACCGCGCCCGGCGGGCCGAGACGGAGGCCCGGCTGCGGGCCGAGCAGGCCCAGCGGCTGGCCCGCGAGGCCATCGCCCGGGAGATGCACGACGTCCTCGCCCACCGGCTCACCCTGCTCAGCGTGCACGCCGGGGCGCTGGAGTTCCGGCCCGACGCCTCCCGCGAGGAGATCGCCCGCGCTGCCGGCGTGATCCGGGAGAGCGCCCACGAGGCACTGCAGGACCTGCGGGAGATCATCGGCGTACTGCGGGCGGGCGAGCCCGACGACGCGGGCCGCCCGCAGCCCACGCTCGCCGCCCTCGACACCCTCGCCGCCGAGTCCCGCGCGGCCGGCACGAAGGTCATCCTCGTCCAGCGCATCACCGACCCGGCCGCCGTCCCGGCCTCCGTCGGCCGCACCGCCTACCGCATCGCCCAGGAGGGACTGACCAACGCCCGCAAGCACGCCCCCGGCGCCGAGGTCACCGTCCAGGTCTCCGGCACCCACGGCGACGGCCTCACCGTGCTGGTGGCCAACCCCGCCCCCGACGGCGACGTCCCGCCCGTCCCCGGCTCCGGCCAGGGCCTCATCGGCCTCACCGAGCGGGCGACCCTGGCCGGGGGACGACTGGAGCACGGGCCGCGCGCGGACGGCGGGTTCGAGGTCCGGGCGTGGCTGCCGTGGGGCTGAGCACGCCACCCCGCCGAGGACCGCGTGCCCGCCCCAGGGCAGTCGTACCGGTGCGCCGGCCGACCATGATTTCGTAACCCCATGACTGCGATCCGACTGCTCCTCGTCGACGACGACCCCCTCGTGCGGGCCGGCCTGTCCTTCATGCTGGGCGGTGCCGGCGACATCGAGATCGTCGGCGAGGCCGCCGACGGCGACGAGGCCGAGACACTCGTCGCGCGGACCCGCCCGGACGTCGTGCTCATGGACATCCGGATGCCGGCCGTGGACGGACTCACCGCCACCGAGCGGCTGCGCGCCCGCGCCGACGCCCCGCAGATCGTGGTGCTCACCACCTTCCACGCCGACGAGCAGGTACTGCGCGCCCTGCGCGCGGGCGCCGCCGGGTTCGTCCTGAAGGACACCCCGCCCGCCGAGATCCTCGACGCCGTACGCAAGGTGGCGGCCGGCGACCCCGTGCTGTCGCCCGCCGTCACCCGGCAGCTGATGGCCCACGCGGCCGGCACCGCCGCCGACACCCGGCGCTCGCGGGCACGCGCGCGCATCACCGTCCTCGGCGAACGGGAGCGCGAGGTCGCCGTCGCGGTCGGCCGCGGACTGTCCAACGCCGAGATCGCGGCCCGGCTGTTCATGAGCGTGCCCACCGTGAAGACCCACGTCTCGCGCATCCTCGCCAAGCTGGACCTCAACAACCGCGTGCAGATCGCGCTGCTGGCCTACGACGCGGGACTCCTGGACGTGCCGGAGGAGGACCCGGCGGCCGGGCGGGGCGGGCACGGACCGCGGAACTGACAGCGGGCACCGACGCCGGCACCGGCAGCGGGCACTGACCGAGCCGCTCGTCCGTTGACCCGTCGACGGGGTGAGCGCGGTGACAGGAGGGGGCACGCATGGGGGACATCATCGACCTGGGCGACTACGGTGACGGGTTCCGCACCGACCCGCACCCGGTCTACGCCGCGCTGCGCGCCCGCGGGCCGGTGCACCGGGTGCGGCTGCCGTCGCCCGCCGACTACGAGAGCTGGCTGGTCGTCGGGTACGAGGAGGCGCGCGCGGCACTCGCCGATCCGAGACTGGCCAAGGACGGCAGCCGGATCGGCGTCATCCCGCTCGACGAGGAGCTGATCGGACCGTATCTGCTGGTCACCGACCCGCCCCGGCACACCCGGCTGCGCGCGCTCGTCACCCGCGCGTTCACCCCGCGCCGGGTGGAGCTGCTGCGGCCCCGCGTCCAGCGGATCACCGACGAACTCCTCGACGCGATGCTGCCGCTCGGCCGCGCCGACCTCGTGGAGTCGCTGGCCTATCCGCTGCCCATCACCGTCATCTGCGAACTGCTCGGCGTGCCCGAACTCGACCGCGCGGAGTTCCGCCGGCTGTCCACCGAGACCGTCGCCCCGACGAGCGCGGACAGCGGGCAGGACGCCATCACCCGGCTCGGCGCGTACCTGACCCAGCTGATCGAGGACAAGCGCCGCGCCGGGCCGGGCGACGACCTGCTCAGCGCGCTGATCGAGACCACCACCGAGGACGGCGACCGGCTCTCCCCGGAGGAACTGCGCGGCATGGCCTACCTGCTGCTCCTCGCCGGCCACGAGACCACGGTCAACCTCATCACCAACGGTGTGCATGCCCTGCTCACCCACCCCGGCCAACTCGCCGCCCTGCGCGCCGACATGACCCTGCTCGACAGCGCGGTGGAGGAGATGCTGCGCTACGAGGGCCCGGTGGAGAACGCCACCTTCCGGTACGCCGCCGAGCCACTGGAGATCGCCGGGACCCGGATCGAGGCGGGCGACCCGGTCCTGATCGGCCTCACCTCGGGCAATCGCGACGGCACCCGCTATCCCGACGCCGACCGCTTCGACATCCGCCGCGACCCGCGCGCCCACCTGGCCTTCGGCCACGGCATCCACTACTGCCTCGGCGCCCCGCTGGCCCGCCTGGAGGCCCGCGCGGCCATCGGCACCCTCCTGGACCGCGCCCCCGGCCTCACCCTCGACGGCCCACCCGGCGCGTGGCTGCCGGGCATGCTGATCCGGGGCATGCGAAGCCTGCCGGTGCGCTGGTGACCCCGCCGCCGTCGGATGCCCCGACGGCGGCCGGGCGCCCGGCTCGCCGGAGCCGTGGAGGCCGTGGGGGCCGGGACAGGCGGAACACGGCCCCCGCGCCGCCCGGTGCTCAGCGGAACACCGCCTCCGCCCCGCCCGGGATCTCCGCCAGGCGGACCGGCCGGCGTTCGCGGCGGGAGCGTTCGCAGGCCTCGGCGATGCGCAGGGCCTGCAACGCCTCCCGGCCGTCGCAGGGGTTGGCCCGCTCGCCCCGGACCACCTCCACGAACGCGGCCAGTTCCGTCTCGTACGCGGGTCCGAAGCGCTCCAGGAAGGTGGTCCACGGACGGGACGCGGCCGGCGGCCCGGCCGGCTCGGTGGACGCGATCGGCGTGCGGTCGTCCAGCCCGACCACGATCTGGTCCCGCTCCCCGGCCAGCTCCATGCGCACGTCGTAGCCCGCCCCGTTCAGCCGGGTGGCCGTGGCGGTGACGAGCGTGCCGTCGTCCAGGGTGAGCAGCGCCGCGCCGGTGTCGACGTCCTGCGCCGCCCGGAACATCGGGGGCCCGGCGTCGGACCCGGTGGCGTACACCTCCACCACCTCGCGGCCGGTCACCCAGCGGGCGATGTCGAAGTCGTGGATCAGGGTGTCCCGGAACAGCCCGCCGGACAGCGGCAGATGGGCGGCGGGCGGCGGCGCCGGGTCCGAGGTCATCGCCCGTACGGTGTGCAGGCGTCCGAGCCGCCCGGAGCGCACCGCCTCGCGGGCGCCGGTGTATCCCACGTCGAAGCGGCGCTGGAAGCCCATCTGGAGGACCGTCCCGGCGGCCTCCACCTCGGCGAGCGCGCTGAGGGTGCCGGGCAGGTCGATCGCGATCGGCTTCTCGCAGAAGACGGGCAGTCCGGAGCGCGCGGCCCGGCCGATCAGATCGGCGTGGGCCGAGGTCGTCGTGGTGATGACCACCGCGTCCACGCCCCACCGGAAGATCTCGTCCACCCCGGGCGCCGCCGTCTCGCCGAGCCGGTGGGCCAGCTCCTGTGCCCGCGCGGGGTCCGCGTCCGTCAGGATCAGGGAGCCGACGTCCCGGTGACGGCTGAGCGTGTTGGCATGGATGGTGCCGATCCGGCCCGTACCGATGACCCCGATGCGCATGGAATCACGGTGGGGGCGGACCCGGCCCACTGTCAATCCGAATGTCCGGACAATCGGACTACACAACTTCCCGTCAACCAGTCGTGAAAGCTACGCTCGGCCCGTGCCGAAACCAGATGCCGACCCGACCGTCCAGCTCGACCTCAGTGTGGACCGGAGTTCCCCGGTGCCCCTGTACTTCCAGCTGTCCCAGCAGCTGGAGGCCGCGATCGAGCAGGGAGTGCTCACTCCGGGCAGCCTGCTGGGCAACGAGATCGAGCTGGCCGCCCGGCTCGGCCTGTCCCGGCCCACCGTCCGCCAGGCCATCCAGTCCCTGGTCGACAAGGGCCTGCTGGTGCGCCGCCGCGGGGTCGGCACCCAGGTCGTGCACAGCCAGGTCAAGCGCCCGCTGGAACTGAGCAGCCTCTACGACGACCTCGAGGCGGCCGGCCAGCGCCCCGCCACGAAGGTGCTGGTCAACACCGTCGTCCCGGCGTCCGCCGAGGTCGCGGCGGCACTCGGGGTGACCGAGGACGGCGACGTGCACCGCGTGGAGCGGCTGCGGCTCGCGCACGGCGAGCCGATGGCGTACCTGTGCAACTATCTGCCGCCCGGACTGCTCGACCTGGACACCGGGCAGCTGGAGACCACCGGCCTGTACCGGCTCATGCGGTCCGCGGGGATCACCCTGCACAGCGCCCGGCAGTCCATCGGCGCCCGTGCCGCGACCGCCGCCGAGGCCGAGCGGCTCGGCGAGACCGAGGGCGCCCCGCTGCTCACCATGCAGCGCACCACCTTCGACGACACCGGCCGCGCCGTCGAGTACGGCACCCACACCTACCGCCCGAGCCGTTATTCCTTCGAGTTCCAGCTCCTCGTACGGCCCTGAGACGCGCCGCCGCGGATGTGCCCGGTTCGTCGCAATGTCCGGACAAGGCGACCGACTCGCGCTCCCCGGTCGCCGGCGGCACGAGCCCCGTGTTCGATACTGGGGCGTTTGGGGCCGCCGAGACGACGGGCCCCGGCGTACCGGAGAACACAGCAAGAAGGGCACGGCCTCGTGGCACGGTTTCGGACCTGGGTAGGCATCGCGGTGGCAGGGGCACTGACACTGTCCCTCGCGGGGTGCAGCAGCACCGGCGGCAAACGCGCCGAGGACGCCCGCAAGGCCGCGGCCGCCCGGGGCGGGGCGGCGGTGACCACACCCCGCTGGACCTTCGCGATGATCACCCACTCGGGGGACGGCGACACCTTCTGGGACATCGTCCAGAGCGGCGCCGAGGAGGCCGCCGCCAAGGACAACATCAACTTCCTGTACTCCCACGACGACGAGGCCCAGCAGCAGGCCCAGCTGGTCGACGCGGCCGTCGACAAGAAGGTCGACGGCATCATCGTCACCCTCGCCAAGCCCGACGCGATGAAGGCCGCCGTCGCCCGCGCGGTCAAGGCGGGCATCCCGGTGGTGACCGTGAACTCCGGCTCCGCGGAGTCCGAGGAGTTCGGCGCGCTCACCCACATCGGCCAGGACGAGACCATCGCCGGGCAGGCGGTCGGCGAGGAGCTGAACGCGCGCGGCAGGAAGAAGGCGCTCTGCATCCTGCACGAGCAGGGCAACGTCGGCCACGAGCAGCGCTGCGCCGGCGTGAAGGAGACCTTCGACGGCACGGTGCAGAACCTCTACGTCACCGGCACGAGCATGCCGGACGTGCAGTCCGCCATCGAGGCCAAGCTCCAGGCCGACACGTCCGTCGACGCCGTCGTCACCCTCGGCGCGCCGTACGCCGACACCGCCGTGAAGGCCAAGCAGGGCGCCGGCAGCGACGCCGAGATCGACACCTTCGACCTCAACGCCAAGGTCGCCGCCGGCCTGAAGGACGGCACCCTCGGCTTCGCCGTCGACCAGCAGCCCTTCCTCCAGGGCTACGAGGCGATCGACCTGCTGTGGCTGTACAAGTACAACGCCGACGTCCTCGGCGGCGGCAAGCCCGTGCTCACCGGCCCGCAGATCATCACCAAGGACCAGGCCGCCGCCCTGGAGGAGTACACGAAGCGGGGCACCCGATGAGCGCGACCGCCACCACCGACGAGCGCCTGCTGCGCACCTCCCCGCTGCGCAGACTCCTCGGCCGCCCCGAGCTTGGCTCGGTCGTCGGCGCCCTCGCCGTCTTCGTCTTCTTCGCGTTCGCCGCCGACAGCTTCCTGCGCGCCGCCAGCCTGAGCACCGTGCTGTACGCGTCGTCCACCATCGGCATCATGGCCGTCCCGGTCGCGCTGCTGATGATCGGCGGCGAGTTCGACCTGTCCGCCGGTGTCCTGGTGACGTCGTCCGCGCTGATCTCGTCGATGTTCAGCTACCAGATGACCGCCAACGTCTGGGTCGGCGTCGGCGTCTCCCTGCTGGCCACGCTCGCCATCGGCGCCTTCAACGGCTTCATGCTCAGCCGCACCAGGCTGCCCAGCTTCATCATCACGCTCGGCACCTTCCTGATGCTGACCGGCATGAACCTCGGCTTCACCAAGCTGATCTCCGGCACCGTCTCCACCAAGACCATCGCCGACATGGAGGGCTTCCCCAGCGCCCGCGACGTCTTCGCCTCCACCCTCACCGTCGGCGGCATCGACTTCAAGATCACCATCCTGTGGTGGTTCGCGCTGGTCGCGGTGGCCTCCTGGATCCTGCTGCGCACCCGTGCCGGCAACTGGATCTTCGCGGTCGGCGGCAACAAGGACGCCGCCCGCGCGGTCGGCGTCCCCGTGACGGCCACCAAGATCGGCCTCTACATGGGCGTGGCCTTCGGCGCCTGGATCGCCGGCCAGCACCTGCTCTTCAGCTACGACGTCGTCCAGTCCGGCGAGGGCGTCGGCAACGAGCTGATCTACATCATCGCCGCCGTCATCGGCGGCTGCCTGATCACCGGCGGCTACGGCAGCGCGGTCGGCTCGGCGGTCGGCGCGTTCATCTTCGGCATGACCAGCAAGGGCATCGTCTTCGCCGAGTGGAACCCCGACTGGTTCAAGTTCTTCCTCGGAGCGATGCTGCTCCTCGCGACCCTGCTCAACGCGTGGGTCCGCAAGCGCGCGGAGGCCACCAAGTGACGACCGACACCGCGACCCGCACGGCGCTCGTCGAGCTGACCGACGTCGGCAAGCGCTACGGCAACGTCCGCGCCCTCGAAGGCGTCTCCCTGAAAGTCCACGCGGGCGAGATCACCTGCGTCCTGGGCGACAACGGCGCCGGCAAGTCCACCCTCATCAAGATCATCGCGGGCCTGCACCAGCACGACGGGGGAACGCTGCGCATCGAGGGCGAGGAGACCCGCCTGTCCTCCCCGCGCGAGGCCCTGGACCGCGGCATCGCCACCGTCTACCAGGACCTGGCCGTCGTCCCCCTCATGCCGGTGTGGCGCAACTTCTTCCTCGGCTCGGAACCGAGGAAGGGCGTGGGCCCCTTCAAGCGCATGGACGTCGACTTCATGCGGAAGACCGCCCACGCCGAACTCCTCCGCATGGGCATCGACCTCCGCGACGTCGACCAGCCCATCGGCACCCTCTCCGGCGGCGAGCGCCAGTGCGTCGCGATCGCGCGGGCGGTGTACTTCGGCGCGAAGGTCCTGATCCTGGACGAGCCGACGGCCGCGCTCGGCGTGAAGCAGTCCGGCGTCGTCCTGAAGTATGTGGCGGCGGCCCGCGACGAGGGCCTGGGCGTTGTCTTCATCACCCACAACCCGCACCACGCGTACCTGGTCGGGGACAGGTTCGTCCTGCTCCGGCGGGGCACCATGGCCGGCAACCACGCCCGGGACGAGACCACCCTGGACGAGCTGACGGAGCAGATGGCAGGCGGAACCGACCTGGCAGATCTGCGCCGGGAACTGAACCGTCCGTGAGGGGCGCGGGGAACCGCGCGAACGGCCACGACGGTGCCGCACTCGGCAGACGACCGGAACCGCCCCGTTCCGCACCCCGCACCCCCGTGAGGCAGAATCGGCGACGATGAGCACCTACGGCACCTTCAGCGCCCCCATCGGCTCCCGGCGTGCCCCCGCCCTCAGAACGATCGGCACCCGGGAACGCCGCTCGCACCTGACCGCACCGCGCGTGCCCACGGTCGGCATCGACATCGGCGGCACCAAGGTGATGGCGGGCGTCGTCGACGCCGACGGCAACATCCTGGAGAAGCTGCGCACGGAGACCCCGGACAAGTCCAAGAGCCCCAAGGT
This sequence comes from Streptomyces glaucescens, assembly GCF_002154375.1. Taxonomy (GTDB): domain Bacteria; phylum Actinomycetota; class Actinomycetes; order Streptomycetales; family Streptomycetaceae; genus Streptomyces; species Streptomyces glaucescens. The sequence goes on along the minus strand of NZ_MUND01000204.1, from coordinate 5,090 downwards.
CGTCGAGGACACCATCGTCGAACTGGTGCTGGACCTGTCCGACCGGCACGACGTGCACGCCGTCGGCATCGGCGCGGCCGGCTGGGTCGACGCCGACCGCAACCGGGTGCTCTTCGCCCCCCACCTGTCGTGGCGCAACGAACCCCTGCGCGACCGCATCGCCGACCGGCTCGCCGTCCCCGTGCTCGTCGACAACGACGCCAACACCGCCGCCTGGGCGGAGTGGCGGTTCGGCGCGGGCCGCGGCGAGGACCACCTGGTCATGATCACCCTCGGTACCGGCATCGGCGGCGCGATCCTGGAGGACGGCCAGGTCAAGCGGGGCAAGTTCGGGGTGGCCGGCGAGTTCGGCCATATGCAGGTGGTGCCCGGCGGCCACCGCTGCCCGTGCGGCAACCGGGGCTGCTGGGAGCAGTACAGCTCCGGGAACGCGCTGGTCCGCGAGGCCCGGGAGCTGGCCGCCGCCGACTCCCCGGTGGCGTACGGGATCATCGAGCACGTCAAGGGGCAGATCGGCGACATCACCGGCCCGATGATCACCGAGCTGGCCCGCGACGGTGACGCGATGTGCATCGAGCTGCTCCAGGACATCGGCCAGTGGCTCGGTGTCGGCATCGCCAACCTGGCCGCCGCCCTGGACCCGTCCTGCTTCGTCATCGGCGGCGGTGTCTCGGCCGCCGACGACCTGCTGATCGGGCCCGCGCGGGACGCCTTCAAACGGCACCTGACCGGCCGCGGCTACCGCCCCGAGGCACGCATCGTCCGTGCCCAGCTCGGCCCCGAGGCCGGCATGGTCGGCGCCGCCGACCTCGCCCGGCTGGTCGCCCGCCGCTTCCGCCGCGCCAAGCGCCGCCGCGTGGAGCGGTACGAGCGCTACGAGCGGTACACGCAGACCCGCCGCGCCGAGGGGGCACCGTGACGACGGGCATGCTGCCGCACCAGGCCGGCCCGCCGGACGAGCCGCGGCGCCCCGTCGAGGACCGCCGCCACATGATCCGCCGCCGCGCGCTGACCCTGCTGATCATCGTGCTGCTCATCGGTATCCCGGCCGGCTATCTGGTGATCTCCGCCAACCAGAGCCGCGACAGCGGCAAGGACAAGGAGAAGAAGTACTCCGCGACCGGCCTCACCCAGGGCTGGCCGTCGAAGGTGCAGCGCCGCCTCTACCAGGTGCCGGTGCCGCACCCCGCGAACCAGGTCGCCTGGTACGAGACCAACAACTGGAAGACCAGCCGGCTCTACGTCCAGTTCCGCACCACGCACGACGGCCTGGACGCCTTCCTCGCGGACATGGGCCTCGACCGGCACGACCTGGTCAAGGACGAGCTGCCCATCGGCGCGCGCGACCGCGAGGTCACCGGCTGGAAGTTCGCCGGGCCCGGCGCCCGGTCCGGCCCGAACTACGGGGCCGTGCGCGAGCAGAAGAACCCCAGGCCGACGCAGAACATGGTCGTGAACTTCGGCGATCCGGCGTACCCGATGGTGTACGTCGTCTCCCGCACGGTCCCCTGACCGCACCGGCCCCGCACGGTCGCCGGGGCCGATTGTCAGACCCGGCCCGTAGAGTCGGAGACGACTGATCGGACGAGCGGGCGGGGAGGTGACCGGACGTATGCGCGACACGGCGACGGCCGAGCACACGGCCCCGCGCGTCCCCGCGGCCCTCGCGGCCGTCTTCCTCCCCGCACCCCTTCCGCGCGACGGCCGGATCGCCTTCTGGGACCCCGACGGCGGCGCCCCCGCGGACCTGCCCGAAGCCGAGCCCACCGAGCTGACCGTCGTACGCCGCCACGGCTCCGGAGCACGCCGCAGGCCGGCCCCCGCGCTGAGCATGCCCCTCGACCGGGCCCTGCCGCTGCTCGTGCGGGCCCGGCACGACCCCGCCGCCCATCCCGCCACCGCCTGCTGGGGAGCGGCCGCCCTGCACGCCCTGCGGCTCGCCGCCCGCGGCCGCCTCCTCCCCGGCCTGACCCCCACCGGGCACGACGCCTGGCGGGCCGGCCCGCTCGACCCCGACGACCTCGCCCACCTGCGTGCCATCGCCGCCGCCCTGCCGCCCGAGGGCCACGCGGTGCCGCTGCCCGGCGGCGGCCCGCTCCGGCTGCCCGAGCCGGAAGCCCTGATGCGCTCCTTCCTGGACGCCGTCGCGGACACCCTGCCCCGCACCCCCGCCGCACCCCACGCCTGCGGACGCCCCTTCGCCGACCGCCGCCCGCAGCGACTGCCCGACGCCCACGAGTGGGCCGCCGAGGTCGCCGCCGGCATGGACGCGGGCGTGCGCATCTCCCTGCGCCTGGACCTCGCGGCCTACGACCTGTTCGACACCGGCCAGGAGAGCGCGGACGGCGAGCGGCTGCGCCGCGCGGGCGCCGCGATCGTCCAGGTGCACAGCCTCGCCGACCCCACCCTCGTCACCGACGCGGCGGCCCTGTGGGCGGGCGAGGCGGACGCCGAGTTCGGACCCCGCGCGCGCGTGGACGCCGCCCTCGCCGTCCGCCGCGCGGCCCGCGTCTGGCCCCCGCTGGACCGGCTCGCCGACCAGGACGTACCCGACGTCCTCGCGCTCTCCGAGGAGGAGCTGGGCGATCTGCTGGGCGTCGCCGCCACCCGGCTCGCCGCCGCCGGAGTCGCCGTCCACTGGCCGCGCGACCTCGCCCGCGACCTCACCGCCGCCGCCGTGGTCCGCCCCGCGCCGGGCTCCGCGACCGACGGCACCGGATTCTTCGAGAGCGAGGAACTGCTCCAGTTCCGCTGGCAGCTCGCGCTCGGCGGCGACCCGCTCAGCGAGGCGGAGATGGACACCCTCGCCGAAGCCCACCGGCCCGTCGTGCGGCTGCGCGACCAGTGGGTCCTCGTCGACCCGGCCCTCGTCCGCAAGGCCCGCAAGCGCGAACTCGGGCTGCTCGACCCGGTCGACGCGCTCTCCGTCGCCCTCACGGGCAGCGCCGAGGTCGACGGCGAGACCGTCGAGGCCGTGCCGGCCGGCGCGCTCGCCGCCCTGCGCGACCGCCTCACCGCCGGGATCCGCCCCGCGGAACCTCCCGCCGGGCTGCGCGCCACGCTCCGCGACTACCAGCTGCGCGGCCTCGCCTGGCTCGACCTCATGACCTCCCTCGGCCTCGGCGGCTGCCTCGCCGACGACATGGGCCTCGGCAAGACCATCACCGTCATCGCCCTCCACCTGAAACGGGCCCGCCCCGAACCGACCCTCGTGGTCTGCCCCGCCTCCCTCCTCGGCAACTGGCAGCGGGAGATCGAACGGTTCGCCCCTGGCGTCCCCGTCCGCCGCTACCACGGCACCGGCCGCACCCTCGACGACCTCGACGGCGGATTCGTCCTCACCACCTACGGCACCATGCGCTCGGCCGCCCCGGTCCTCGCCGAGCAGCAGTGGGGCATGGTCGTCGCCGACGAGGCCCAGCACGTCAAGAACCCGTACTCGGCCACCGCCAAGGCCCTGCGCACCATCCCCACCCCCGCTCGCGTGGCCCTCACCGGCACGCCCGTCGAGAACAACCTCTCCGAACTGTGGGCCCTGCTCGACTGGACGACACCCGGACTGCTCGGCCCCCTGAAGTCCTTCCGCGCCCGGCACGCCCGCGCGGTGGAGAACGGCGAGGACGAGGAGGCGGTGACCCGCCTCGCCCGCCTCATCCGCCCCTTCCTGCTGCGCCGCAAGAAGTCCGACCCCGGCATCGTCCCCGAGCTGCCGCCCAAGACGGAGACCGACCACCCCGTCCCCCTCACCCGCGAACAGGCCGCGCTCTACGAGGCGGTGGTGCGCGAATCGCTGCTCGCCATCGAGACGGCCGAGGGCATGGCGCGCCGGGGCCTGGTCCTGAAGCTGCTGACCTCCCTCAAACAGATCTGCGACCACCCGGCGCTCTACCTCAAGGAAGACCCCGCACAGCGCGGCGTCGACCGGCTCGCCGCCCGCTCCGGCAAACTCGCCCTGCTGGACGAGCTGCTGGACACCCTCCTCGCCGAGGACGGCTCGGCGCTGGTCTTCACCCAGTACGTGGGCATGGCCCGCCTCATCACCGCCCACCTGGCCGCCCGCGCGGTCCCCGTCGACCTGCTGCACGGCGGGACACCGGTGCCCGAGCGCGAGCGGATGGTCGACCGCTTCCAGAGCGGGGCCACCCCGGTCCTCGTCCTCTCCCTCAAGGCGGCCGGCACCGGCCTGAACCTCACCCGCGCGGGCCACGTCGTCCACTTCGACCGCTGGTGGAACCCGGCCGTCGAGGAACAGGCCACCGACCGCGCGTACCGCATCGGCCAGACCCAGCCGGTCCAGGTCCACCGCCTCGTCACCGAGGGCACGGTGGAGGACCGCATCGCCGAGATGCTGGCCGCCAAGCGGGCCCTGGCCGACGCGATCCTCGGCTCCGGCGAGGCGGCCCTCACCGAACTGACGGACCGTGAACTGTCCGATCTGGTCTCGCTCAGGAGGACGTCATGAGCGGAGTGCGACCACGGCGGGACACCGACGGCACGGACGCCGAAGGGGCGGTTCCCGCAGGGGCGGGCTCGGAGGAGACCGGGTCCCAGGGGGAGCACCCCGAGGAGGCGCCGCTCGCCGGTTCGGCGGCTGCGGCCCGCCGGGCGCTGTGGGCCGCGCGTGCGGGGCGCGGAGCGGCGGACGACGAGTCGACGCCGGACGCTGTCGCGGACGACGGGACGCCGCCCGCGCGGACTGCCGACTCCGGGACGGCGCAGGGCGCGTCCGGCGAGCCCGGTGACACCGGAGAGACCCGCGAGGGCCACAGCGGCCGCGAGAACGGCGACGACGACGAGGACGGCGCGGACGGAGAAGGCAGCGGGGTCCGGAGCACCTCGGGAAGGCGCGAGGGGCGCGGACACCGGCCCGGCGATGCCGCCCGCGCGGCCCTCCGCCGGGCGGTGGCGGCCCGTCGGGGAGCGGGGCGGAGCGCGGCCGAGGAGGCGGGGGAGAGCGAGACCGAGGAGGCGGCGGAGGCCGACGCGCCGCCGGGCCCGGACGCCGGTGTGACCCCGGCGCCGTCCTCCCCGGGCGAGGGCACCGCCGGCACCCCCGCCGGTGCGGACCGGGCGGGGGTGCCGGCGGTGCC
>NZ_MUND01000203.1:413-15441 GCF_002154375.1 Streptomyces glaucescens | reverse complement strand
GGCCCTGCGCCGCTCGGCCCGGAACCGCGCCGCCCCGGTCGTGTCCCCGAGCCCGAAGGCGACCGCGAAGGCCTGGGCCATGACAGCGTCGAGCGGGTCGGAGCTCTCGTAGCGCACCGGGGTCAGGGGCAGCAGGACACCGCCGGGCTCGGGCTCCGGGCGCCGCCGGGGGCGCGTCAGGAGGGCGACCCGCCGCTCGTCACGCAGCAGCCACGAGCTCGTCGCGTTCTCCCGCCGCAACTCCCAGGAGCAGCCGGGCAGTCGGACCTCCACACGTCGCTTGGACTTGCGTCGCCTCATCGTGAGGCGCAGCTCCGCCGCGGCGTCACCGACGGTCAGGCGCAAGCCGTGGGACGGATCGCCGTCAGCGCGGTGGAAGCCGTACGGCGCCCGTATCCGGACGGCCGGGGCGTCCGGGCCCCACACGTCCACCCGCACCAGGTTCCGGTCGACGGCGACGGCGATGGGTCCCGCGGGCCCGGGTGCCAGCCGGCGCGCGATCCACAGCGGTACGCCCTCGGCGCGGGCCCGGTCCGTCAGGGCGGCCACCTGCTCCGGCCCGCCGCAGTGCCGTACCGCCAACTCCCCCAGCGCGTGGGCGAACTCCGCGGCTCGTCGCACCTTCATCGGCTTGGTGGTGCCGGTGAGGCGGGTCACCGGGACGAGCCCGGGTCCGGCGGCCAGATGCCCCAGCGGACGTTCCGTCCCGCCGCCTCCGAGCCAGTGGCCGCGCTGGAAGGCCTCGGCCATGGCCGCGAGGTTCAGCTCGTGCAACGGCGTGTTCCTGCCGCCTCTGCGCAGCCCGCCCTCGGTCAGCTCGACCGTTCGCGCCAGCGGGTTCCACGACCGCTCGGCATAGAGCACCTGGCTCACCACAACCCCCGAAGTACGCGTTGGACAAGGCCGACTCGCACTCAGAGAGTGAAATGGGCGCTTCGGCGGTTCCCGGCGGCCGGTGGACGAACAGCCGCCTTGTCCCAGCCGTCGCGGCTACTGATCAACGCCACCGAGACTTCGGTACAGGGCGGCCAGGGCAGCGCACACCCCTACGGCGCCCCCGAACGTGGTTCCGGCGCGCTGGAGAACCTCGGGCCAGCTGGCTCCCGTGGACCGCGTACTCCATGCGGCGACCAGGGCGACCAGGGCGGACGACACCACCACCAAACTGGTCACCAACAAGCAGAGCACCCTCTTGTTACCCATCTTCACCCCTCTACCGCTCGGCTACTCGCTCCTTTGAGGGCCCTTCATCCGATGGAGACACGACTGGAATTCAGACAGAATATCCAATTGCAAGTCAAAAACTGCGATTAACCACAAATAGTTCCGACCTTTTTGCGCGGCCGGCCGGCGGACCGTGCCCGGTCCCATACCTTTCAGGTCGTGCGCCGGCACCCGCCCTTGCTCGGCGCGCGCCCCGAACGCGACCCGCGTACCACCCGCGACACGGGCGACCGCGGCGTCCGCTTCCCAATCCGCGAGCAGCCCGCCGGGGCCCGGCCCGAACACGCTTCACCGGAAGAGCCGTTCACGGACCCACGCGGGGTCGGGGCCGACGTGAGACCGGCCCGCGACGACGACGGTCGGCACGGTCTCGTCGCCCTCGTCGGCCGACCTCACCACGGCCGCTCCGGCCGGGTCCTGCCAGATGTCGGCCCAGCGCAACGGGCGGGCGTCGCGCCCCGGCCGGGCCCGGCCCGGAGGCAGTAGGTGCGGCCCGGCCGCCGGAAGACGACAGGCCTGCCGCCGACCGCGCTACGACGATGCGCGTCCAGCGCGCCGATGGACCCGGGGAACGTCAGAGGCAAGTCCAGCCCACGAACAGCGTGAACGCCGACAGGAGCGCCGTTTCTGCGCCGGGACTCCCCCGGAGGATCAGCGTCGCCGCGACGACGGAGCCGCACACCACCAGCGACATGAGCAAGATCCAGGCGCGCGCCCTGAAGGCGAAGGCCACCGACGGGACAGCCGGAAGTTGCGGTAGGGGCCTGGTGTGACGGAGGGGCGAGCGGATACCGTCGCGGGCAGCGCATCGCAGGACGGGACTCGTGTGCTCGGCCCGGCCCGTACGCCCCGGACCCGTTCGCATCGGCTGGTTCGACTCGGCCGGTCCCATCCGGCCGGAGCCCGCCCCGCGTTCCTCCGCCCCCGGCCGCTCACGACCGGCGAGGCCGGCGGAGTCGCGGCCCGACCGCGCTGTGATCCAAGGAAGCGCAACCGCCCCGCAAGCGTCCTCGCTCCTGGAGCCGACATGTTACGACGCCACTGGACCTGTCCCCTTGCCCTCGTCTTCCTGCTGACCCTGCTCGCCCCGCTGCCGCCCTTCGCCGCGGCGGCTGCTCCCGCCACCACGTCGCAGACCACCGCGTCCCGGGCGGCAGCGGCGGACACGACGTCGACGGTGCCCCTGCCGTCGCTCAGCGCGACCACCACACAGGTCGCCTACGGGCTGAGGCGCCCCACCGCGCTCGCCGCCCCCGACGACGGCACCGGCCGCCTGTTCATCACCGAGAAGCCCGGCACCGTCCGCGTCTACCACCCGGACACCGGTCTCGCCCGGACCCCTCTGATCGACATCACCTCGGCCATCGACGAGTCGGGCAACGAGCGCGGTCTGCTCGGCATCGCCCTGCCGCCCGACTTCGCCGAGAGCCAGGACGTCTACCTGGCCTACACCGCCCTGCCCGACGGCGCGGTCACGCTCGCCCGCTACCGGCTCGACGAGTCGCGGCTTGAGGTCCTGCTCGCGCAGGAGCACGCGGAGTACAGCAACCACAACGGCGGTCAGCTCGCCTTCGGCCCCGACGGCCACCTGTACTGGAGCATCGGCGACGGCGGCGGCTCCGCGGACCCGCTGCGCGCCGGGCAGCGACTGGACACCCTGCTGGGCAAGGTCCTCCGCATCGACGTCGGCCGCACCTGCGGCGCGCTCGCCTACTGCGTCCCCGCGGACAACCCGTTCGTCGGCACCGCGGGCGCGCGCCCGGAGATCTGGCTGTACGGGCTCCGCAACCCGTGGCGGTTCTCCTTCGACAGCGCCGACGGCTCGATGTGGATCGGCGACGTCGGCCAGGGCCGCTGGGAGGAGGTCGACCATCTCGCGCCGGGGCAGGGCGGTGCGAACCTGGGCTGGTCCTGCTACGAGGGCCTGGAGAGGTTCGAGGGCGGCACCTGCCCGCCCGGCGAGGAGTACACGAAGCCGGTCTTCACCTACTCCCCCTACACCGGCGGCTGTTCCGTCATCGGCGGCCATGTCTACCGGGGCTCGGAGTACGCCGGCCTGGTGGGCGGCACGTACATCGCCACCGACTACTGCTCGTCCACGGTGTGGGCGCTCCGGCCCGACGGCAGGGGCGGCTACGAACAGGCCGAGATCGGGGAGATGCCCACACAGGTCACGTCGATCGGCACGACGGCCGAGGGCGAGTTCTACGTGGTGAACGACCTGCCCGGCGGACTTCACCGGGTCTCGTTCGAACGGGAGGAGCCCACCTGCCGCGTCGACCGCACCGTACGCTCCTGGGGCACCGGGACGACGGTCGACCTCACCGTCACCAACACCGGAAGCACCGCCGTGACCGGCTGGACCCTCGAATTCCCGCTGGCTCTCGGCCAGACGGTCGTCTCCGACTGGAACACGGACCTCACCCAGGGGAGCAACACCGTCACGGCGACCAACGCCCCGTACAACGCCACCATCCCGCCCGGCGCGAGCATCACCCTCGGATACGTCGCCAACCACACCGGTGACGCCTCCGCGCCGCCCCGGTTCATGCTGAACGGCGACGCCTGCGCCGTCGGTCGCTGAGCCACCGCCCCACCGGAACGGGGAGCGCGCCCACGGCTCGTGGGAGCGCTCCCGCCTCCATGCCGCAGGGATCAGCAGGTCGCCGCCCGTCTCACCCGTGATCGCGGCGACCACACCGGTGCCGAGGCCGGCCGCGACACCGGCGGCGAGCTGCGCCCCCAGCGCCGGCGCGAGCGCCCACTCCGTGCCGTTGTGGCTGATCAGCGGGCGCCCTGCGGTTCTCCGGTCCGGCAGGGACAGGCGGCAGAGGTGATCCGGTCACCCCACGGTGGCCGAGCAGCGGGCGGCCGGCTCGAAGCCGGGCCGTCCCTCTCGGCGAGAACGGGGTACCCCGTGGTGCCGCGCGGCTCGTCGGCCCGGGTGACGCTTCCGTACCCTGGCGGCATGCGCATGCGCCCCACTCTGAGCTGGACGCCCACCGAGGACCTGCCCCCGGGCAGCACGGATCCGGAGCCCGTCGCCGATGCGCTGCGCAGCGGCGGTGTGCTGGTGCTGAGCGGGGCGGGCATCTCCACGGAGTCGGGCATCCCCGACTACCGGGGCGAGGGCGGGAGCCTGAGCCGGCACACGCCGATGACCTACCAGGAGTTCACCGCCAGCCTCCGGGCCCGGCGCCGCTACTGGGCGCGCAGCCACCTCGGCTGGCGCACCTTCGGGCGCGCCCGCCCCAACGCCGGGCACCGCGCGGTGGCCATGTTCGGGCGGCACGGCCTGCTGTCGGGTGTCATCACCCAGAACGTCGACGGCCTGCACCAGTCCGCCGGCAGCGAGGGTGTCGTGGAACTGCACGGAAGCCTGTCCCGGGTCGTCTGCCTGTCCTGCGGTACCGTGAGCCCCCGCCGCGAGCTGGCCAGGCGGCTGGAGGCGGCCAATCCCGGCTTCGCGCCGGTGGCCGCGGGGATCAATCCGGACGGTGACGCCGACCTCACGGACGAGCAGGTCGGGGACTTCCGTGTGGTGCCCTGCGCGGTCTGCGGCGGCGTCCTCAAGCCGGACGTGGTGTTCTTCGGCGAAGCCGTTCCGCCGCCGCGGGTCGAGCACTGCCGCGAGCTGGTCCGCGGGGCGACCTCGCTGCTGGTCCTCGGCTCCTCGCTGACGGTGATGTCCGGGCTCCGGTTCGTCCGCCAGGCGGCCCAAGCCGGAAAGCCGGTAGTGATCGTCAACCGGGACCCGACACGCGGCGACCGGCACGCCCTGACCAGGGTGGCGCTTCCGTTGGGACCGGCCCTCACGGCCGTGGCCGGCCGACTGGGCATTCCCGTCGACGACCGGCCGGCGGCCGGCTGAGGGCGTTCGGTCTTCGCCGGGCGCCCGTGCGAGTCCCGCGTGCGTGTCCTCGTGTACTCCATACTCGTCTGCTCGTCTACTGTCTACTAGAGGGATCGACTCAGACCGATCGGCATTAGGCGTCCGGGAGGTGGGTCCGGCACCAGCGGGCATGGGTCCGCGTGATCATTGAGCAGTTCGTCGGGATGACGCGGTCTGATTAGCCCCGCCCGAGTCTCGGCAACGTTGGTCAGGACCTCGCCATGCACAGACTTAGACGGTGTCTCACGTAGCGATCCCATAGGTGCTGAGGGCGGGCCCAGGTGTCAGGACGGCCAGCTGAGCCGGCCGTCCACGATGGCCGGAAGAGACGCGGGCATCCCGTCGGTGACCCAGGCGAACTCCAGGGCCGCAAGCGTGGCTCCGCGGTCCGTCCATACGAGGATCTCGCCGACGTAGGTGCCGGACGGGTCATGGACGTGCGCTTCGACGGGCACGAGCTCTGCCCGCAGTGCCGCATGCTCGCACGGTTCCCGGACCCGCAGGTCAACGCTCACGGAATCGGGCCCCCAGACGGCGGTCACCTCGGTGCGGTCCAGCTGATTCCGCAGCTGTGACGCGCCGACGAACTCCACCGACAGGATGTGTTCGAGCACTGCGCGCTCGTCGGCGTTCAGCGGGCGCGGGTCGATGGAAAGAGGAGCCATGCGCCCATTCTGAGGTGGCGGAGTGATCAGCTCAACGCCTCCACCGGCCGTCGTCGAGGTGGTTGGCAGCGGCATCATGCTCGTTCATGGGTGGGGATCCGTCGCAGCGGCTCGTGCCGGATGATCTATGGGCCATGGTCGAGCCGGTATTGCCGTCTTTCCGCTCGCGCCCGCAGGGCGGTGGCATCCCGCCGATCGACCAACGCGCTGTGTTCACGGCCATCGTGTACGTGCTGACCAGCGAGTGCGCATGGCGGTATCTGCCACCCACGTTCGGAGTGTCACCGGCGACGGCTCACCGGAGGTTCTCCGTCTGGACCGCCTCTGGAGTGTGGCGTCGACTGCACCGCGTAGTCCTGGACGAGACCGGAGCCCGTGGCGAACTCGACTGGAGTTCCGTGACCGCCGATGCCGCCTCGGTGCGCGCGAAAAAGGGGGGTCCGCTGACAGGGCCGAATCCGGCCGACCGAGGCAAAGCGGGCAGCGAACTACATGTTCTGACCGACACACAGGGGCTGCCCGTGGTCGTTGGGGTGTCCGCCGCAAACGTCAACGACGTCCAAGCGCTTCGCCCACTCATCCTCGGAATCCCGGCCGTCCGCTCACGCCGCGGCCCTCGTCGGCGACGTCCCGACAAGGTTCGCGCCGACAAGGCGTACCACTCGGCCGGCTACCTGGCGTGGCTGCGCGAACGCCACATCACTCCACGGATCGCCCGGCCGGGCGTGGAGTCCTCCGAACGCCTTGGAAGACGCTGCTGGAAGATCGAGAGATCGATCTCCTGGCTCTTCGGATACCGCCGCCTGACCGTCCGCTACGGACGAAAGGGCAGCCTCTTCCTCGCCTTCCTCGGGCTCGCCGCAGTCATGGCCTGCTACAAGAAGCTCGTCAAAGTCGCCACGCGAGACACCGTCTTAGCGAGGGGCAGGACGGTGAGGCGTGGGGACAGCCCCCGTATCAACCCGGGCGTCAGCGGGATGGGCGACTGGTGCGGCGGCCCGGCACTCTGGGGCAGGAACGGCACAGGCAACAGAAACAGGAGCAATCGGTGAATGCAGGTGCACGGGCCGCAGCACTGTGGGCGGGGATTTGCGCGGTGGCGGTATCAGGGGTCTTTTTCCCGGCGGCCGCGGCGGAGCGGGCGTCGGCCTCGCCGCCCGCCGGCCTTGAGGAGGCCATCGAGCAGACGGTCGCGGACGGATTCCCGGGTGTCGTGGCATATGCCAGGCACGGAGAGCGGGAGTCACGGATGGCGGCCGGGCTCGCGGACACGGCGAGCGGTGAGCGAGCCCGGCCGGACCAGCGGTTCCGGATTGCCAGTAACACCAAGTCATTTGTGTCGACGGTGCTTCTGCAGCTGGAAGGCGAAGGACGGCTTTCGCTCGACGACAGCGTGGAGAAATGGCTGCCCGGCGTGGTCCAGGGAAACGGCAACGCCGGCAGGGCCATCACCATCCGGCAACTGCTCAACCACACCGCGGGCATCTACGACCCCACCACCGAGCCGGAGTTCTTCGCTCCCTATCTGGAGCGCCACGAATGGGGCCACGTCTACACCCCTCGGGAGGTGATCGCCCGCGCCGTCCGGCACAAGCCGCTATTCGCGCCCGGCGGCGGCTGGTCGTACTCCAACACCAACTACCTGCTCGCCGGTCTGGTGATCGAGGCAGTCACACGTCACAGCGCGCCCTCCGAAATTCATCGGCGGATTCTCGCCCCGCTCGGCCTGAAGGACACCTCCTTCCCGCTGACCGACCCGGCGATTCACGGCCCTCATCTGCACGGTTACGACCTCACGGGTCGCGATGTGACCCGATTCAGCCCGTCCTACGACTGGACCGCCGGCGCCGTGATCTCCACGGTCAGCGACCTGGCCCGTTTCCACCGGGCCCTGTTCACCGGCAAGCTGCTGCGCCCCGCCCAGCAGCGCGAACTCCTGACCACGGTGCAGTTCCCCGACGCGCCGGCGTACGGACTCGGCGTGCAGCGCATGGACGTGCCATGCGGCTCGGAGCCGGACGCCAAGCCGATCAGTGCCTGGGGGACCGACGGCGGCGGACCCGGCTTCACCAGCGTGTCCCTCACCACCGCCGACAGTGAGCGACAGCTGGTCCTCGCCGTCAATGTCTACGACCTCGGCGCGGACCTGAGGGGTGAGCCGCCCGTCCCGCGAAGCATGGGGCTGATGAAGGCGCAGATGGCAGCCCTGTGCGACTGATGCGGCGTCATGTCATCGCGGGTGACGTCGCACCGTGCGCGGCGCAGGACCCGCCAGGAAGCGGGACGCGATGACCGCCCACTCAGTGATCACGAAGGACGGCCGTGCCCGCAGTGCCATCTTGCCTGCTCGAACCCCTCGGGGACCAGTTCGCCGCATTCCTGCCTGCCCGGGGAGAGTTCGTCGCGGACCATCCGCTGGGCTGTCACCGCCGCCGGATCGCCGACCGGACGGTCTTCGAGCACATCATGCTCGCACTGGTCCACGGCTCCGGCTACGAACGCATCTCCACAGCCGGGTGCTCCGACCGGACGATCCGACGTCGCGTCGAGGAGTGGGCCGGGCTGGGGATATTCGAGAAGGTGCACGCCTTGGCGCTTGAGGCGTACGACCGGATGATCGGCCTCGGACTGGGCGAGATCTCGGTGGCCGGCTGTATCACCAAGGCCCCGTCCGGCGACGACAAGGCGGGGCGCTCCCCGGTCGACCGGGGCAAGCAGGGACTGAAACGCGTCGCCTCCGACGCCTGCGGTGTCCCGCTGGGGATCGTCTCCGACAGAGCCAACCGGCACGACTCGCCCTTGCTCGGACCCACCCTGGAAGCTGCCAAGGAGCAGGTCGGCCCGCTGCCGGACGCCGTCAACGTCAGCCTCGACGGCGGCTACGACATCGCCAAGTCCCGTGCGCTGATAGCAGAGTTGGGGTTCACGGCCGAGATCGCCCGCAAGGGAGTGCCGGCCCCTGCTCCAGGCAGGCAAGCGCTGGGTGGTCGAGCGCACGCACTCGTGGATGAACGACTACGGCAAGCTCCGGCGCTGCACCGAGAGGAACGGCGAGGTCGTGGACCCCTACCTCTACCTCGCCGCCGCTCTCGTCACGCTCCGCATGCTCATCCGCCGAGCAACGAGCCGCTACCGCTGGCACAGCCGCCCCACCAGCCGGCGCCTCAAATGATCCATTTGCCGGTCGGTCTCAGTCACGGCAACGGTCGCCGCCCGGCCCGCGGTCCCGGTCGCAGCCGCGGTCACGGGGTCGCTAGCTGTTGATGCGGTCCCGGGTCTGGGCGTAGACCGTCGCGTCGGTGAGCAGGGCGGAGTGGCCGAGGCAGGCGGTCTGGGTGTTGACCGCACCGGACACGGAGACGGAGCTGTCCGGGTTGATCACCGCGTCGCACGGCGACCACCAGGTCGCGTAGCGGGAGGAACCCGGTGTCCCGTCGCCGGAGTTGAGGGCGGTCAGGAAGCGGGAGCCGATGCGCATCTCGGTACAGGAGGTGTCGAAGCAGCTGTTGGCGCTGTCGGTCCCGTGGTTCGGACCGCCCAGCGACACCCAGGCGTCGACCTTGGACGTCCCGCCGAGGTTCTTCAGGTAGTGGCGCGAGGACAGCCCGCCCATGGAGTGGCTGACGATGTCGACCCGGGTGGCGCCGGTCGCCGCGAGCAGGCGGTCGATCTCGGCGGACAACTGCTGGGCGGTCGTGGCGTTGGACTGGCGCCAGTCGTAGCTCCACCGGGACAGGTGGGTGGCCGGCCAGCCGTCGGCCATGAAGCGGTCGGCCATGGTGTTCCAGTTGCTGCCGTCGCCGCTGTAGCCGTGGACGAAGAGGATGGGGTGGCTGGTGGCGCGGAATGCGGCGGCGCCGGAAGCGTGGGCGGGGCCCGACGTCTGCAGGGCGAGCAGGGCGCCGGCTGTCGCGGCGGCCGCGGACACGAGGGATCTGTTCATGGAAGGCCTCACGAAGTGCGGTTCGGGTGGCGCTCGATGGCGCTCTGACGAGACTGCGCGGGCGTTTCCCGGATTGCGGGAGCCGTTCTGCGGGCGCGCGGAGGCCGGCCGTGGAGCCGGGCCACCGCAGCGGAGGAGAGGGGGCGTCGAGGGTGGCGTGAGCCTACTGGCCGGTATCCACCGGTGGTCAAGAGGTGTGCACGGGGCTTCCTGACCGCTGCGGTCGCGGAATGGCCGGTGGGCGCGGCGCGTTCGCAGTGGCGCGGGTCGCCGCCAGGCGACCGTGCCCAGCGGAAAGGAACGCCCTGTCGTGACGACCGACCAGCGCACCATCACCAACCCCGCCACCCTGCACGACCCCACCCCCTTCGGTTACAGCCACGCCGTCTCGGCCCCGGGCGAACTCGTTTTCATCGCCGGCCAGTACGCCTCCGACGCGGACACCGGAGCACCTGTGCCCGGCGACTTCGCCGCACAGGTCGAGCTGTCGCTCGCCAACCTGGGACGTGCCCTCGCGGGTGTCGGGCTCAGCTTCGAGCACGTGGTCCGGCTCGGCTCATTCGTCGTCGACCACGATCCCGGCAAACTGGAGATCCTCGGCAAGGCGCTCCACACGGTGTTCGGCGAGCGGCTTCCGGCGCAGACGCTGAGCGGGGTGGCCGCTCTCGCGCTGCCCGGCATGCTGTTCGAGATCGACGCGGTGGCCGTACGCCCCGCCGGGTGACCGCTCGCGGGACGTGGGGCCGGCCGCGCGCGCCGTCCGCCGGGTCGGTGCTGCCGGCGGCCCCTTGATCGGGACCGGGGGCTGTCCGGAGCACGCGGGCGTCCCTGGGCGCTGTCTCAGGGGGCGCGACCGCGCGCGGCCCGCTCCCGGTCGCCCCTCACCCGGCCCGGGCATTGTCGTCATCGACGATCTCGGCGTCCACCACCTCGTCGTCGCCTCCACCGGTCGTGCCACCCGCGGACGCCCCGGCACCACCCGTCGGCTGCTCGGTCCGGGACTTCTCGTACAGGGCCGTGCCGATCTTCTGCGCGGCCTGCGCGGCACGGTCGACCGCCTGCCGGATCGCCGCCGTGTCCTCTCCCTTCAGCTCCTCCTTCAGGTCGGCGAGCGCCGTGTCCGTCTCGCTCCGGGCGTCGGCCGGAATCCTGTCGGCGTTGTCCTTGAGCAGCTTCTCGGTCGAGTAGACGAGCTGCTCGCCCTGGTTGCGGGTCTCCGCCGCCTCGCGCCGCCGACGGTCCTCCTCGGCATGCCGCTCGGCCTCGCGGACCATGCGGTCGATGTCGTCCTTGGGCAGGGCGGAGCCGCCGGTCACCGTCATCTTCTGTTCCTTGCCGGTGCCCAGGTCCTTGGCGGAGACGTGCATGATGCCGTTGGCGTCGATGTCGAACGCCACCTCGATCTGCGGCACCCCGCGCGGCGCCGGGGCGATGCCGGTCAGCTCGAACATGCCGAGCTTCTTGTTGTACGCCGCGATCTCCCGCTCGCCCTGGTAGACCTGCACGGTCACCGAGGGCTGGTTGTCCTCTGCGGTGGTGAAGATCTCCGAACGCCGGGTGGGGATCGTGGTGTTGCGCTCGATCAGCTTGGTCATGATGCCGCCCTTGGTCTCGATGCCGAGGGACAGCGGGGTGACGTCCAGCAGCAGGACGTCCTTGACCTCGCCCTTCATCACACCGGCCTGGAGCGAGGCACCGATGGCGACGACCTCGTCCGGGTTCACGCCCTTGTGCGGCTCCTTGCCCGTCAGCTCCTTCACCAGCTCGGTGACGGCCGGCATCCGGGTCGAGCCGCCGACGAGGACGACATGGTCGATGTCGGAGACCTTGATCCCGGCGTCCTCGATCGCGCTGTGGAACGGGCCCTTGCAGCGCTCCAGCAGATCGGCGGTGAGCTGCTGGAACTGGGCGCGCGTCAGCTTCTCCTCCAGGTGCAGCGGTCCCTCGGCGGAGGCGGTGACGTAGGGCAGGTTGATGGTGGTCTCGGACGAGCTGGACAGCTCGATCTTCGCCTTCTCCGCCGCCTCCCGCAGTCGTTGCACGGCCATCTTGTCCCTGGCCAGATCGACGCCGTAGTTGTTCTTGAACTGCTTGACCAGGTGGTCCACGATCCGCTGGTCCCAGTCGTCACCGCCCAGCCGGGTGTCACCGTTGGTGGCCTTCACCTCGATGACACCCTCGCCCAGCTCCAGGAGCGACACGTCGAAGGTGCCGCCGCCCAGGTCGAAGACGAGGACTGTCTGGTCGTTCTCCTTGTCCAGCCCGTACGCGAGCGCCGCCGCCGTCGGCTCGTTGATGATCCGCAGGACGTTCAGGCCCGCGATCTCACCGGCCTCCTTGGTGGCCTGCCGCTGCGTGTCGTCGAAGTACGCCGGCACGGTGATCACGGCGTCCGTGACCTCCTCGCCCAGATACTGCTCCGCGTCCCGCTTCAGCTTCTGCAGCACGCGCGCGGAGATCTCCTGCGCGGTGTACCGCTTGCCGTCGATGTCACCGTGGTCCGGGAACCGCCAGGCGTGGTCGTCCATGTGCCGCTTGACCGAACGGGCGGTGCGCTCGACGTTGGTCACCGCTTGGCGCTTGGCCACCTCGCCGACGAGCACCTCGCCGTTCTTGGCGAAGGCCACGACCGACGGCGTGGTCCGGGCTCCCTCCGTGTTGGTGATGACGGTGGGCTCGCCGCCCTCCAGGACCGAGACCACCGAGTTCGTCGTACCGAGATCTATTCCTACCGGCCGTGCCATCTGTGCTCTCCCTCCTCGTCCTCACCGTGCCGGTTCCCACCGGACGGGGCCCGCGCGGAGCGGCGGATCGGGACGGGCGGGCCCGAGCCCACGACGTATCTCCGCACGGGCCGCGCGGAGGGGGTGGCGGGTCTCCGCTCGTTCTTCCTCAACCCGGAGCCTGCATCCCGGCCGCCTCCTCGACCGCTGCGAGCTGTGGTGCCTCGGAAGCCGCCTGCCCATGGTTCTGAAGTAAGACTTGAGCCGAGCCTTGTCAAGGCTCGGCTCGGTGGCCGCGTGAGCCACTACGCCGCCTTGTACCGGCCCTCGGTGCTCAGAACGGCGCGCAGCCGGTCGAGGCGGTCAAGGCCCTCCCAGGTGTCGCGGTCCGGCGGGCCGGGAGCGCGACGTCCGGAACTCCAGGCCCAGACACTGGCGGCGGCGCCGGCGACGAACGGGACGAGCAGCCACAGCAGGACACCCACGGGTTGCACCTCCTTCGATGTGGCGGGACGGACGGTTCCTCAGGCCGTGAGCTGCTTCGGGCCGCCCCCGGAGATGGCGATCTTGCGGGGCTTGGCGTGTGCGGCCAACGGGATGCGCAGGGTGAGAACACCGTTGTCGTAAGTCGCCTCGGCGGCCTCGGTGTCCAGGGTGTCGGACATCGTCAGGCGGCGGGTGAACCGGCCGGTGGGCCGCTCGGCGAGCAGCGGCCGGGCCTGGGCCGGGATCGGGGAGGGACGCTCGGCACTCAGGGTCAGCGTGTCACGCTCCACGGTCAGTTCGATGCTGGAGCGGTCCATGCCAGGCAGGTCGAACTCGACGTAGACGGCCTCATCGTCGCGCCAGGCGTCCGCCGGAATGACGGTGCCGGCCGGGGCGGCGGCCCGCGCGAGCTGATGCGTGAGCCGATCGAGATCGCCCGAAGCGCCGGTGCGCGCAAGCATTCCCACTTCTCCCTTCACTCGAACGAAGACTGCTACTCGGTATAGCCGAGCCACAGAATGATTGACAACTGTGGACTGGATGAAGTTGACGCCATGAGGCTCAATCCGCGCACCTGATCGCCGCCCAACCACGGAAATCCGAGCGCCAACCGCCCTGCCGCCCGGATGGGCCGGGAGCGCACGCGAGTCGTTCGAACAATGTGATCGCCAACAGTCGAGAAGAAAGTTGAGTCCGAAGGTGTCAACTTCCAGGAGAGGTGGTATATCAGATATGGAGCGTTGGAGCGGAGACGACGCCAAGGAGGGATGAAGATGCTGATGCGTACGGATCCCTTCCGCGAGCTGGACCGGCTCGTCGATCGGGTCTGGGGCACGGCCGCGCACCCGGCCGGCATGCCGATGGATGCCTGGTGCGAGGGTGACACGTTCTTCGTGGAGCTGGATCTGCCGGGCGTCGACCCGGAGTCCGTCGACCTCGACGTCGAACGCAACGTCCTGACGGTGAGGGCCGAACGCAAGCCGACGTACGGCGACGACACCGACACGGTGATCACCGAACGGCCCGCGGGGACGTTCAGCCGCCAGCTGTTCCTCGGCGACACCCTCGACACCGAGCGGATCGAAGCCGCCTACGAGGCGGGCGTGCTGAAGCTGCGGATCCCGGTCGCCGAGCAGGCGAAGCCCCGCAGGATCGCCATCAGCGGCGGCAGCGACCGCAGGGAACTCGGCGGCTGACCGGACGGTCCGCACCGCTTTCCCCTCGCAGGTCGTTCCGGCAGGGCCCAGGCGGCGGCAGCCTGGGCCCTCGCCCTGTTCACTGGGGCTTGGTGGCGATCTGGATCAGGTTCCCGCAGGTGTCGTCGAAGACCGCGGTGGTGACGGGGCCCATCTCCAGGGGCTCCTGGGTGAAGCGGACACCCAGGGCGCGCAGGCGCTCGTACTCCGCCTTCACGTCGTCCACGGCGAACTGCGCGAGCGGGATGCCGTCCTGCACCAGCGCGTCACGGTAGACCCCGACGGCGGGATGGCCGGCCGGTTCGAGGAGGAGTTCGGTGCCGTCGGGCTCCTCGGGCGAGACGACGGTCAGCCAGCGGTCCTTCTCGCCCATGGGGACGTCGTACTTCTTCACGAAGCCGAGGATCTCGGTGTAGAACCGCTCGGCCTTGGCCTGGTCGTCGACGAAGACGCTGGTCAGATGGATCTTCATGGTGTGGGCTCTTCCGGTCCGGGGGTGTCGGGCGTGGGCCATCTCTCGGTGATCTGCCGCAGCGGGGCCGCATTCAGGTCGTGGAACTTGTAGCGACCCTCGCGCCTGGTCTCCACGAGCCCGGCGGCCTCCAGCACGGCGAGATGCTGCGAGACCCCCTGGCGCGAGATGTCGAGCCGGTGCTTCATGCTCAGCCGCGCGCAGATCTCGAACAGTGTCTGTCCGGACTTCTCCGCGAGCTCGTCGAGGATCGTGCGCCGCGTGGGATCGGCCAAGGCTTTGAAGAGGTCGTCGGCCACGACTCCACAATAGGCAAGTGCACACTTGCCTATCAAGTGGAGACGCGATGCGTGGTCCGCCCGGACGCGGAGCGCTAGGGGGTGTCGTCAAACGCCGCCGTCGTCCGCAGGACGGCCCTGCGGCGTCC
>NZ_MUND01000203.1:0-362 GCF_002154375.1 Streptomyces glaucescens | reverse complement strand
TCCAGCAGGCGGGAGTGCTGCTCGCCGGGCGTGAAGCACTGCTCCTCGCCCCACTGGCGCAGGGCGACGATCACCGGGAACAAGGCGCGGCCCTTGTCCGTGAGGAGGTACTCGCGGTGGGTGCCGCCGTCCGGCGCGGGCACCCCGCGGAGCACTCCGGCTTCCTCCAGTGCGCGCAGCCGCGCCACCAGGATGTTCTTGGCGATGCCGAGGCTGCGGTGGAACTCGCCGAAGCGACGGCTGCCGTCGAAGGCGTCCCGCACGATCAGCAGTGACCACCAGTCGCCGATGGCGTTCACCGACCGGGCGACGGGGCAGGGGTCGGCGTCGAAACGGGTGCGCGCGACCATCGTCGGCTCCTC
>NZ_MUND01000202.1 GCF_002154375.1 Streptomyces glaucescens | reverse complement strand
GCCAGCCCCCAGCCGGCCAGCCCGGTCGCGGCGAACCCGGCGGCCAGCGTCCAGCCGGGCACGTGCCGGTGGGACATCAGGACGTGGCCCAGGGCGGCGAGCAGCACACAGACGGCCGCGAACACCGCGGCCCGCACCGTGCGCGCACCCCACCCTGCCGTCATGACGGCCTCATCCTCCCATCCGGAGTCCGAACCTCACCCATGGCTACGGACATCGGCGGCCCGGTGACTCAGAACCGTCCGTCGGAGGAGTCAGGAGGAGACAGGGAGACGGGAGGAGTCAGAAGGAGACGCGCGNNCGCGCCGCGCGCGGCGCGAACGGGGGGCGGTCCAGGTGGCCGGCGGCCAGCAGACGCGCAGCGGGCGGCCGGAAGCGGGTCACGCCGGGACACGGGTGAGGCCTCACCGCCGGAAAACGAGCAAGGGCCCTCGCGGGCTCTCGCCCGCGAAGACCCTTCGCACCGTCGGGACGACAGGATTTGAACCTGCGACCCCTTGACCCCCAGTCAAGTGCGCTACCAAGCTGCGCCACGTCCCGGTGCCGTCTGACCTGGGGGTTTCCCCTGGCCGAACGCGCAGAGAAACAATACCGCACTCAGGTAGGTGGTCGCGCACCCCTTTTCGTCAGGGAGGGGTGGCCCGGCCTAGTCGGGGCGAACCAGGGTGGCCCTGTCCGGGGCGGGCGCGCGGGGCCCGGGGACCGGGTCGACGCGGACCAGGCCGCGGATCGCGGGGACGGCGAGCAGGGAGATCACCACGACGAAGCTGGTCACCCCGGAGACCAGGAGCACCTGCTCGGCGCCGAGGGCGGCGGCGGCCGGGCCGGCGAGGGCCTGGCCGATCGGCATCATCGCCAGCGAGCCCGCCACGTCGTAGGCGTGGATGCGGTTCAGGACGTCGGGCGGGACCTGGGTCTGCACGCTGGTCGCCCACATCACGCCCCAGAACGACAGGCCGGCCCCGGCGACGGCGGCCCCGGCCGCCATGGCGGGCACCGCCAGCCCGAGGCCGACGGCGAGCGGGAACGCGGCGAAGCCGGTCAGGGCGACGGCACCCGCGCGCAGCATCCGGCGCGGGCGCAGCCGCAGGGCGAGAAGTCCGCCGACGACGGTGCCGGCTCCGAGAGCGGAGTTGACCAGACCGTAGGCGCCGGGGCCGTGCTCGCGCACCACCTCGGCGGCCACCAGCGGGCCGGTCGGCCCCCAGACGGCGATCATGTAGAGGCACCAGACGGCGATCACCGCCCACAGCCAGGTCCGCGACCGGAACTCGTGCCAGCCCTCCACCAGGTCCGCCCGGAAGGTGCCCGGGGTGTGACCGGTGGGCCGGTGGTCGGGGGCGAGCGGGGGCAGGCGCAGCAGCAGGAGGCACAGGGCGCTGATCGCGTAGGTGGCGGCGTGGGCGGCGAACACGCCGCCCGGGGTGGCGAAGCCGACGATCAGTCCGGCGACGGCGGGTCCGGCCAGCTGGGCCATGGACTCGGCGACCCGGATCGCGCCGTTGGCGCCCTGCACGTCGGTGGCGAGGCGGGGCACCATGCTGGCCACGCCGGGCTGGAACAGGGCGCCCGCGGCGCCGTTGACCAGGCCGATCGCGCAGATTTCCCAGAGCACCACATGGTCGGCGAGGAACAGCGCGGCGGCGAGGGCCTGGGTGCCGAGCCGGGCGACGTCGGCCCAGATCATCAGGGTGCGGGTGGCGAACCGGTCGGCGATCACCCCGGCGAAGACGACGAGCCCGGCGAAGGTGGCGGCGGTCGCGGCCATCGCCAGGCCGACCGCACCCGCCCCGTAACCGTGCTGGAGCAGTCCGGCGGCCAGCGCCACCGGCAGCATGGTGTCCCCGAGCCGGGCGACGGCGCGGGCGGTGAAGAACAGTCCGAAGTCCCGCGACCACAGCCGTGGCGCGTCGCCGCCGCGTTCCCCCTTGCCGGTGGGTCCGTCCACCGGTCTTCCGGACATCACTTGGCATGTCTCCCTCCGGCCCCTGCAAGCCCGGGATCATGCCACGGCCGCCGGATGCGCCCAAGGGGTTTTCACTCCGTGGCCGGCAGCCCCAACTCGGGGTGTGCGTCGAGGAGCCGGGACGGTGCGGCCTGTCTCCAGGAGTCGGCGAGGATGTCCCGCAGCTCGGCCTCGTCCTCCAGCGCGGCGAGCCGTACCCGCACCCACGCGAACTGGGCCTCGTGCTCGGCGATCCAGAACTTCCCCGGCTCGGCGAGGACCAGTTCGTCGCGCTCCACCTTGGGGCAGCGCACCGCCATGGAAGTCTCCTCCTCGGGCAGCGTGGCGAACATCTTGCCCGCCACCCGGAACGTGGGCATGCTCCAGGCGATCTTCTCCGTGGTGTCCGGCAGGGACAGGGCGATCCGGCGTACGTCTTCGGCGTCCGACATGCCCCGCACGGTAGCTCCTGCCACTGACAGTCACCTGGTGGGAGCGGTTTTCGCCGGGATGCCGAGCTGCTTGTAGTAGATCGTCGTGGGGCGCAGTTCCCCGCCCGGATCGGCCGCGTAGCCGGGGATCGCGCCGAGCCGTGTCCAGCCGGCCGCGCCGTAGAGGCGCTCGGCGGGGCTGTCGGTCTCGGTGTCCAGGTGCAGCAGGGTGATCCCGGCCGCGGCGGCGGCCTGTTCGGCGGTGTCGAGCAGCCGCCGCCCGTGTCCCCGGCCGCGGCCGTCCCGGTGCACCATCAGCTTGACCAGCTCGGCGCGGTGGCGGCTGTTGGGCTTGTCGGGGAAGGCGAGGCTGACCGTGCCGACCAGCCGGTCCTCCTCGTACGCCGCCCAGACGGCGAGTTGCCCGCCGGCCACGGCGGCGGCCCGCTCCTGCCACCAGGCGGCGGCCTCGGCGGGGTCGAGCGGGGCGAGGAAGCCGACGGAGGCGCCACCGGCCACGGTGTCGGCCAGCAGGTCCGCCAGGTCCTCGATCTCGTCGAGGAGCCGGCGCGCGTCGAGCCGGGTGACGGTCACGGCAGCACCACCGCCAGCGCATAGCGCACGTCCTGGGGACCGGGGCAGCGGAACCGGGTCGGGCCCCAGACCCGCAGCCGCAGGCAGTCACCGGCGTCGAGGCGGTGCGCGATGTCCTGCGCGGTCACCTCCAGGGCGCCCTCCAGCACCCAGATGTGCTGTTCCAGGCCGGGTACGGGCGGGCGGTCGTAGGCGAGGTCGGCGCCCGCGGTGAGCCGGCCCTCGACGAGTTCGCCGCGCAGCCCCGGGTGCGGCGGGGACACCGAGCGCCGGACGAAGCCGGACGCGCGGTCCTCCCAGACCGGCTGCTCGGCGGCGCGCAGCAGCAGCGCGGGCTCGGCCTCGACCTCGCTGAGCAGCTGGGACATGGTGCGGCCGTAGACGTGGCACAGGCGGTTCAGGACGGCGGCGGTGGGGCTGATCTCCGCCCGCTCGGCCCGCGACAGGGTGGAGCGGCTGACACCGCTGCGCTCCGCCAGCTCACCGAGCGACCAGCCGTGCTCGGCGCGCAGCTCGGCGAGGCGGGCGCCGAGCCGGACGTCGACGGGGTCGGGACCGGCCTCCAGGACATGCTGTTTCATGAACGGGAGGCTATCCCAGATATGGGATGTCGTCTCGGATCCGGGAAGCGGTCCGCTGTGGCGGTCGTCACTCGTATCCGCCACAGGCCGCCTGTCCGTCGCCTATCCTCCGGCGGATCGCCGCGGCTGTCCGTCGGCGGTCTCCCGCAGCTGCCCCGCCGCGGCCTCGCGCAGCGCGTCCAGCACGGGCCGGATCAGCGGATGCCCCTCGGCGCCCCGGCGCACGGCGGCGAACACCCGGCGCGTGGGCGCGACCCCGTCCACCGGCCGCACCACCACCCCCGTCAGGTCCATGCCGCGCAGCGCGGAGCGCGGCACCAGGGCGACGCCGGCGTCGGCCGAGGCGAGCGCCACGACGGCCCGGAAGTCGTCGGAGGAGTGCTCGAGACGCGGCTGGAACCCGGCGCTCTCGCAGGCCAGGACGACAACGTCATGGCAGGGATTGCCGGGGTACGGGCCGATCCACGGGTCCTTGGCCAGCTCGGCCAGCGGCACCTCGGCGGCCTCCGCGAGCCGGTGGGTGACGGGGACGACCGCGTCGAACGGCTCCGCGTACAGCGGCACATGGGTCAGCCGGGGGTCGTCGGCGGACGGCGCCCCCCGGTACTCCACGGCCACCGCCACATCCACCTGCCGGTCCAGCACCATCGGCAGGCTCTCGTCGCCCTCGGCGTCCTGGACGCGGATGCCGATGCCGGGCGCGGTCGCGGCGAGGCGGGCCACGGCGGGCGCGACGACCTGCGCGATACCGGTCGCGAAGGCGGCCACCGTGACCGTGCCGGCCGCGCCCGAGCTGTACGCGGCCAGCTCGGCCTCGGCCCGCTCCAGCTGGGCGAGGACCAGGTTGGTGTGGCTGAGCAGGATCTCACCGGCCGGGGTGAGCCGCACGCCCTTCGCGCCCCGCTCGACCAGCCGGTGGCCGGTCTCCTGCTCCAGGGCGGTCAGCTGCTGGGAGACCGCCGACGGGGTGAGGTACAGCGCGGCGGCAGCCGCCGTCACCGTGCGGTGGTCGGCCACCGCACGGAGGATGTGGAGCCGCCGCGCTTCGATCACCACCCGATTGTCTCAGCTCAGCCGGCCAGCTCCGCCCGGGCGGCGACGAAGGCGTCCACCGCGCGGTTGACGTCGTCCGTGGAGTGCGCGGCGGACAGCTGGACGCGGATGCGGGCCTGGCCCTGCGGCACCACCGGGTAGGAGAAGCCGATCACGTACACGCCGCGCTCCAGCAGCAGCTCGGCCATCCGGCCCGCCTCGGCCGCGTCACCGATCATCACCGGGGCGATCGCGTGGTCGCCGGGGAGGATGTCGAAGCCCTCCTCGGTCATCCTGCGGCGGAACAGCGCGGTGTTCTCGGCGAGCCGCACCCGCAGGTCGTCCGCCGACTCCAGCAGGTCGAGGACCTTCAGGGAGGCGGCGGCGATCACCGGGGCGAGGGTGTTGGAGAAGAGGTACGGCCGGGAGCGCTGGCGCAGCAGGGCGACGATCTCGGCGCGGGCGGCGACATAGCCGCCGGAGGCGCCGCCGAGGGCCTTGCCGAGGGTGCCGGTGATGATGTCGACGCGGTCCATCACCCCGTGCAGCTCAGGGGTGCCGCGCCCGCCGGGGCCGACGAAGCCGACGGCGTGCGAGTCGTCGACCATGACCATCGCGTCGTAGCGGTCGGCGAGGTCGCAGATCTCGCGCAGCGGCGCCACGTAGCCGTCCATGGAGAACACGCCGTCGGTGACGATCAGGCGCCTGCCGGCGTCCGAGGCCTCCTTCAGCTGCCGCTCCAGGTCCTCCAGGTCACGGTTGGCGTACCGGAAGCGGCGGGCCTTGGACAGACGGATGCCGTCGATGATCGAGGCGTGGTTGAGGGCGTCGGAGATCACCGCGTCCTCGGGGCCGAGCAGCGTCTCGAACACACCGCCGTTGGCGTCGAAGCAGGAGGAGTACAGGATGGTGTCCTCCTGGCCGAGGAACGCCGACAGGCGGGCCTCCAGCTCCTTGTGCACCTCCTGCGTGCCGCAGATGAAGCGCACCGAGGCCATGCCGTAGCCCCAGCGGTCCAACGCCTCGTGGGCGGCGGCGATCACCTCGGGGTGGTCGGCGAGGCCCAGGTAGTTGTTGGCGCAGAAGTTGAGGACCTCGCCGGGACGGCCGCCCGCGGTGACGCCGACGGTGGCGGACTGCGGGGTGCCGATCACCCGCTCCGGCTTGTGCAGGCCGGCGGCGCGGATCTCGTCGAGGGTGGCGCGCAGGTCGTCGCGCACGGAGTCGAACATCGAAGAAGCTCCTAGAGAGGTACGGAAGTCACACGGTCCAGTCGAGGATGACCTTGCCGCCGCGGCCGCTCGCCGCGTCGGCGAACGCCGCCTCGAAGTCGCGGTAGCCGTACCGGCCGGTGATCACGGGGGCGAGGTCGAGGCCGCCTTCGAGCAGCACCGACATCGCGTACCAGGTCTCGAACATCTCCCGGCCGTAGATGCCCTTGATGGTGATCATCGAGGTGACGATCCGGGCCCAGTCGACCGGGAACTCCTCGGACGGCAGGCCGAGCATGGCGATCCGGCCGCCGTGCGTCATGTTGGCGATCATGTCGCGCATCGCCTCGGGCCGGCCGGACATCTCGAGGCCGATGTCGAAGCCCTCGCGCAGGCCCAGCTCGCGCTGCCCGTCCGCGATGGCCGCCTCGGCGACGTTCAGGGCGAGGGTGACCCCTATCTTGCGGGCCAGGTCCAGCCGCTCCTCGCTCACATCGGTGATCATCACGTTGCGGGCGCCCGCGTGCCGCGCCACGGCCGCCGCCATCAGCCCGATCGGCCCGGCACCGGTGATCAGCACGTCCTCGCCGACCAGCGGGAACGACAGCGCGGTGTGCACGGCGTTGCCGAACGGGTCGAAGATCGCCGCCACGTCGAGGTCGACGGGCACGCGGTGCACCCACACGTTGGACGCGGGCAGCGCCACGTACTCCGCGAACGCCCCGTCGCGGCCGACGCCGAGTCCGACCGTCGCGCGGCACAGATGGCGGCGCCCGGCCAGACAGTTGCGGCACTTGCCGCACACCAGATGGCCTTCGCCGCTGACCCGGTCGCCCACCGTGATGTCGGTGACGTCCCGGCCGGTCTCGACGACCTCGCCGACGAACTCGTGCCCGACCACCAGCGGGGTGCGGATCGCCTGCTGTGCCCAGCCGTCCCAGGACCGGATGTGCAGATCGGTGCCGCAGATACCGGTGCGCAGCACCTTGATGAGTACGTCGCCGGGTCCGACGGCGGGCTCCGGGACGTCCGCGAGCCAGAGCCCGGGCTCCGCCTTCTCCTTGACCAGCGCCTTCAACGCTACGGCTCCTGAGGGTGAGTTCCCGGCCGCGGGCATGCCGAAGGAGCCCGTCGACGGGGAGAGGGGTGGAATCGCCTAGCAATCTGCCGTACGAGGATGCCTCGGGTCCATCGAGGTTTTCTTAAGCAGCGCCACAGCTTTGCTTCACACCCCCCGGAGGGGTCAACGCGGACGGGTCACGCGGGAGGGGTTCGGTACGCCGGGCCGCCCTCCAGTCGTACGGCGAGGTCCGCGGCCGTCGCCTTGATGGTCTCCAGACCGCTCCGGCCCCAGGGCCGCGGTGTCGTGTCGGCGACGGACACCGTGCCGAGCACCAAGCCGGTGGTGTCGATGAGCGGGGCGCCGAGATAGGAGCGGATGCCGAACTCGTCGACGACCGGGTTGCCCGCGAACCGCGGATAGTCGCCCACGTCCTCCAGGACCAGCGCCTTGCGCCGCACCACGACATGCGGGCAGAAGCCGTGGTCGCGGGGCAGCCGGCGGCCGATCACCGGCCGGTTGCCGCCGTCGAGCACGGCCGGACCGAAGGCCGGGGCGTGCAGCCCGGCGTAGAACTGCCCGTTCTCGTCCAGGAAGTTCACCATGGCGTACGGCGCCGCGGTGTGTGCGGCGAGGCGGGCCGCGTAGTCGTCGAGGACGGGCTCCGGGCGCTGTCCGAGACCGAGGCCGCGCAGCCGCAGGGTGCGGGCGGGGGCCTCCTTGTCGTCGGGGGTGAGCAGCAGACGACCGGCCGGGCGCGGCGGGTCGTAGCTCATGGCCGGGCTCCGTCGCTGGGGGCGGATGTCATGTGCGGCTCCGTACGGTGGGGCGGTGGGGTGCGGGTGTCACCGGTGGGCGCCGTGGCTCGGCGCGGGGACGGCGGGCGCGTGTGCGATCAGGTGCCGGACCAAGGTCAGCAGGGTCTGCACGCCGGAGGCGGAGATCCGGGCGTCGCAGCGCACGATGGGGATCGCCGGGTCGAGGTCGATCGCGGCGCGTACCTCCTCGGGGTCGTAGCGGTGGGCGCCGTCGAACTCGTTGACGGCGATGATGAAGCCGAGGCCGCGTTCCTCGAAGAAGTCGACGGCCGCGAAGCACTCCTCCAGGCGGCGGGTGTCGGCGAGGACGACCGCGCCGAGCGCGCCCTCGGACAACTCGTCCCACATGAACCAGAACCGCTCCTGACCGGGGGTTCCGAACAGGTAGAGGACATGGGAGGAGTCGAGGGTGATCCGGCCGAAGTCCATGGCGACGGTCGTCTCCATCTTGTTCTCGATGCCGTCGAGGTTGTCGGTTCCGACGCCGACGGTGGTGAGGAGTTCCTCGGTGCTGAGCGGCGCGATCTCGCTGACGGCGCCGACGAACGTGGTCTTGCCGACCCCGAACCCGCCCGCGACGAGGATCTTCAGCGCGGTGGGAAAGGGATCGGCGCCGTCGTCGTGGACGCCGTCGTCACGGCCGGGGGCGCCGCCGCCGTACGCGTGGCCGCCGTCGCCGTACTCAGAGCTGTCGTCGTAGTCCATCGAGCACTGCCTCCAGAAGGGCCCGGTCCGTGGGGGTGTGGTGGAACGCGGGGGGCTTGGTGGTGAGCGCCCCGCAGTCGAGGAGGTCCGCCAGCAGCACCTTGGCGACCGCTGCCGGCAGCTTCAGATGGGCGGCGACCTCGGCGACCGAGAGGGGCGCGTGGCACAGGTCCAGGGCTTGTGTGTGTTCCGGGCCGAGGTAGCCGAGGGGGGTTGCCCCGGTGGCCATCACCTGCGAGATCAGGTCGAGCGCGACGGTGGGTCGGGTGCGGCCGTTGCTGACCGCGAACGGGCGCACCAGCCGTCCGGCCGCGTCGTCGAGCCAGGGCCCGTCACCGGCCGCCGTCACGCTCAAGGCCTCATCGCCGTGGATTCGACGGCGTGCTGCCGGGGCGCGGTCACGAGGTACGGGCGGACGCTCTTGACCAGCATCGCCATCTCGTACCCCAGGACGGCCGCGTCGGCCTCCCGGCCGGCGAGTACGGCGAGGCAGGTGCCGGAGCCGGCGGTGGTGACGAACAGCAGCGTCGAGTCCAGTTCGACGACCACCTGCCGGACGTCACCGCCGTCGCCGAAGCGGACTCCGGCGCTGCGGCCGAGGGAGTAGAGGCCGGAGGCCAGCGCGGCCATGTGGTCGGCGCTGTCGGGATCGAGGCCGTGGACGGACTTCACCAGTCCGTCGCAGGACAGGAGGACCGCGCTGCTGGTGTGCGGGACACGCTGCACGAGGCCGCTCATCAGCCAGTCGAGATCGGATACATGGCCGGTGGGGGCTTCGCTCGCCATGGTGCATCGACTCCTTGGGGTGCGGGTGGGGGTTGTGGTGGTGGGAACGGTCATCCGGCCGGTGCGCTCCCGTCGTGCCGGGCGGTGGTCCGGTGATCGGGAGCCGGGTCCTGCGCGGGTGCGGGCGCGGGGTACGCCCGGGGGACGCGCGGCGGCTCCACGCGGCGTACGTCCAGCGGCGGTACGACCGTCATGTGCGGACCGGTGGAGGACATCGGGTCGAGGACCGCACCGCCCGCCGGTTCCAGGCTCTGCTGGGCCTCCGCGAGGCCGATGCCCCGCTGGAAGGCCGCCATCAGGCCGGGGTCGTGCCCGGCGGGCTCCTCCTCGTCCGGGCGTGGGGCGGGGCCGCCGCGCAGCTGCGGGACGAGGTGCTCCTGGGCGCGGCGCCGGGGCAGTTGCGGCTTGCCCATGGTGCCGCGCACGACTCCGCCGCGGCGCGGCACGGGCGGCACGCCCTCGCCTTCGGCGACGGCCGGCCGGTCCTCGGGCCGGATCCCGGGCGTGGCCTGCGCAGGGGTCGGACGCTCCTCGTGCGCCCCG
>NZ_MUND01000201.1:4291-4575 GCF_002154375.1 Streptomyces glaucescens | reverse complement strand
GACGGCCCCTGGGCGCCGGTGAACACTTCCCGTTGTCGGCCGACATCGCCGTACATTCTCGGTGTATTCCGGCACTGCGCCGCACGGGCTGCCGAGCCACGGCCCGCTCCCCCACAGGCGACGCGGCCACGACGGCACGCTCGTCACGGACGCCGGGCGGGGCGCGGGATCCTCCCTGCCGCCGGCTGAAGTCACCACGGAAGCCAGGGATCCACGGAGCCACGGGAGCAACGGGAGCCACGAACGCGACCGGAGGCAGGCCACGTCCTAGGCCGTGTCCGCAA
>NZ_MUND01000201.1:0-4269 GCF_002154375.1 Streptomyces glaucescens | reverse complement strand
CGCGGGGCAGACGGGACTTTGCGGACACGACCTAGGAGCCGCCATGAGCAACGCAGACATCTTCGTCGGCGAGACCATCGGCACCGCGATCCTGATCCTCTTCGGCGCCGGCGTCTGCGCCGCCGTCACCCTCAAGCACTCCAATGCGCACGCCTCCGGATGGATCGTCATCGCGTTCGGCTGGGGATTCGCCGTGCTGGCGTGCGCGTACACCGCCGCTCCGCTCTCCGGCGGGCATCTGAAACCGACCCTCGCCTTCGGACTGACCGAAGGGCTGGGCGAGTCCGGCACGCTCGCGCTCATCGTGGCGCTGCTCGTCGTCGGCATCGGTCTCTCACTCGGCGGGCCGACCGGCTATGCCGTCAACCCCGCGCGCGATCTCGGACCGCGCATCGTGCACAGCCTGCTGCCGATCCCGAACAAGGGCACCTCGGACTGGGGATACGCCTGGGTTCCGGTGGCCGGCCCGCTGATCGGAGGAGCACCCGCCGGTCTCGTCCACAACGCAGCCTTCTGAACCGAGCCCAAGGGGTGGCCATGACGGACAACGCCGAGAAGTACGTCGCCGCGATCGACCAGGGCACCACGTCGAGCCGGTGCATCGTCTTCGACAGGGACGGCGGGATCGTCGCCGTCGACCAGCGCGAGCACCGCCAGATCTTCCCCAAGCCCGGCTGGGTGGAGCACGACGCCGGTGAGATCTGGTCCAAGGTGCAGGCGGTGGTCGCCGGAGCGCTCGCCAGGGCCGGTCTGCGGGCGGACCAGCTGAGCGCCCTCGGCATCACCAACCAGCGCGAGACGACCGTCCTGTGGGACCGGGCGACCGGCAAGCCCGTGCACAACGCGATCGTGTGGCAGGACACCCGTACCGCGTCCCTCTGCGACGAGCTGGGCGGTACGGACGGGCAGGACCGCTTCCGCGGGCGGACCGGGCTGCCGCTGGCGAGCTACTTCTCGGGGCCCAAGGCGGCCTGGCTGCTCGACAACGTGCCGGGGCTGCGGGCGCGGGCCGAGCGGGGCGAGATCGCCTTCGGCACCATCGACTCCTGGCTGGTCTGGAACCTCACCGGTGGCACGGACGGCGGCCGGCACGTCACGGACGTGACCAACGCCGGGCGGACCATGCTCATGAACCTGGACACCCTGGAGTGGGACTCCTCGATCCTGTCCGCGATGAACGTCCCGGAGGCGGTCCTTCCGGAGATCAGGTCGTCGGCCGAGGTGTACGGCACGGCCGTCGGCGTGCTCGCCGGGGTGCCCGTCGCGTCGGCGCTCGGCGACCAGCAGGCCGCGGTGTTCGGACAGGCCTGCTACGACGTGGGGACGGCGAAGAACACCTACGGCACGGGAAGCTTCCTGCTGCTCAACACCGGCAACCGGCCGGTACCGTCCAGGAACGGGCTGCTCACCACGGTGGGCTACAGGATCGGCGACGAGGCGCCGGTCTACTGTCTGGAGGGCTCGATGGCGATCACGGGCGCGCTGGTGCAGTGGTTCCGCGACCAGCTCGGCATCATCCGCAGCGCCGACGAGATCGAGCCGCTGGCGGCGAGCGTCCAGGACAACGGCGGCGCGTACATCGTGCCCGCCTTCTCGGGCCTGTTCGCGCCGTACTGGCGCTCCGACGCGCGCGGCGTCGTCACCGGCCTCACCCGGTACGTCACGAAGGCGCATCTCGCGCGGGCGGTGCTGGAGGCGACGAGCTGGCAGACGCGTGAGGTCGTGGACGCCATGTACCAGGACTCCGGGGTGCGGATCACGGCCCTGAAGGCGGACGGCGGCATGACGAGGAACAACCTGCTGATGCAGCATCAGGCGGACGTGCTCGGCGTGCCGGTGATCCGGCCGCGGGTGTCCGAGACGACCTGCCTCGGGGCCGCGTACGCCGCGGGGCTCGCCACCGGGGTGTGGAACGACCTGGACGAGCTGAGGGCGCACTGGCAGAAGGACGCCGAGTGGACTCCCGCCATGGAGGCGCCGGTGCGGGACCGCGAGTACCGGAGGTGGCGCAAGGCCGTGGAGAAGAGCTTCGACTGGGCCGAGAACGGCGACGGCTAGTGTCGCCCGCACGGGGTATCCGAACAGGTCTGCGGCCCGTACCCCAGTCGGCGGGGGTACGGGCCGTACCGCGCCCATCGGCACGAGCCGTACCGTGCCCAAGGGTCCGGCTCAGGTCGTGACGGCGCGGCGGCGCTCCGCGGCGTGGGCCATCGCATGACGGACGACGCCGATCAGGACCTCCTTGACCGACTCGCGGTCGCGCGCGTCGCACAGCACGACGGGTACGTGGTCGTCCAGGTCGAGCGCCCCGCGGACCTCCGCCGCCGGGTAACGCGCGGCGCCCTCGAAGCAGTTGACGCCGACGAGGAAGGGGATGGAACGCCGCTCGAAGTAGTCGACGGCCGCGAAGCAGTCCTCCAGGCGGCGGGTGTCGGCGAGGACGACGGCGCCGAGTGCGCCCTCGGACAGCTCGTCCCACATGAACCAGAACCGCTCCTGGCCGGGCGTGCCGAAGAGGTACAGCACCAGGTCCTCGCGCAGCGTGATGCGGCCGAAGTCCATCGCGACGGTGGTGGTGTGCTTGCCCTCCACACCACTGGTGTCGTCGACCGGACGGCCTGCCTCCGTGAGCGGTTCCTCGGTGCGCAGCGGTCTGATCTCGCTGACCGCGCCGACCAGCGTGGTCTTGCCCACGCCGAAGCCGCCGGCCACGAGGATCTTGAGCGTGACGGGCTCGACCGGGGGCCTGCCACGCTCGGAACGCCCGAAGATCATCGGTCTCTTCTCCTGCTTGATGAAGGTCGGTGGGCGCTGGGCGGTAGCCTCCGCGCGGCGGCGCCCGCGCTGCTCACAGCGCCCGGAGGCCGCTGATCACGTCGCGCAGAATGCTCTCGTCCGGCAGTTCGGCCGGGGGCACCGGGCGGGTCACGTGCACGAGTTCCGCGTCCACGAGGTCGCCGATGAGGACCCGGACGACGCCGATGGGCAGGTCGAGTTCGGCGGAGAGTTCGGCGACCGACTGCGGGGCGTCCCGGCACAGTCCGACGATCTCCACGTGCTCCGGGGACAGCGTCGGATCCCGTTCCGGGTCGCTCGCGTGGGACTCCGTGACGACCACCGCGATCAGGTCGAGGCGGTGCTGGGCCGCGTGGCTGGTGCGGCCGCGCGTCATGGCGTACGGGCGGACGACCGGCCCGGCCTCGTCGTCGAACCAGTGGCTTCTTGCCTGACCGTCTGCGCTCATGTCATCCCACTACCCGCCCGCGGGCAGATCGGTGCGCGGGGCGGTCGCCAGGTGCGGGCCGACCCGCTTGACCAGGAGCGTCATCTCATAGGCGACCTGGCCGATGTCCGAGTCGGCGTCGGAGAGCACGGCGAGGCAGCTGCCGTCGCCGGCGGCGGTGACGAACAGGAAGGCCTCGTCCAGTTCCACCACCGTCTGGCGGACGCCGCCCGCCTCGAAGTGGCGGCCGACGCCCTTGGCGAGGCTGTGGAATCCGGAGGCCACGGCGGCCAGGTGCTCACCGTCCTCGCGGCTCAGATCCTTGGAGACCCCCGTGGGCAGCCCGTCGCCGGACAGGACGACGGCCTTGCGGATGCTTGCGACACGGTCCACCAGATCGTCGAGCAGCCAGTTCAGCTCGCCGGTCCCGCCGGTCGTGGCGTGGTCGGTCGCCTTCGGTGCGGTCATCGACCGTCCCCCTTAGTCGTTCCTCGTGGTGCTGTGCCGCTCTGGGCGTCGTCGCCCGCGGCGTTCTCCTCGCGGCCGCGCCGCCAGCCCCGCTGGAGCGAGGCCATACGGCTGCGGACCTCGTCGGCGTCCCGCTCGGCGGGCGCCGCCCGGTCGTCGGTACGGCGTGCCGGTTCCTGCCTGAGCTGCGGCGCGAGACTGGCCTGGCGCACCCGGCGGGGCAGCCTGGTGGAGCCGGTGTCCGTGCCTGCGGCCGGGGCCGGGGTGCCGGTGGCTGTACCCGTGCCTTCGGCTGGGGCCGGCGTGGCTGGCCCCGGGCCTACGGCCCGGGCCGGGACGCCGGTGGCGGTGTCTCCGGCCGGGGCCGCGTCCAGGCCGTCCCGACGGCCGCCCCGGGTGGCCGCGGTGTCCGCGGTGTCCGCGTCGCCGCGGAGGTTGGCGCCGCCGTCGCGGCCTTCGCGGCGGGCCGGGAGCGACGGGAGGTCGACGCGGTCCCGGGAGTCCGAACGGTCGTCATGGTGGCCCGGCGGGGTGGTGCCGCGCCCGAGGGGCGAGCTGCCGCGGCGGCGGGTCGGGAG
>NZ_MUND01000200.1 GCF_002154375.1 Streptomyces glaucescens | reverse complement strand
AGGCGTCCTTCGCCGGCGACGCAATGTTCGGCGAAGCATCCTTCTCCGGTGACGCCACGTTCGGCGGAGCGTCCTTCTCCGGCACCGCCTCCTTCGGCAGGGCGTCCTTCTCCGGCGACACCAGGTTCAACCGGGTGTCCTTCGCCGGCGACGTCCGGTTCTTCGAGGCGTCCTTCTCCGGCAACGCCACGTTCCAGGAGGCGTCTTTCTCCGGTGACGCCACGTTCGGCGGAGCGTCCTTCTCCGGCACTGCCACGTTCAGCGGAGCGTTCTTCTCCGGCGACGCCGAGTTCGGCGGGACGTCCTTCTCCGGCAACGCCATGTTCGACTGGGTGTCCTTCTCCGGTGACGCCTGGTTCGGCGGGGCGTCCTTCTCCGACAACGTCGGGTTCGGCGGGGCGTCCTTCTCCGGCGACGCCATGTTCAGCGGGGCGCGATTCGAAACGGCGTCGCACGTGGGGCCGCTGGTATGCAACAAGCAGGTGATACTGGACGTTGCGGTATTCCAGCAACCGGTGACATTGGAGATCGCCGCCCGTCAGGTGACCTGCGCACGCACGCGATGGGCGTCGACCGCCACGCTGCACCTGCGCTACGCCGAGCTGGACCTGAGAGACGCGGTCTTCGAATACCCCGTGTTGGTCGCCACCCGACCCACCCCCTTCCCCCGGTCTCTGTGGCCTGGCGTGTTGCCAGAGTCGGGGTTGTCCGGTCTGGAGCCCGGCGTGCGCCTGAGCACCCTCGGCGGAGTGGATGCCGCGCACCTGGCACTGCACGACATCGACCTGAGCGGATGCCGGTTCGCCGGCGCCGTCCACCTCGACCAGCTGAAGGTCGATGGCTGGTGCACCTTCGCCGTCACCCCCACCGGCTGGATCCGCCGCTTCCCCTGGCGGTGGAGCCGGCGCAACACAGTGATCGAGGAACACCATTGGCGAGTGCGCACCGCCCGCGACCTCGACCGGGCCATCGCCCGAGGCTGGACTACTCCGCCGCAGGATGCTCCGGAACTGAAGCCGGCGGCGGTGGCAGCGCTGTACCGGCAGCTGCGCAAGTCGCTGGAGGACGGTAAGAACGAGCCGGACGCCGCCGACTTCTACTACGGCGAATGCGAGATGCGCCGCCACGACACCACCCGGCCTCGGGGGGAACGGGCGCTGTTGAGGCTGTACTGGGCCTTGTCCGGGTACGGGCTGCGTGCCACCCGCGCACTGACCTGGTTGGGAGCGGCCATGGCCGTCACGATCGCGGTGATGATCCTGTGGGGCCTGCCCGCCGACGATCCGAGGCCGACCACCACCGGCCGCCAGGTCGCCGTGGGGCAGAAGATCTCCCTCACCACCGCCACCCCCGACCCGGTCAACCCCAGCGGTCCGCTGACTGAACGCGTCACCGCCGAACGGTTCGAGAAGAGTTTGCGGGTGGTGATCAACTCAGTCATCTTCCGCTCCTCCGGACAAGACCTCACCACGACCGGCACCTACACCGAGATGACCTCCCGGCTGGCCGAACCCGTCCTCCTCGGCCTGGCCGTCCTCGCCATCCGTAGCCGCGTCAAACGCTGACTTCTGTCCTCACGCGGCAGAGACCGAGGAGTCAACGGCCGCCGGGCACTGAAGTGATCGGTACCCCTACATCGCGCGGGGCGCCGCACGGATGATCTCGGTACCCAGGTCACAGGACTGCCCGCTGAGACTTCCCGTGCGCCCCGGCATCGGCAGCAGATCCCCGTGGCTGGTATCTACCGCTGTGGCTGGATGTGATGCATGGTGGTGCGCGTGGGATCATCGGCCCCCCGGGTGGTCCCCCTCGCGGGGCCCTGCCGTGCTGTCCGGCCGGCAGGGCCCGCCGCTGCCTCCCGGCCTCCCGCGGCTTTTTCGTCACCGCCATGCGTCGGGCCCGCCGCCTCGCCACTCGATCAGTTCGGTCCGGTCGACGTCCGTCTCATCCCAGCCTCGCAGGCCGACCTGCTGCATGAACGCGACTACGTCCGTGATGCTGTGGGCAATGCCGACGAAGCGGCTGCCGATCCGGACGCGTCGGCCGCCGTCCTCGGAGGGCGGGCAGACGACGGCGGAATGATCAGTCGCCATGGTGTCAGGGGGGTGGCGGTCAGCCTCGGGTCGCCTGCTGAGGTGGTCAGGCTCAGGAGAGGCCGCCCCTTGGTCCAAGAGGCGGCCGTCGCAGCGTGACTCAGCCAGCCTGCGCGGTGTCCCGGAGTTCGTGGACGCTGGCCGTCAGGGTGCCGTCCTCGCGCCCTCGTCCGCCCGCGCGTCCGTACGTCGGGCAGGGCGCGGGCGGGCCGTCCAGACCGTGCCGCGCGCCTCGTACTCCAGCATGGCCTCCAGGCCGAGCGCGGTGTCGACGCCCAGCTCGCGGCGGGCCAGCCACAGGGCGAGGTCCAGACCGGAGGTGACGCCTCCGGCGGTGACCAGGTCGCCGTCGTCGACGACCCGGGCGTTCTTCAGCAGCCCGCCCTGCTCTTCGAGGTCCTGCCGTGCCCGGTGGTGGGTGGTGCAGGGCCGGCCCCGGGTCAGGCCGGCCGCGGAGAGCAGCATCACCCCGGTGCACAGGGCGCTGATGGTGAGTCCCGGGCGAGGGGCCTGGGCCAGGGCCCGGGGCAGCGCTCCCCGCCGGATCTCGGCCCAGACCCCGGGGTCGTCCCGGCGGGCGTAACCGCCGCCCGGGACGACGAGGAGATCGGCCTGCTCCGGCGCCCACGCGTGGTCGACGCGCAGGGTGGTGCCGAAGGCGGCCCTGACGTTGCGTGGGCCGTCGAGGGCGACGTAGCGCACGTCGACGGAGCGGTCGGTGAAGTAGTCGGAGGCGGCGAGCACTTCGTAGGGGGCGGACAGGTCCAGTTCCTCGACGCCGTCGAAGAGGACGACGTGCACGCGGAAGGGTGCGCCGTCGCCGCGCGGCGAGGGGGCCGCGGCGGCAGTGTGCGGGGCGGCGCCGGCGGCGAGGCCGGCGGCACCGAGAGCGGTCGTGCCGCGCAGGAGGGTGCGTCGTTTCACGGATCGTCCCTTTCGCTGGGTGGGGGGTGGGAGCAAGAAGGGGCTCCTGGAGGCCAGGCGGCCCGGTCGGTGGGTCAGCCGGCGAGGGGCTCGTCGGCGAGGTACGGGGGCGCGGGGTCGTACTGGAGCTCGCGGCGCACGGCGCGTGCGTGGTCACGGCCGTGCAGCCGGCCGACGAGCCAGAGCGCGCTGTCGATCCCGGCGGAGACGCCCTGGCTGGTCAGGAGCCGGTCGTCGACGACGTACCGGGCATCGGACACGACGGTGACGTCCCCGCGTGCCGCGAGGGCCGCCTCGTACTGCCAGTGGGTGGCCACCCGGCGGCCGCGCGCCGGTCCGGCGGCGTGCAGCAGGAAGACGCCGGTGCAGACCCCGACCACCCACTGGGCCCGCGCGGCCCGGTCGGCGAGCCATCCGGTGACGCGCGGATTGTGCGGCTCGGGCTCCCGGGCCCCGGAGCCACCGGGGACGAGCAGGACATCGAGCGGCGGGTGGTCGTCGAGGGTGCGGTCCGGCAGCACGCGCATGCCGTTGGCGCAGCGCACCGGGCCGGGCCGTTCGGCGAGGAGCATCGCGGTGTCGGCGCCGTCGCGCAGCGCCGCGGAGGTGGTGAGGACTTCCCAGGGGCCCGCGAAGTCGAGTTCCTCCGCGGTGTCGAAGAGGAGGATGCCGTAGGTGGTCATCGCTGAGCCGTTCGGTGTCGGGGCTGCCGCGGGGAGCGGTGCCGGAGGTGGCGGACACGGTTCTGGCGGTTCGCCGGGCGGCGGTACGGCGCCCGGATCAACGGGTGTTGACGGTGCCCCGGCGCTGGTACTCCAGCACCTCCTCGGCGAAGACGGCCGTGTCCGGCCCGAGGAACCGTTCGAGCAGCCAGATGCCGAGGTCGATGCCCGAGGTGACACCGCCGCAGGTGACGAGGTCGCCGTCGTCGACGACCCGGCCACCGACCACCTGTCCGCCCTCGCGCCGCAGGTCCTCCTGGGCGATGTGGTGGGTGGTGCACCGGCGCCCCGCAGTCAGTCCGGCGGCGGACAGCAGCATGGTGCCCGTGCACACCGCCCCCAGGACGAGGCCCTTCCTGGGGGCCGCCCTCAGGGCGCGGGGCAGGATGCCGCGCCGGATCTCCCGTTGCAGCCCGGAGCCGTCGCCGTACCCCGCGCCGGGCACGATGATCACGTCGGCCGAGCGGGGTGACCAGGCGTCCCGGCACAGGATCTCCATGCCGGCCGCCGTCCGCACCCGCCGCACGCCCTCGGCGTGCACGAAGGACTGGGCGACGAGGTCCTCGCCGGCGATGCCGAGGACCTCGACGTGACCGGCGAAGTCCTGCTCCTCGACGCCGTCGTAGAGCACGGTGTGGACGCGCAGTGGCCGCCGCGTCCGGTCGCCGGTGCGCGGGAGCGGGGCGGGGTCAGGGGTGGACATGGGCGTCTCCGGGTGGACGTGGCAGCGCGGTGT
Organism: Streptomyces glaucescens; assembly: GCF_002154375.1. Taxonomy (GTDB): domain Bacteria; phylum Actinomycetota; class Actinomycetes; order Streptomycetales; family Streptomycetaceae; genus Streptomyces; species Streptomyces glaucescens. The sequence continues at coordinate 25,548 of NZ_MUND01000200.1, read as the reverse complement.
CCGGCGGCCGGCGGAAGCGGGAACGCGTTCAGTCTTCCGACGGCCGGTGACCGACGACACCGGCGTGCGGGCCGATCATGCGCAAGATGCGGCCAGCCCCCGAGGCCCGCCGCACGGCTCACATGCGGAAGGTGTCCCGGTACGCGGACGGGGTCGTGCCGACCTGCCGGGTGAAGTGGTGGCGCAGCGCCTCGACGGAGCCGAAGCCGGTCTCGTCGGCCACCCTCGTCAGCGGCAGCGCCGTCGTCTCCAGGAGTTCCCTGGCGCGCTGCACGCGCTGGGCGAGCAGCCAGCGCAGCGGGGTCGTGCCGGTCTGGGCGCGGAAGTGCCGGGACAGGCTGCGGCGGCTCATCATCGCGTGCGCGGCGATGTCGGCGAGGCTGAGCGGCTCGTTCAGCTTGCCGCGCATCCACTGCAAGGTGTCACCGAGGTCGGCCGAGTCGTCCTCGGGCGCCCGGTACTCGATGAACTGGGCCTGGCCGCCGGTCCGTTGCGGCGGCATCACCAGCAGGCGCGCGACCGCCGCGGCGGCCGCCGCGCCGTGGTCGCGGCGGACCATGTGCAGGCACAGGTCGAGGCCGGCGGCGATCCCGGCCGAGGTCAGCACCCGGCCCTCGTCGACGTAGAGCACGGACGGGTCGACGCGGGTGCCGGGGAAGCGTTCGGCCAGCCGGTCCGCGAACCGCCAGTGAGTGGTCGCGCGGCGGCCCTCCAGGAGTCCGGCGTGGCCGAGGGCGAAGGCGCCGGTGCAGATGGAGGCGATGCGCGCCCCGCGGGCCGCCGCCTCCCTCAGCAACCGGACGGCGCGCGGATCGGGGACGCTGTCGTGGGGGATGCCGGGCACGACGACGGTGGCCGCGTCGAGGACGTCGTCCCAGCCGTACGGGGCGGAGATGCTGAACGGCTGTGCCGGGCCGGCCATCGCCGGCAGGGCCCGGTCGGCGCACACCCGCACCTCGTAGGCCGGTGTCCCGTCGTCCCGGGCGGCGAACGCGAACACCTGGCAGGGGATGGCCAGATCGAAGGCCGACACCCCGTCGAGCGCGAGAACCGCAACCACCTGCATGCGACCGGAGCCTAGGCCACGGCCCGGCTCGCCGGAATCACGCGGGAGAACTCGGGGCGGACCGGACGCCGAGGGGATCGAGGCGCTCATCGCCCTCGCGCGCGACAGCGAGCGGGCGGTCGGGGAGCGGCGCGGGCGGTCAGGCGTCAGGGCAGGAGCCGGGTGCTCAGTCCTGCGGCCGGTGCGGCGGGGCGGGGGTCTGCGTCTCTCCGCGGATCACACGGGGCGCGGCCGGTTCCCCGCCGTCCTTCATCGCCCTGCGCTCCGCCTTGAGGATGCGCGCCGCCTTGCCGGCCGACCGGGCCAGCTCCGGGCCCTTCCTCGCGGCGATCACGGCTATGACGACGATGAGGACGACGGCCAGCTCACTCAGTCCGAACACTGCGTTCCTTTTTCAGCGGGTGCGGTCCAGGCCCGCGACGCGGACCCCCGAAGGCAAGCTACAGCACTGTAGAAAACCCGGACAGTGGCTCCAGCCTCGCGGTTTACGATGTACCGCTCGTGACGCAGGCGTCGGCGGAAGGGAGACAGGGCGTGACGGATCAGCGGCGTCCCCGGCGGCGGGGGCAGGGCGAGCTGGAGGCACAGGTCCTGTCCGCCCTGCGTGAGGCGGACGGCCCCGCGACGGCCGGCTGGGTGCAGGAGCGGCTCGGAGGAGGGCTCGCCTACACGACCGTCGTCACGATCCTGACCCGGCTCATGGTCAAGGGCGCGGTCACCCGGGAGCGGGCCGGCCGGTCCTTCGCCTGGACGCCCGCCGCGGACGAGGCCGGGCTCGCCGCCCGCAGGATGCGCAAGGTGCTGGACGCCGAGAGCGACCGCGAAGCGGTACTGGCCAGCTTCGTCACCGGGCTGGACGCGGACGACGAGCGGCTGCTGCGCGACCTGCTGGACCGCGCGAAGGGCGATGTCCCGGCGGAGGCGGACGGGGACGACGCGGGAGAAGCGGGCGAAGGGGAAGACTGAGGCCGCATGGGGGTGTTCGTCCTTCTGCCGCTGGTCCTGCCCTTGACCGCCCGGCCGATCGCCCGGCTCGCCGAGCAGCACCTGCATCCGCGCGTCGCCACCCGGCTGCTGACGGGGGTGGCCGGTGTGATGGCGCTGTGCAGCACGGTCTGTCTGGGCCTGCTGATGGTGGTCGGCACCGCGCAGCTGCCGGGCAACCCGTTGCCGGACGGATGGTCGGACCCCGAGGTGCGGGCGGCCGTCCCGCAGGACGAGGTGGCCGGGAAGCTGGCCGTCCCCGCGCTGCTGGCCGTCGCGGTGGCCTGCGGCGGGCTGCTGTGGCGGCACCGGACCGTACGGCGCCGCGCCCACCGGGCGCTCGCCGGCCTCCCCGGCACCGGGGTCGCCGTCCTGCCCGACGACACGCCGTACGCCTACGCCCTGCCCGGCGGCGCCCGCGACCGGACGGGCCGCGTCGTCGTCACCACGGGTCTGCTCTCGGGTCTCCGGCCGGCCGAGCGCCGCGCGCTGTTCGCGCACGAGCGGGCCCATCTGTCGGCCCGGCACCACCGGTTCCTGCTGGTCGTTCGGCTGGCCGCGCGGGCCAACCCGTTCCTGCCGCCGCTGCGTACGGCGGTGTCGTACACGGCGGAGCGGTGGGCGGACGAGGAGGCGGCCCGGGCCGTCGACCGCCGCGTCGTGGCCCGAGCGATCGGCAAGGCGGCGCTGGTCTCCTGGGGGACGCTCCTGCCGACACTCGCGGGCTTCGCCGCGCCCGGGCCGGTGCCGCGCCGGGTCGCGGCCCTGCTCGGCCCGGCGCCCGCCGTGGGGGAGTGGCCGCCGGCGTTCACCGCGGTGGGGCCGGCGGCGTGGACGGCGGCCGTGGGCACGGCCGTGTCCGCGATGTCCTCCGCCAACTCGGCGGTGACGCCGGCCCTCGTCCTGCACGCGGCGACCCCGCTCTGAGGGCGGGCGCCCGCCCGGGCCGGACCCGTCGGAGACCGAACTCGTGCGGCGGCAGGCCGAGCGCGAAGCAGGCCTCGCGGACGACGGCCTGCTCGTCCGCTCGAAGTGGCCGTCGGCGCCGCCGATGACGATCCCGATCTGGACCACCGCGCGCGCCTCGGCGGGCTTCTTCCCGGCCTTGGCGATTTCCTGGAGCATGCTCACCTCGCCGAAGCCGAAGTCGGCGGTGAGCTTGTCCACGTTCTCCTCGAAGCGGCGCCGCAGGTCGTCGGCGGGGAAGTTCCGCAGCACGTCGTCGGTGCCGACGAGCTGGGCCACGCGCTGCCGTTCGGACGGCCGGCCGTGCCGTCGGCGGCGGCGACCAGCGCGCACATCGCCATACCGGCGTCGCGGAACGCGCCGCTGGTCAGCTCGTCCTTTTTCGCCGTCAGCTGGGCCTGCACCTGCGACGCGGATTCCTCGAGGCGGTCCCACAGGGCCATGGCATCTCCTTCGGAGCGATCCGGGCTTCGACGGTGATGTCTACAGTCATGTAGAAACCATCAGTCCTTTACAGTGGATGTAGAAGCAGGCGATCCTGTTTCCCCCACGTCCCGAAGAGAAGGAGCGAAGGTTCCCGATGGGTGAGCCTCCCAGTACCAGCCGTGCCGTCCCGTGCGGTCCTCATCCGGGTGAGGGAGCGGGGGTGGCACGGTGACCGAGGTCCTGCTGCTCCTGCTGGCCCTGCTCCTCACCCTGGCCTGCGCGGTGTTCGTCGCGGCCGAGTTCTCGCTGACCACCGTCGAACGCGCCGACCTCGAACGAGCCGCCGAGGCCGGTGAACGCGGCGCCGACGGCGCCCTGCGGGCCGTACGCCGGCTGACCCTCCAGCTCTCCGGTGCCCAGCTCGGCATCACCGTCACCTCGCTGGTGATCGGCATGCTCGCCGAGCCGTCCCTCGCGGCGCTGCTGCGCGGCCCGCTGCGGGCGCTCGGCCTGGGCGGCGCCGCCTCGCCGGTGGCGACCGTGCTGGGCGTGCTGGTGTCCACCGTCGTGCTGATGGTGGTCGGCGAGCTGGTGCCGAAGAACTGGGCGATCTCCCGGCCGCTGGCCGTCGCCAAGGTGGTGGCGGGCCCCCAGCGCGGCTTCACCGCCGCGTTCGGCCCGTTCATCCGCCACCTCAACAACACGGCGAACCGTTTCGTCCGCCGCTTCGGCCTCGAACCCGCCGAGGAGCTGGCCTCCGCCCGCACCCCCGAGGAACTGGTCGCGCTCGCCCGCCACTCGGCCGCCGAGGGTGCCCTGGAGGCGGACTCGGCCGAACTGTTCGTGCGCACCCTGCACCTGAGCGAGCTGACGGCGCAGAACGTCATGACCCCGCGCGTCGACGTCAAGGCACTCGAAGCGCACGCGACGGCCGCCGACGCCGCCAACCTCACGCACGCCACCGGCCTGTCCCGCTTCCCGGTCTACCGCCACAGCCTCGACGAGGTGGTGGGCAGCGTCCACATCCGCGACGTCCTCGCCCTCCCCCCGGAGCAGCGGGCGCTCACCCCGGTCACGGCGCTGACCACCGAGCCACTGCTGGTGCCGGACAGCCTGCCCGCCGACCGCCTGCTGGAGCGGCTGCGCGCGAGCCGCACCATGGCCGTGGTCATCGACGAGTACGGCGGCACGGCCGGTGTGGCGACGGTGGAGGACATCGTCGAGGAGGTCGTCGGCGAGGTCCGCGACGAGCACGACCCCGTCGAGACCCCCGACCTGCTGCCCGCGCCGCGCACCGGTGACGGCCGCGAGGTGTGGGAGGCCGACGGCGGCGTACGCCTCGACCAGCTCGCCGAGACGGGACTCGCCGCCCCCGAGGGGCCGTACGAGACCGTGGCCGGCCTGCTCGCCACCCATCTCGCGCGCATCCCCGTCAAGGGAGACGTCCTCGACCTCGACGGCTGGCAGCTGGAGGTCCTGGAGGTCGACCACCACCGCGCCGACCGTATACGGATCACCGCCCCCGCCCCCGCCTCCGCCCGTACCGCCCGCCTCGCGGAGGACGCCCGATGACCGCCGTGCAGCTCGCCGTCGGCGCCCTGACGCTGCTCACCAACGCCTTCTTCGTCGGCGCCGAGTTCGCGCTGATCTCGGTCCGCCGCAGCCAGATCGAGCCGCGCGCCCAGAGCGGCAACAAGCGGGCCCGGATGACCCTGTGGGGCCTCGAGCACCTGTCCGCGATGATGGCCACCGCCCAGCTCGGCATCACCGCCTCCTCGCTGGTGCTCGGCGCGGTCGCCGAACCCGCCATCGCCCACCTGCTCGAACCCGCGTTCGCGGCGGTCCACCTCCCGCACGGCCTGGTCCACCCGGTCGCGTTCGTCATCGCGCTGGCCCTCGCCACGTATCTGCACATGCTGATCGGCGAGATGGTCCCCAAGAACATCGCGCTCGCCGCGCCCGTGGCCACCGCGCTGCTGCTCGGCCCGCCCCTGGTGGGCCTCACCCGCGCGCTCCGGCCGGTCGTCTTCGGCATCAACGCCTTCGCCAACGCCCTGCTGCGGCTGCTGCGCGTCGAGCCGAAGGACGAGGTCGCCTCCGCCTTCACCGACGACCAGCTCGCCCGCATGGTCGTCGACGCCAGCGAGGCAGGGCTGCTGACGCCCGCCGACGGCGAGCGGCTGCGTGACGCGCTGGAACTGGGCACCCGGCCGGTCGGTGAGATCCTCGTCCCGGCACGGGAGATGCGGACCGTGGACGCGTCGATCACCCCGGCGCGGCTGGAGCGGACGGCCGCCGAGGCGGGGTTCTCCCGCTTCCCGGTCACCGGCCCCGACGGCACCCTCCTGGGCTATCTGCACATCAAGGACACCCTCGGCGTCACCGACCGCGACCGGCCGTTCCCGCGCACCGCCCTGCACCGGGTCACCCGCGTCCGGATCGACACGCCGCTCGACGACACCCTCACCGCCCTGCGCGCCGACGGCAGCCACCTCGCTGCCGTCGTCGGCGCGAGCGGCAGGGTGATCGGGTTCGTGACGATGGAGGACGTCCTGGACGAGCTGGTCGGACCGGCGGCTCCGGCCCCCGCCTGACAGCCGGAGTCCCTATGCCCCGCCGCACCGCAACCGGCGGGCCGATCACGACCGGGAACCAGGTTCCGGCCAAAATCGTTGTCCGGATACATACCAAGATGAGGAGTCGCTGCTTGTCCGCCAGATCGACGGACCCCTCGGGGCACAGTCCCCGACCGTCCCGCCGGGAATCCCCTGAGCACGGCACACGGCGGGACGGTGTTCGATGAGTGCCGTGGAAGCGTGGCTGGGCGTGCTGGCCGTGTTCGTGCTGACCGCCGGCACCGGCTACTTCGTCGCCCAGGAGTTCGCGTACGTCTCCGCCGACCGGCTGGCACTCGCCCGGGCGGCCCAGACGGGGGACCGCAAGGCCGCCCGCGCGCTGAAGGTGCTGGAACGGCTGTCGTTCATGCTCTCCGGCGCGCAGCTCGGCATCACGGTGACCGGCCTGGTCGTCGGCTTCATCGCCGAACCGTCCGTGTCGGCGCTGCTCAGGCCCCCGCTGTCCGGCTCCGGCATCCCCGACGGCGCCGTCACCGGCATCTCCGTCGTCCTGGCCTTCGTGCTGGCGACGGCCGTGCAGATGGTGCTGGGCGAACTGGCCCCGAAGAACCTCGCCATCGCCGTCCCGGAGCGGCTGGCGAGGTCGCTGGCCGCCTCCACCCTGGCGTACCTGAAGATCGTCGGCCCGCTCGTACGGATCTTCGACGGGGCGGCGAACAGGCTGCTGCGCAGGGCCGGCATCGAGCCGGTCGAGGAACTGCACCACGGTGCCACCCTGGAGGAGCTGGGCCAGCTGATCGGCGAGTCCCACGAGCAGGGGCACCTGCCGCGCGAGACCGCCGACCTGCTCGACCACGCCCTGGAGTTCTCCGAGCGGACCCTGGACGAGGTGATGGTGCCGCGCGTCGACGCCGTCTTCGTCCGCAAGGACGCCACCGCCGCCGAGGCGGTCGGCCTCATCGGCCGGCACGGCCACTCCAACTACCCCGTCCTCGGTGACCACCCCGACGACGTCGCCGGTGTCCTCGGCGTCCGCGAGCTGATGGCGCTGCCCGCCGGCCGGCTCGCCGGGACGACGGCGGGCACGGTCGCCCGGCGCCCCCTGCTGCTGCCGGACACGCTGCCGCTGCCGGACGCCGTGGAACGGATGCGGGAACGCGACGACGAGTTCGCCGTGGTCCTCGACGAGCACGGCGGTGTCGCGGGCATCGTCACCTACGAGGACATCGCCGAGGAGCTCGTGGGCGACATCGCCGACGAGTCCGACACCGTCACCGAGGTCGCCGTCGCCCACGGCCCCGGCTGGCTCGTGGACGCCGGCCGCCGGCTCGACGAGGTGGCCGGCGCGACCGGCGTCGAGCTGCCCGAGGAGGAGGACTACGACACCGTGGCCGGCCTGATCGTCGACCGGCTCGGCCGCTTCCCGGCCATCGGCGACCGGATCACCGTGGAGCTGCCCGACGGCGGCGGCGCGGTCATCGAGGTGCGCACCCTGGACCGGCACGTTCCGGAACGGGTCACGATCGAGCGGCTCGCCGGGAAGCCGGAGGACACCGCATGAGCTTCCCGACCGCGCTCTTCGTGACCGTGCTGCTGCTGATCGGCAGCGGGTTCTTCGTCGCGGCCGAGTTCGCCCTGGTCGCCGCCAAACGGCACCGCATGGAGAAGGCGGCGGCCGAGGGGCGGCGCGGCGCGGGGGCCGCCCTGGCCGGCATGCGCGAGCTGTCCCTGATGCTGGCCGGCGCCCAGCTGGGCATCACCGTCTGCACCCTGGGCCTCGGCTCGGTGTCCAAGCCCGCGATCTCCCACGAACTCGACCCGCTGCTGCACAAGCTGGGTCTGCCCAGCGCCGTGAGCTACGGCGTGGCGTTCGCCGTCGCCATGATCGTCGTGGTGTTCCTGCACATGGTGGTCGGTGAGATGGCCCCCAAGTCCTGGGCCATCGCCCACCCGGAGCGCTCGGCGATGCTGCTGTCCCCGCCCTTCCGGGCCGTGGTCACGGCCGTACGGCCGCTGATCCGGGTGCTGAACCGGATCAGCAACGCGCTGGTGCGGCTGTGCCGGGTCACCCCGCGCGACGAGCTGGCCGCGGTGCACAACCGTGAGCAGCTCACGCACCTGGTGGCGGAGTCCGAGCGGCTGGGGCTGATCAGCGCGTCGGACTCGGAGCTGCTGACGCGTTCACTGACCGAGCCGGAGACCCCGGTGCGGGACCTGCTGGTGCCGGCCGCGGAGATCGCCTGGGTCGACGGCGGCGCCGACGCCGACGCGATCCTGCGGTGTGCCGCCGCGGGCGACCGCACCCGGCTGCTGGTCCGCGAACACGGCACCGTCCTCGGCTCGGTGCACGCCCGCGACGCCCTGGTCGCCCGCGCCCGGGGACGGGCCACCAGCGCCCGAGCCCTGGCCCGCCCGGTCCCCGAGCTGACCGGGAACGCCACGGTCGCCGACGCCATCGACCTGCTGCGCCGGCGGCGTGCCTCGCTCGCCGTGGTCCGCGACGACGCCGGCCGGCTCACCGGCATGGTGAGCCTGGACGGCCTGCTGGCCCGCTATCTGCAGCCGCAGAGGACGTGACGGCCCCCTCGGGGGAGTGTCCCGGCCGACTGCTCGCGGCCGGCCGGGACACCGGGCTCAGCGCAGGTCGAACCGGTCGAGGTTCATCACCTTGTCCCACGCGGCCACGAAGTCGCGCACGAACTTCTCGCCCGCGTCCTGGGCGGCGTAGACCTCCGAGACGGCGCGCAGCTGCGAGTGTGCGCCGAACATGAGGTCGACGACGGTGGCGGTCCACTTCACCTCGCCGGTGGCACGGTCCCGCCCCTCGTAGACGTTCTCGTCCGACGCCGACGCCTTCCACTCGGTTCCCATGTCGAGCAGGTTGACGAAGAAGTCGTTGGTGAGCGTCCGCGGCCGGTGCGTGAACGCGCCGTGCGCGGACCCCTGATAGCCGGTGTCCAGGGCCCGCATGCCGCCGATCAGCACCGTCATCTCGGGCGCGGTCAGGGTCAGCATGTTCGCGCGGTCCAGCATCAGGGTCTCCGGCGACAGCTTCTCGCCCGGCCGGAGGTAGTTGCGGAACGCGTCCGCCTGGGGTTCCAGCACGGCGAAGGTGTCCACATCGGTCTGCTCCTGCGAGGCGTCCGTACGCCCCGGTGCGAACGGGACCGTGACGGCGTGCCCGGCGTCGCGCGCGGCCCGTTCCACGGCCGCGCACCCGCCGAGGACGATCAGGTCGGCGAGGGACACCCGCGTCCCGTCGGACCGTGAGCTGTTGAAATCGTGCTGGATCCCCTCCAGCGCCCGCAGCGTCTCGGTCACCTCGGGTACGGCGTTGATCTCCCAGTCCCTCTGCGGCGCGAGCCGGATCCGCGCCCCGTTGGCCCCGCCGCGCTTGTCGGTGCCCCGGAAGCTCGCCGCGGACGCCCAGGCGGTGGCGACCAGCTGGGAGACCGACAGCCCCGAGGCGAGGACCGTGCTCTTGAGGGCGGCGATGTCCTCCTCGCCGACCAGCTCGTGATCGACCGCGGGGACGGGGTCCTGCCACAGCTGCGGCTCGGGAACCCACGGGCCGAGGTAACGCGAGAGGGGGCCCATGTCGCGGTGCAACAGCTTGTACCAGGCCTTGGCGAAGGCCAGCGCCAGCTCGTCCGGGTTCTCGTGGAACCGCTTCGAGATCGGCCCGTACACCGGGTCCACCCGCAGCGCGATGTCCGTCGTCAGCATCATGGGGGCGTGCCGCTTCGCCGGGTCGTGGGCGTCGGGCACGGTGTCCCGGGCAGCGGGATCGGTGGGCGTCCACTGGTGGGCGCCGGCGGGGCTCCTCGTCAGCTCCCACTCGTACCCGAACAGGTTGTCCAGGTAGCCGTTGTCCCACCGCGTCGGCGCCGTCGTCCACGCGCCCTCCAGCCCGCTGGTGAGCGCGTCGGGGCCCTTGCCGCTGCCGTAGGTGTTCCGCCAGCCGAGACCCTGCTGCTCGATGGGGGCGGCCTCGGGTTCCGGGCCGATGTAACTGGGGTCGACCGCGCCATGGCACTTGCCGAAGGTGTGGCCGCCGACGATGAGCGCCACCGTCTCCTCGTCGTTCATCGCCATACGGCCGAATGTCTCGCGAATGTCCCGCGCGGCGGCCATCGGATCCGGATTGCCGCTGGGGCCCTCCGGATTGACGTAGATCAGTCCCATCTGCACGGCGGCGAAAGGACCGGTGAGTTCCCGGTCGCCGCTGTAACGCTCATCTCCGAGCCAGGTGTCCTCGGGTCCCCAGAAGATCTCCTCGGGTTCCCAGATGTCCTCCCGCCCGAAACCGAACCCGAACGTCTTGAATCCCATGGATTCCATGGCGCAGTTTCCGGCGAAAACCAGAAGATCCGCCCACGAGATTTTCCGGCCGTACTTCTGCTTGACCGGCCAGAGCAGCCGGCGCGCCTTGTCGAGGCTCGCGTTGTCCGGCCAGCTGTTGAGGGGAGCGAAGCGCTGGGCGCCGCTGCCGCCGCCGCCCCTGCCGTCCGCGATCCGGTAGGTGCCCGCGGCATGCCAGCTCATCCGGATGAAGAGCGGACCGTAGTGACCGTAGTCGGCGGGCCACCAGTCCTGGGATGTCGTCATCACCTCGAAGACGTCACGCTTCAGCGCCTCGACGTCGAGGGTCGCGAACTCCTTCGGATAGTCGTAGTCCTCTTCCATCGGATTGGCGCGGGGCGAGTGCTGGTGGAGAACCTGGAGGTCCAGCTGGTTCGGCCACCAGTCCCGGTTCGTCCGCGGCCGCCGGGTCGGCGTGGGCGTCGGGGAGGGGATTGCTGGGTTCTCGCTTTCGCTGCCGGACATGCCCGTCCTTCTTCCTGTCTGCTGCGTGGAATGGTGTGATGTAGGAGTTCACAGGGCCGCGGTTCGTATGGTCGCGCACCGCAGACCGCGCCGCTATGAAACACGCAGGGCATTGCCGCATAACAAACGTACGAGAAGAGGCGGACATTTTCCGCCCCTGGGGGCCCGGCGGGCGGGTCACTTCACGGAACCGCCGGTGATGCCGGCGGCGATGTACTTCTGGGCGAGGACGAGCAGGACCGCCGCGGGCACCGCGGACAGCACGGACGCGGCCATCACCGAGCCCCAGTCGCCGACGTGCGCGCCGATGTACTGGTAGATGCCGAGCGTGATCGGCTTGACCTCGTCGGTGGTGTTCAGGGTGAGCGCGAACATGAAGTCGCTCCACGAGAACAGGAAGGCGAACAGACCCGAGGTGATCAGCGCATTGCGGCTCATCGGCAGCACCACCCGCAGGAACGTCCGCACCGGCCCCGCCCCGTCCAGCTGCGCCGCCTCGATCACCTCGCCCGGGATCGACACCATGAAGGAGCGCATCAGCACGATCGAGAACGGGATCCCGAGCGAGGCGTCCGCCAGCATCAGGCCGAAGTGGGTGTTGACCAGGCCGAGATCGACGTAGGAGTCGTAGAGCGCGTTGGCGATGACGATGCCCGGCACCATCTGGGTGATCAGCGTGCCGAACACGATCGTCCGCGAGCCGCGCAGCCCGAACCGGGCCAGCCCGTAGGCCGCGGGGGCGGCGATCGCGAGGCAGACGGCGACCGCGCCGAGCGAGACGGCCAGCGAGGTCAGCAGGTGACCGCCCTGGTCGGAGAGGGCCTTGGAGAAGCCGGACAGGTCCAGGCCGCTCGGCACCGGGTCGACCTGGAGCAGGCCCGAGGCGGGCTGGAGGGCGGTGTTGAGCATCCAGTACAGCGGGAAGAGCATCACGCACAGGATGAGCACACCGGCGACGGTGTGTCCCCAGCGGCGCCTGGCCGGCGTGGGCGTGCGAGAGACCACGGACGTCACTTCCCCTCGGTGCGGCTTGCCCGCAGATAGAGCACCGCGAACACGGCGGAGACCAGGATGAGTACGTTGCCGACGACCGCGCCCGCGCCGAAGTCCAGCCGGACGAAGGAGTTCTGGTAGGTCAGCGTGCCCAGGGTCTGGGTGGCGTCGGCCGGGCCGCCGTCGGTGAGCGCGAGGATCAGGTCGAGGATCTTCACCGTCGACATGAAACCGAGGACGAGGACGACCGTGATGACCGGCCTCAGCATCGGCAGGGTGAGCGAGCGGAACGTCCGCCACGCGGATGCTCCGTCCAGGGCGGCCGCCTCGTACAGCTCCCTCGGGATCTCCTGCAGACCGCCGTACAGGATGACCATGTTGAACGGGACGCCGATCCAGATGTTGACCAGGATCACCGACAGCAGCGCCATGCCGGGGCTGGTCAGCCAGGGGGTGTCGCCGCCGAGGCCGAGCGTGCCGAGGAACGCGTTCAGGACGCCCGTGTCCTGGTCGAGGATGCGCCGCCAGACGACACCGGACACCACCATGGGCACCAGCCAGGGCAGCAGGACCAGCGACCGCAGGACGCCGTTCAGCGGGAAGCGGCGGCTGAAGAACACCGCGAGGGCCAGGCCGAGGCAGAACTGGCCGAGCAGCGAGCCGGCGGTGAACACGAGGGTGTGCCACAGGGCCTTGCCGAAGAGGGCGTCCTGGAAGACGTTCGACCAGTTGCCGAGCCCGTTGAACGGGGCCTCGCCGGTGAAGAACGTCTTCGGCGTGTAGTGCTGGAAGCTCATCACGACGTTGCGGACGAGCGGGTAGCCGAAGAACAGCACCATGAAGACGACCGCGGGGACGACGAACCCCCACTGGGCCAGCGTGCGGCGGCGGCGCAGCCGGGCAGGGTCGGGCGCGGCGGCGCGCCCGGAGGGCTTCGCCGGTGCCTGAGCGGTGACGGTGGACGTGGTCATGGCGCGTACCTCAGTTTCCGCTCGTGGCCCGCTGCTGGGCGCGCTTCAGGGCGGCCCCGCTGGACTCGCCGGTGAGGGCGGCCTGGAAGGCACTCTGCAGGGCGAGCGACACGTTCGGCCAGCCGGCGCCGAGCTTGGCGGTACGGGACCGGGCGGTGGCCACCTGGTCGGCGAGCGCCCGCAGTCCGGGCACCCGCTCGCGCCACACGGCGGCGGCCTCGGCGTCGGCGGGGACCATCCAGCTCTTCAGCGCGTAGGACAGCTGCTCCTTCTCACCGGCCAGGCACGCGACGATCCGGCCCGCCGTGCGCTGCCGCTCCGGGTCGCCGGTGTCGGGCACGGTGAGCACGGTGCCGCCGAGCGGGGCGACGGAGTCCGCGCCCGCCCTCGGTGCCGGGATCCGCGCGATGCCCCAGCGCAGCGACTTCTTGGTGTTGAGGGTCTCCACCTGCCACGGACCGTTGATCATCATGGCCGCGTTGCCCGCCATGAACTGGTCGTTGACGTCCGCCTGCGTCCAGTTGACCGTCGACCTCGACAGCGAGCCGTCCGCCAGCAGGGCCTTCCAGTAGTCGAGCGCCTCGACGACCCGCGGACCGTCGAGCCGGGTCTCGTCACCGCCGTTGGACCACATGAACGGCGTGAACTGGAAGACGCCGTCCTCCGCGCCGCCCGCGCTGAGCGCCAGTCCGTACCGCTTGCCCCGGGTGAGCTTCCGCGCCGCCTCCCGCAGCTCGTCCCAGGTGGTGGGGACCGCCACGCCGGCCTCGTCGAGGACGTCCCGGTCGTAGAACAGCGCGAGCGTGTTCACGGAGCGGGCAGCGCCGTAGTACGTCCCCTCGTAGGAACCGAAGTCGACGATGCCCCGGGGGATGTCCCGGGTGCTCAGGCCGAGGGTCTCCAGGTCGGTCAGGCCGCCCGCCTCGGCGAACGTCGGCATCTCGGAGGCATCGAACTGCACGATGTCGGGCAGCGACTTCGAGGACGCCATGCGCAGCGCCTTCGTCATCACCTGCGCGGCCGGGACGCTGAGCTGCTCGACGGTGACGCCGAGCCGCTCGCCGCAGCGGTCCATCGCCTGGGCGTCCCAGCGGTGGTAGGTCTCGTCGGTCGAGGAGTTCAGCACGGTGTAGACGTCGCCGTCGCGCTGCCGGCCGCATCCGGTCAGCCCCGCGACCAGGACGCAGACGGCGGCGAGCGGTGCCGTGGCTCGGCAGTGGTTGAAGCGCTTCGACATACTGCGGCCCTTGCTGTCGGGATGCCCGGCCTCCTCGCCGGGGATTTTGTTTGGCCAGATGACTAATACGTCACTCCCCGGGTGTCCCGCTAGACCCGTACACGACTTCTTCTGCGCGGCCCAGGGCGGGCCGATCCGTCGCGGATCTGAAAAGTGCCTGTTCAAGGGGCATGAATTCGCGTGAACAGGGGATGGCCCGGGTGCGCTCTGTGTACGATCCAACTCCCCGGGCGACAGTCTCCGCAGTCCCCGCCGAACAGTCCCGCTCCCCCGAGGAAGACCATGAAGTTCACCAACGGGTTCTGGCGCATCCGTGACGGCGTCCAGGTCGCATACGCCACCGAGGTCCGTGATGTGCACGTTGAATCGAAGCGCTTCACCGCTCATGCCTCCGCGCAGAAAGTGAGACACCGAGGCGACACGCTCAACGCACCGCTCCTCACCGTCGACTGCTTCTCGCCCGCCGAGGGCGTCATCGGTGTGCGCGTCACCCACCACGCCGGCAAGCTGCACCCCGGACCGGACTTCGCCCTCGCGGCCGAGCCCGGTGGCGCGGGTGAGGTCCGCCGCGACGGCACCGTCACCGAGCTGACCAGCGGCCCGCTGACCCTGCGCCTGGACCGGGCCGCCCCATGGGTCCTGACCTTCCACGACCCGGACGGACGGGAGGTGACCCGGGCCGGCCGCAAGGGCACCGCCTTCGCCACCACCGACGACGGCACCCACCACGTCCTCGCTCAGCTCGCCCTCGGCGTCGGCGAGCAGATCTACGGACTCGGCGAGCGCTTCACCCCGTTCGTCAAGAACGGCCAGGTCGTCGACGTCTGGCAGGCCGACGGCGGCACCAGCAGCGAACAGGCCTACAAGAACATCCCCTTCTACCTGTCCTCGCGCGGCTACGGCGTCTTCGTCAACCACCCCGGCGCGGTCTCCTTCGAGGTCGGCTCCGAATCCGTCGGGCAGGTGCAGTTCAGCGTCGCGGACCAGACACTGGAGTACTACGTCGTCGCGGGCCCCACCCCGAAGGACGTCCTCACCCGCTACACCGCCCTCACCGGCCGTCCGGCCCTGCCGCCCGCCTGGTCGTTCGGCCTGTGGCTCAGCACCTCCTTCACCACGGACTACGACGAGCCGACCGTGATGTCGTTCGTCGACGGCATGGCCGAGCGCGGCATCCCGCTGTCCGTCTTCCACTTCGACTGCTTCTGGATGCGCGAGTACCAGTGGTGCGACTTCCGGTGGGACCCCGAGGTCTTCCCCGACCCGGAGGGCATGCTCGCCCGGCTCAAGGCCAGGGGACTGAAGGTCAGCGCCTGGATCAACCCGTACATCGCGCAGAAGTCCCCGCTGTTCGACGAGGCCGCCGCGCTCGGGCACCTGGTGCGCCGGCCGAACGGCGACGTATGGCAGTGGGACCTGTGGCAGGCCGGCATGGGGCTGGTCGACTTCACCAGTCCCGACGCCCGCGCCTGGTTCCGGTCGAAGCTCAAGCCGCTCCTCGACCAGGGCGTGGACTGCTTCAAGACGGACTTCGGCGAGCGGATCCCGACCGACGTCGTCTGGCACGACGGCTCGGACCCGGAGCGGATGCACAACTACTACACCCAGCTCTACAACCAGACCGTGTTCGAACTCCTCACCGAGGAGCGCGGCCCGGGCGAAGCCGTGCTCTTCGCCCGCTCCGCGACCGCCGGCGGACAGCAGTACCCCGTGCACTGGGGCGGCGACTGCTGGTCCTCCTTCGAGGCCATGGCCGAGTCCCTGCGGGGCGGCCTCTCCCTGTCGCTGAGCGGATTCGGCTTCTGGAGCCACGACATCGGCGGCTTCGAGGGCACGCCCGTCCCGTCGGTCTTCAAGCGCTGGCTGGCCTTCGGCCTGCTGTCCTCCCACAGCCGTCTGCACGGTTCGTCGTCCTACCGGGTGCCGTGGGAGTTCGGCGAGGAGGCCGTCGACGTCGCCCGCCGGTTCACCCTGCTCAAGCACCGTCTGATGCCCTACCTGTACGGCGCCGCCGTGGCAGCCCACCGCACCGGCGTCCCGGTGATGCGGCCCATGGTCCTGGAGTTCCCGCACGACCCGGCGTGCCGCCCGCTCGACCGCCAGTACATGCTCGGCCCCGACCTCCTCGTCGCGCCGGTGTTCACCGAGGACGGCGAGGTCGAGGTCTACCTCCCCGAGGGCACCTGGACCCATCTGCTCACCGGCGAACGGGTCACCGGACCGGCGTGGCGCACCGAACGGCACGGCTACGACAGCCTGCCGCTGTACGTCCGTGAGGGCGCCGTCCTGCCGCTGGCCGGCGACGACCGGCGGCCCGACGGCGACTGGCTGGACAACCCGACCCTGCTCGTCCACCCGCCGGCCTCGGCGGATTACACCCGCGAGGCCGGGGTGCCGGACCTGACGGGCGCGGAGGCCGCCGTGTTCCGCGTGCGGCGCGAGGGCGACGTCCTGCGCGTCACCGCGGCCGGCACCGACCGGCCCTTCACCGTGCGGGTCGCCGGCGGCGCGAGCGCGGAGGGCACGGGGGAGGTGACCGTCCCGCTGGGGCGGACACTTGTCTAGAGTCGGTGACCGGTCGGCGACCAGCCGGGCTCGCCCCGTCGGTGCTGACCCGTCGGCGGCTGACCGGCCGGCGCTGACCGTGCTGACCGGTCGGCGGTGACCGGCCGAAAGGAACGGACGGCAGATGGCCTCGGGGAAGACGACCGGGACGCGGCGCGCCAGGACCGCGGCGAACCGGGCGCGCATGCTCGGCGCGGCGCGGGACCTGTTCACCGCGCACGGCTATACGGCGACCACCATGAAGGCCATCGCCGACCGCGCCGGGATGGCGGTGCAGACGCTGTACTTCACGTTCGCCACCAAGCGCGCGATCCTCTCCGAGCTCATCGACACCGAGATCGCCGGCGACACCGAGCCCGTCGCGACGCTCGACCGTCCCTGGGTCGCGGAGGCGCTGGCCGCGCCTCCCGGCGAGCAGGTGCGGCTCCAGGCGGCCGCCGCCGCGCGGATCCTGACGCGGGTCGCCCCGCTGCTGGAGGTGGTCCGGTCGGCGGCGGCGACCGATCCGGAGATCGCCGAGCTGTGGCGCACCAACATCGCACAGCGCCGCACCGTGCAGCTCCGCCTCGCCGGAGCACTGGCGGCGAAGTCGGCGCTGCGGCCCGGGCTGGACCCGGAGCGCGCCGCCGACATCGCGCTCGCCGTCCTCGCCCCGGAGACCTACGTGCTCCTGGTCCACGAGCGGGGCTGGGCGGCCGAGGAGTGGCGGGAGTGGGCCGCCGACGCCCTCGCGCACCAGCTCCTCGCGGCCTGACGGATTGCGCGCTCCTCGCAGCGGGGGTGTGCTCCATGTGGAGCGTCCGGCGCGCGCCCCCGGCGTGACGGTGCCAGCGTGGAGGGCAGGGAGCACCCGTGCCGGGGTGGTCCAGGACCGAGGAGCGGCACCCATGGCCCGGGCGATGTGGACCGGCGTGATCACGTTCGGACTGGTCACCGTACCGGTCGGCCTGTACACGGCGACCGAGGACCACACCGTCCACTTCCACCAGCTCCAGCGCGACACCGCCGACCGCATCCGCAACCGCCGGGTCAACGAGCGCACCGGCAAGGAGGTCTCCGCCGCCGACATCGTCAAGGGCTTCGAGGTGGGGGAGGGCGAGTACGTCGTCGTCGAGCCCGACGAACTGGACGAGATCGCGCCGGGCCGCTCCCGGGCCATCGAGATCTCCGACTTCGTCGACCTGAAGGAGATCGAACCGGTCTACTTCGCCCGCACCTACTACGTCGCCCCGCGCGGCGAGCAGTACCAGAAGGTGTACGAACTGCTGCGCGCGGCACTGGCCGAGTCCGGCAAGGCGGGGATCGCCACGCTCGTGATGCGGGGCAGGCAGTACCTGACCGCCCTGCGGGCGGAGGAACGGCTGCTCGTCCTGCAGACCCTGCACTGGGCCGACGAGGTCCGCGACCCGGGCAGGGAGCTGCCCGAGCTGCCCGCGGCCCGTGCCGGGCGGGGCAAGGAGCTGGACATGGCCGTGCAACTGGTCGATGCGCTCAGCGGGCCCTGGGAGCCGTCCCGCTATCACGACACCTACCAGGAGAAGGTGAGGGAGCTGGTGCGGGCGAAGGCCGAGGGCCAGGAGATCACGCCCGCCGAGGAGGCGCCCGCGGCGACCGACGTCATCGACCTGATGGAGGTCCTCCAGGGCAGCATCGACCGCGCTCGCGGCACCGCGAAGGCGGGCCCGAAGCGCGCGGAACGTCGGGAACCCACAGGGCGTCAGGAACGTGCGGAGCGTCAGGAACGTGCGGAGCGCAAGGAGGGCTCGGCGAGGAGGAGACCCGCGCGGAAGGCCGCCGGCAAGGCGGGGGAGAAGGCCACGGAGAAGGCCGCCTCCCAGTCCGAACTGCGCAAGCTGAGCAAGGCGGAGCTGTACCAGCGGGCGACCGATCTGAACGTCGCCGGCCGGTCGAAGATGAGCCGGGAGCAACTGATCGACGCCCTCGCCCGCACCGGACGCGCGGAACGCCCCCGGAAGAAGACGGTGGCGGCCTGACACCGCCCCGGCCGCCGACCCGAACGGGCCATGCGTCTTCGTCAGGAGCATGACGGGGCAGGAGAGGGAAAGGCGTTGGGGCATGGATGAACAGCGGGCGCACGCCCGGCGCGCGACCGAGCCTCGGCGGTCCCTGGCGGTATGCGCCGTGATCGGCGCGGCGGTCATGGCGGCGATCGACGAGATCGTGTTCCACCAGATCCTCCACTGGCACCACTTCTACGACCGGTCCTCCGACGGGGTGGCCCTGCTGTCGGACGGCCTGCTGCACACCGCGGAGCTGCTGGCGCTGGTCGCCGGTTTCGTTCTCTTCGCCGACCTGCGCCGACGGCACGCCCTGTCCCCGGCCCACGCGTGGGCCGGGCTCTTCCTCGGCCTGGGCGCCTTCCAGCTCTTCGACGGGATCGTCGACCACAAGCTGCTGCGCCTGCACCAGATCCGCTACGGCGTCGACGTGACCCCGTACGACTGGGCCTGGAACCTGGCCGGCCTCGCCCTGCTCCTCGTCGGCGCGGGACTGTCCGTCCGGGCCATCCGGCGGGGCCCGCGGACACCGTGACGGCCGGCCACCCCCCGCCCCTCGCACCGGTGGTCGCCCTCGCGGGCGTCCTGGCCGACGTCGCGTACACGCTGGCCGCAGGGCGGCTGCGACGCCGCGGCGACGGCTGGCCACGGTGGCGGGACGGGGCCTTCGGCACCGGTGTGGCGCTGCTGCTCTGGGGGTGGTGCGGGCCGCTGCCCGGCGGTCCCTTCACCGAGCACTCGGCCCGCCATCTGCTCGTCGGCATGGCGGCACCGGTCCTGCTCGTCCTGGCCCGCCCCCTCGCCCTGACGCTGCGCAACCTCCCGCCCGGCGGTCCGCGGCGCGCTCTGCTGAGCGTGGCGCACTCCAGGACCGCCGGATGGCTGCTGCTGCCTCCGCTCGCGGCGGCCCTGCACATCGGGGGCGCGTGGGCCCTGTACGGGACCGGGCTGATGTCCGTCACCCACCACCACCCGCCGCTGGACCTCCTCGTCCATCTGCACATGGTGGCCGCGGGCCTGCTGTTCGGCTTCGCCGTCTGCCAGCTCGATCCGGTGCGCCGACGGCGCAGCCTGCCGCTGCGCGCCGGGACGCTGCTGCTCGCCGGGGCCGCGCACGCCGTCCTGGCCAAGGGCCTGTATGCCGCGGGACCACCTGGCACCGCGTTCACCGCCGGCGACCTGCACACCGGTGCGCAGCTCATGTACTACGGCGGTGACGCCGTGGAACTCCTGCTCGCCGCGGCGCTGGCCGCCCAGTGGTACGCCGCCACGGGACGCCGGTACGCCCGCGGCCCGGCGCGCGGCGGCCACGGGGCCGGTCTGCGGGTTCAGCGGCCCCGGGCCTGATCACGGGGCAGCGGCCCCGCGCCGGCGTGCCGGCCCGGACGGCGGCCCGCGTGCCGCTGCCCCGGCCCGGGACCGTCGCGGGCGGCCAGCGCGTCCGCGACGGCGCCGGTGGTGAACGCGTACACCGCCTTGTGCAGCAGGTCGACCGCCAGCTCGGCGCGTGGCCAGGTCGGGGGCGGGGCGCCGACACCGGTGGCGTTCTCCAGGATCTGGTCATTGGTCAGTCGCACGACCGCGAACTGCGCCGACGCCAACGCGCCGCGCAGACCGGCCTGCGCCATGACCGACCGCAGGACACCGAGCAGGGCGCCCTGGCCGGCATGCATGACCCAGTTCACCGGCACCGGCTGACGCCCCCGCCGCTCGGGCAGCCCGGCCAGGCGCTCCAGCGTCCGCGCCGGGACATGCGAATCGGGGCGCCCGGTGAGCCGCTGCTCCGCCTTCTCACCGAGCGTCATCACCGCCACACCGGCCGTACCGGCGACCAGTCCCTGCCACACCGCTCGTTTCATCATGCCGCGCCGAGTACCCGGTCCGGCCCCGCCCGGACCGGGCCGGCATCGCTCGGCGGAGCCGCAGGCGGCGACGGACGATCGCTTCCTGCGGGTGAAGGGCGCACGACCATCCGGACGCCGCCCGCGTGGCGTGGGGCGGGGCCGCGGGGCGGCTGGTGTGCCCTGGGGTGTCAGGACGGCTCACCCGTGAAGGAGACACACGGCATGCTCGGACAGTCCCAGGCGTACAGCGGCTTCTCGGTCGACGACCTCGGCGCGGCCCGCCGGTTCTACGGTGAGACGCTCGGCCTCGAGGTCGAGGAGGCCGGGCAGGGGCCCATGCAGATGCTGATCATCAAGCTGGGCAGCGGCGCGCGGGTCTTCGTCTACCCCAAGGAGGCGCACACCCCCGCGACGTTCACCATTCTCAACTTCCCCGTGGACGACATCGACGCCGCCGTCGCCGAGCTGGAACGGCGCGGCGTGACGTTGGAGCGCTATCCCGGATTCGACCACGACGAGAAGGGCGTCGTCCGGGGCGACGAGGGCCCCGCGGCGATCGCCTGGTTCACCGACCCCGCCGGGAACGTGCTCTCCGTGCTTCAGGAGAGCTGACCGGCTGCCGCCCGCGCTCCCAACTCGCCGCCGTGGAAGACTGGTTGGGTGCTGAACTGGATAACCCCTCGTCGCCTCGGCGCCGCCGCCGTCCTGTACGCCGTCTTCGTGAGCGGCTGGTATCTCGGCCAGCCGCTCCCCGCCGTCGGCTGCCACACAGCCGAATCGGAGACGGCGGCCGAGGACCTGGCGACGGTCGGTGAGCCCGGTGACGTCACGAGTGATCTGACGCGGACGGCGCGGGTGGTCGTCACCGACCGCCTGTTCACCACCGACGTGATCGTGGAGTGCGACGGGGCGTCCCATCCGCGCCTGCTGGCCTGGGTGGCCGGCGACTGGCGGTGATGCCCCGAGACGGAACTCACGACACGGCAGGCGCCTCCTCCAGTTCGGTGCAGAACGTGAGCGGGCCCCTGAACGTGGCCCTGGCGTGCGCCGCCGCCTCCCAGGCGGTCCACCGGCAGAGCACCGTGTTCCAGGACCACGTCTTCGACGACTGAGACGAGCCGCGCGCTACGATCACCGCCCAACTCGACGACAGGGAGAACGCGCCCGTGGAGAAGCCCTTACGCATAGCGCCGCCCCAGCGCCGCGCCGCCCGACGCTGACCGACCGGCCGCCGACGAGGAGAACCGGCTTGCACCCCATCGACGCATCTCACCTGCACACGACGGCCCAGGCGTACGACGCCGTCGCGCCCCAGTACGTCGCCCTCGTGCGGGACGGCCTCGCCGGTCTTCCGCTCGATCGCGCCATCATCGAGGCGTTCGCCGGGCTCGTCCGCCAGACCGGGTCCGGCCCGGTGGGGGACCTGGGCTGCGGACCCGGGTACGTGGCGGCCCACCTGCGCGACCTGGGCCTCGAGGTCTTCGGTGTCGACCTGTCGGAAGCACTGATCGAGCACGCGCGCGTGAGCTACCCGGATCTGCCGTTCTCCGTCGGGTCCATGGCCGCGCTGGACGTCGCCGACGGCACCCTCGGAGGCGTCGTCTCCTGGTACTCGGTCATCCACGCCGCCCCGGCCGACGTGCCCGTCTATCTGGCGGAGTTCCACCGGGTGCTGGCCCCCGGCGGCCACCTTCTCCTCGGGTTCTTCGAGTCCGGGGGAGAGCCCCTGTCGCCCTTCGACCACAAGGTCACCACCGCGTACCGGTGGCCCATCGAGCGGCTCGCGGGCCTGACGAAGGACGCCGGGTTCCAGGAGGTGGGCCGTATGCTGCGGCAACCCCTCGAGAACGAGCGCTTCCAGCACGGGCGCCTGCTCCTGCGCAAGGAGTGACGGCGCGTCGCGGGGCTCAGCAGCCGGCGATCACGTAATGGTCCGGCGCGGTCTGCTTCAGCGTCCGGACGGTGAACGTGTTCCACAGGCCCATGTACTGGTCGGAGCCCTTGGCATAGGTGCGGCCGGCGCTCGCGTAGGCCCGTCCGGCGACGGTGTGGTCGTAGGTGCTCGCCGTGTGACAGGTGGGGGTGAACCCCGTGGTGGTCGCCGTCACCGCGGGGGAGGCCACGCCCGCACGGCCGGCGGAGTCGACGGCGGTCACGGTGTAACGGTAGGCCGTGCCGGTGGCCAGGCCCGAGTCGGTGTAGGCGGTGGACGCGGTGTCCGCCACCCTCGTACCACCGCGGAAGACCTGGTACGACTCCGCCCCGGCGACCGCGTTCCAGCGCAGGGTCACGCTCGTGTCGGTGGTCCCGGTGACGTCCAGCCCCGTGGGCGCGGGCAGCCCTCCCGGATCCTGGCCGCCGTCCAGGCCCCAGAACCGGGCGGTGTGATGGCTGGAGCAGATGGTGTCGAGGTAGTACGTGCCGGTGCTGCCGCACTGCCCGGCACCGCTGCCGGGGTCCACCGGGAGCCCGTGTGCCATGCCGGAGACCGAGTAGACCTCCACCGCGGGCCGGCCGGACGCGTCGTCGTAGACGCTGAGTGTGGTGCCCCCGGTGAGGCCCACGATGCGGGAGGGGGTCTGGCCGATGCCCCACACGTTCGTCCACTGGTCGCGCAGCTCGGTCGCGTTGGCGGGCCGGACCGTGGTGTCGGCGGTGCCCTGCCAGACCGCCACCCGCGGCCACGAGGTGGTGCCGGCGGGAGCGGCGGTGCGCACCAGGTCGCCCCACTGCGCCGGGGTCCGGTCCGGTGGGCTGTACATGCAGGTGTACGCCGCGGTGACACTGCCGGCGCAGTGGGCGGGCAGGCCGGCGGCGATGGATCCGCCCGCGAAGACGTCGGGGTACGCGGCGAGCAGGTTCGCCGTCATGCCGCCGCCCGCGGACAGGCCCGTGATGTACACGCGCCGGGTGTCGCTGCCGTACTGCGTGACCGCCTTGTCGACCATCTGCCTGATCGACAGTGCCTCGCCGCTGCCGCGCCTGCTGTCACCCGGCTCGAACCAGTTGAAGCAGGAGTTGGCGTTGTTCGCGCTGCTCGTCTGGGGGAAGACCACCGCGAAGCCGAGGCGGTCGGCGAGCTGCGGCCAGCCCGAGTGGGTGTAGTAGTCGCTCGCGCTCTGCGTGCAGCCGTGCAGGGCGACCACCAGCGGCGCGCCGGAGGGCAGGGCGTCGGGGACGTAGCTGTACATGGCGAGGTTGCCGGGGTTGGTGCCGAAACCGGTGACCTGGGTCAGACCCGCGGCGGAGGCGGGCGGGCCGGCGGCCACCAGACCGGCGGTGAGGGCGAGGGCGCCCGCTGTGGCGGCGATCCAGCGGCGGATACCTCCGCCGAAGCGGCGGCCCCTCTCGGGGTGGTGGGGATCACTCATGACGACTGCCTCCTCGAGTGGGCGAGTTGGGGGCATCATCGGGGCGGCCGTGCCTCCCAGGCATGGGTCCTGCCACCAGGCTGAGGAGCAGTCCTATGTGATGGCCCTCCATGGTCACGTCTGCCCGGAGCGGCTTAACCTCCCGCGCATCCACGCATTCGATCCCGGAGGCAGCCGATGCGTCTCGCCCGCGGTTCCACACCACGTCTCTGGTCACGGGGCGCACCGGCCGCCCTCGCCCTGACCGCGCTCGCCCTCACCTCCTCGCCGGCGACGGCGACAACCGGAGCCGCAGCCACGGCTGCAGCCACGGCCACGACGGCGTCCGCGGCCGCCGTCGCCACGGGCCACTGCGCACGCCTCGCCCGAGTGCGCGTGCCCGGTGCCGAACGTCAGCGGGCGGCCTGCCTGACGGAGCTGACCACGGCCGGGACGGTCGCCTCCGGCCACACGGACCCCGCCGACTGGGCCGGGCTCACCCCGAAGGACCTGACGGTGCCGCGCGGGGTCCCGGGCATCCAGATCGACGGCTACTTCCCCGACACTTCCACCACCAACACCAACCACGGCTGGAACCACGACGCCCAGTTCGTCCTCCGTCTGCCCGACCGCTGGAACGGCGGCCTGGTGGTGGCCGGCACCCCCGGCAACCGCGAGCAGTACGCCAACGACCGGGCCATCGCCGACTGGGTCCTCGCCCGTGGCTACGCCTACGCCGCCACCGACAAGGGCAACACCGGGCTCGCCTTCCACCGCGACGGCAGCGCACCGGGCGACGCCATCGCCGAGTGGAACCACCGGCTCACCCAGCTCACCAGGGCCGCTCGCGCGGCGGTCGCCCAGCGCTATCTGCGCCCGCCGTCCCGCACCCTGGCGACGGGAATGTCCAACGGCGGCTACCTGGTGCGCTGGCAGCTCGAGAACCACCCCGAGCTGTACGACGGCGGGGTGGACTGGGAGGGCACCCTGTGGCGCGCCGACGGTCCCACGCTGCTCCACTTCCTGCCCCAGGCGCTGCGCGCCTACCCCCGGTACGCCGCGGGCGGCGAGGACGCCGAGCGGGCGCGGGCCGCGCTGCACGCCGCCGGGTTCCCGGCCGGCTCGGAGTTCCTCTGGCCGTACCACCACCAGGTCTACTGGGACCTGACCCAGCGCGTCTACCGCGAGGAACTCGACCCCGGCTACGACGGGGCGGCGGAGGCCGGAACGCCGTACTGCGCACCGGGCACCCCGGGCTGCGACGCCGACTACGACTACGCGGCGCGCCCCGACGAGGTCCGGCGGGCCGTGGCGGAGATCGCGCTCACCGGGCGGATCGGCAAGCCGCTGATCACCCTGCACGGCACCCTCGACGTCCTGCTCCCGATCGGCCGGGACTCGGACGTCTACGCCCGTATGGTCGACGACGCCGGGCGCGGCCGTCTGCACCGCTACTACCGGATCGAGGACGGCACCCACACCGACGCGCTCGTCGACGCGTTCCCGGACCGGCTGCGCCCCCTCACCCCCTGTCACCGCTCGGCGTTCACCGCGCTCGAGAGCTGGCTCACCCAGGGGCACCGGCCGCCCGCCTCCCGTACCGTCACCCGGCCCGCCGGGGCGGACGCCGTGGACCTGCTGACGTCCTGCGCCCTGTCCGGGCGGCGATGAGTCAGCGGATCGCGACGACCACGTGGCTGTCGCCGTACTGCCAGACCGCGCCCG
>NZ_MUND01000020.1 GCF_002154375.1 Streptomyces glaucescens | reverse complement strand
CGGCGGCTGGCGCCTGGACGGCGAGAAGTGGCTCATCAACAACGCCGGACGCAGCCGCCACATCTGCCTGCTGGCCCGCACCGGCGAACAGGGCGGCCCCCGCGGCTTCAGCCTGTTCCTGGTCGACAAGGCACGCCTGGCTCCGGCGTCCTACCGCGCGCTGCCCAAGGTCCGCACCCACGGCATCCGCGGCGCCGACATCAGCGGCATCGCCTTCGACGGAGCCGTGGTCGGCGACGACGCCCTGATCGGCGCGGCCGGCACCGGCATCGACACCGTCCTGCGCAGTCTCCAGCTCACCCGGATCCTGTGCACCGCGCTGTCCCTCGGCGCCCTCGACCACGCGCTGGACATCGCCGTGCGCTACGCCCACGGCCGCAACCTCTACGAACGCCACCTGGTGACGCTGCCCCGGGTGCGCCGCACACTGGGCGAGGCCGCGGCGGCCCTGAGCGTGGCCGAGACCGTGACCACCGTGGCCGCCCGCGCCATCCACACCCTCACCCCGGAGCTGAGCCTCGTCTCCGCCGTCACCAAGGCACTGGTGCCGAACCTCGTCCAGGACACCCTGGACCGGATCACCGAACTCCTCGGCGTGCGCGGCTTCCTGAGCGAGGGCTACCTGGACGGGGCGTACGCCAAGCTGGAGCGGGACCACCGGATCGTCGCCGTCTTCGACGGCAGCACCGCCGTCAACCGCAACCTGATCGCCGACCACTTCCCCTCCCTGGTCCGCGCCTGGCGGACCGGCCGCGCGGACCGCGCCGCCCTGCCCGCCACCCTGAGCGGCGCCCTGCCGCCCTTCGACCCGGCCCGGCTGCGGCTGCTGTCCACCGGCGGCTGCACCCTCGTCCAGCTGCTGCCCGAAGCGGCCGCCGCGGTCCGCACGGCCGCACGGCACGGCGAACTCCCGCGGGAGACCGCGCGGATGGCCGCCGAACTCGACACCGTCACCCGGTCCGTGCACCGGGCCATGGCGGCGGTCGAACGCACCCCGCGCGACGTCCCGCAGACCGCCTTCGACCTCGCCGCGCGCTACGAACTCTGCTTCGCCGGATCGGCCCTGCTGCACCACTGGACCGCCGGAGCGCGCACCGCCGAGGACGGCCTGCGGCTGCGCGCCGGACTCGCCCTGGTCCTCAGCCGCCTCGGACTGCCCCCGGACGAGCGCCGGGCCGAGGCCTACGACCGGCTCGCGGACCGGCTCCCGGCCACCGGACCGGCGCCCCTGTCCTCCTCCGGCACGACACGGAGCACCCGATGACCACCGCCCACGTCACCGCCGCCGCGCCCGCCCCGGCGTCGCTGCCCGCCCGGCTCGACGCCCTGGCGGCCGTCCTCGGCGACGCCGACGACCCGGCCAACCCGCTCGGCGACCGGGCCGTGCTGGACGCCGACGAACGCGGCGAGATGCTCACCGCGGGCGAGGAGGCCCTGCACGCCTTCGGCCTCAACGCCGAGTTCGTGCCCGCGTACCTCGGCGGCCGGCTCACCCGGCTCGACCACCTCGTGGACGTCATGCGGGCCGTCTACCGGCGCGACCCCTGCCTCGGCCTCGGCTACGGCGCCTCGTCGTTCATCGCCGGCGTCAACGTCTGGACCGCCGGCGACGACACGCAGCGCCGGGCCGCCGCCGCCCTGCTGGGCGCCGGCGGCCGGATCGCCGTGGCCTACCACGAGCTGGCCCACGGCAACGACATGACCCGCACCGAGTTCACCGCCCTGCCCGCGGGCGGCCGGCTGCTCCTCGACGGGCGCAAGGAGGTCATCACCAACGTCCGCCGCGCCGACGCGCTCGTGCTGTTCGCGCGCACCTCCACCGCCCCCGGCAGCCGCAGCCACTCCCAGCTCTACGCCGAGAAGACGGACCTCGCCGCCGACCGGACGGCGTACCTGCCGCGCTACCGCACCACCGGCATGCGCGGCGTCCAGCTCGGCGGCGTCCGGTTCGACGCCTGCCCGCTGCCCGCCGGCAGCGTCCTGGGCGCCCCCGGCCGCGGCCTGGAGACCGCCCTGCGGTCCTTCCAGATCACCCGCACCACCCTGGTGTCGATGTCCGCGGGCATCGTCGACAGCGCCCTGGAGACCACCCTGCGCCATGTGCGGGCCCGCCGGCTCTACGGCAGGACCGCGGCCGACCTGCCGCATGTGCGGTCCGTCGTCACCGGCGTCTTCAGCGACCTGCTCGCCGCCGACTGCTTCGCGACGGTCGGCACCCGCGCCCTCCATCTGCTGCCGGCCGAGACCGCGATCCACGCGCAGGCGGTGAAGTTCTTCGTCTCCCAGGCCCTGCTGGACGCCATGAACCGGCTCTCCGGTGTCCTCGGCGCCGCCTTCTACCTGCGGGAGGGCCCGGCCGCCCGGTTCCAGAAGCTGCTGCGGGACATCCAGCCCGTCGGATTCGGGCACGCCGCCCGCGCCGCCTGCCAGGTGTCGCTGCTGCCGCAGCTGCCCCTCCTCGCCCGCCGCGCCTGGCGGGAGGGGCACGCGGCCCCGTCCGCGCTGTTCGCGCCGGGGGAGGAGCTGCCCCCGCTGGACTTCGGCGCGCTCGCGCTGAGCGCGGCCGGCCGCGAGAGCCTCGGCACCTCGCTCGCCGCCGGACTGGCCGCCATGCCCGACGGGCAGGGACCCGCGTACCGGCTCCTGCGCCGCTACGGCGAGCACTTCGTGCGCGAGCTGACCCGGCTGGGCGAGGACTGCGCGGCGCTCGACCCCGCCGAGCTGTCCGTGACCGCGAGCCCGTACGCGTACGACCTGACCAGCCGCTACGTCGGCGTGCTGGTGGCCGCCTCCTGCTTCGAGACGTGGCGCCGGGCCCGGCACAGCGGCACCCCGTTCCTGTCGGACCCGCACTGGGCCGCCGCCGCGCTGTACCGGCTCAGCACCCCCCGGGGCGCACCGCCGCGCACCCTGCCGGCGCCGCTGGAGGACGCCCTGTGGGAGCGGCTGTCGGAGCGCCACCGCACGGGCGGCGGATACCTGCTCCTGCCCCGCTCCCCGCACCACCACCCCGTCGGCACCCCAGGAAGGCAGCAGTGATGGACGACCTGACCGGCACCGAGACCACCCGCACCCCCGGCCTGCGCGACTGGCTCGTCGCCCGCATCGCCGAGCACCTGCGCATGTCCCCCGCCGACGTGGCCGCGGACGTCCCGCTGAGCACGTACGGCCTCGACTCCGTCTACGCCCTCACGGTCGCCGCCGACATCGAGGACCGCCTCGGCGTCACCGTGGACCCGACCGTGCTGTGGGACAACCCCACCGTCGACGCGCTGTGCCGGGCGGTCGACGAGGCCGTGGCCGGTGCCGCCGCCCGATGACCCGCCGCCACGACCACCCGCGCGCCCTGCTGGCCGCCCAGTCCGGGATCTGGGCCACCCAGCGGCGGGCGCCCGGTGAGCCCATCTACCACTGCGGCGCCGTGTTCGAGCTGTCCGGCCCGCTCGACCGCACCGCGCTGCGGCGGGCGGTCGGCCGGGCGCTCACCGAGACCGAGACCCTGCGCACGCGCTTCCACGACACCCCGGACGGCCCACTGCTGACCGTCGAGCCCGCCCCACCGGCCGCGCTGACCGAGGCGGACCTCACCGGCCACCCGGACCCCGAGGCCGCCGCCGCGGCCCGGATGCGCGAGGACCTGGCCGCGGCGACCGACCTCACCCGCGAACCGCCCTGCGCGCACACCCTGTTCACGCTCGGCGCCGACCGCGGCCTGCTCTTCCTGCGCTACCACCACATCGCCCTGGACGGCTTCGGCCAGTACCTCCACTGCCGCCGGCTCGCCGAGCTGTACACCGCCTTCGAGAGCGGGCGGACCCCCGCGCCCGCCCCGGCGGCGCCGCTGGACCGGCTGCTGGCCGAGGACGCCGCGTACCACGGCTCCGCCCAGCACACCGAGGACGCCGCCTACTGGCGGGCCGAGTTCGCGACCGCGCCCCCCGGCTCCGCCCTCACCGACGGCGCCGCACCGCCAGGGCCCGCCGTGCGCCGGACCACGGTGCTGGCGCCCGAACGGCTCACCGCCCTCCTCGGGCCCGGCGCCGCGGCGGTCGGCCGTGAGAGCGCGGCCCTGGTGGCCGCCGTCGGCGCCCTGCTGCACGGGCTGCGCGGCGCCACCGACGTCGTCGTCAACGTGCCCATGACGGCCCGCCGGTCACGCGCCGAACTGCACACGCCCGCGATGCTCGCCAACGAACTCCCCGTCCGGCTGGCCGTCGACGCGGGCACCGACTTCGCCGGTCTCGTCCGGCAGGCCGCCACGAAGATCCGCGACGCCCTGCGCCACCAGCGCTACCGGCGCGAGCTGCTGCTGCGCCTGCCCGCCCTGGCCGGACGCCCCAGCGCGCTGAGCGGACCGCAGGTCAACGTGATGGCGTTCGGCCCGCCGCCGCGCTTCGGCTCCTGCCGTACCGGGCACCGCCAGCTGCCCACCGGGCTCGTCGCCGACCTGAACCTGAACGTGCACCGCGAGCCGGCGCCGCACGGGGCGCCCCCCGGCGGGCCTGGCGCCCACGGGCTGCGGCTGGAGTTCTGCGGCAACTCGGCACGGTACGGGCCCGACGACCTCGCAGCGCTCCAGGAGCGCTTCCTCGGCGTCCTGCAAGCCGCGGCCGACCGCCCCGGAGCGCCCCTCGGGCGGCTCGCGCGCATATGAGATCTTCATGTCCGCCGTGTGCTCGCTGACCTGTCTGCGGCCGTGCCACCCCGCGGATACTGACCTGACCCATCCATCCGGACCTGGAAGGCATCCTTGAGCGACACAGAGCATCAGGTGGTGCACCTCTGGTCGCTGGACGAGGACGTCGTCGTCGTCGCGGGCGACGACGAGACCGAGACCGTCCTACGCGGTCGGTGGGGTGCCCAGCGGGTCAGGACCGACGACTTCGTGCGCGAGGCGCTGTACCGCATGTCCCTGGGGCCGGTGCGGCTGACCAACGTGGAGTACGCGTCCGGCGCCGGCGGCGGCCCCGCCTTCCAGCTGAAGCTGGCGCCCGTGCTGCGGCAGGTGGCGCACCTCGTCGTACGCACCATCGCCATGGACGACCTGCCGGGGCCGCTGCTGTCGGTGCACCCGCTCAGCCGGCAGGCCTCCTTCACGCTGGTCGGCGCGCCGGACGGGCACCGGCTGCGGCTGGTGCTCGGCACCTCCCTGGCGATGCGCACCGAGGGCCTGGTGATGGAGACGCCGGGCAGCCCCTACCGGGTGGTCGTCCACCGGCCCGAGGCCGTCTGGGTCGTGGGCACCCTGATCCGGCCGTGCCGGCTGGAGGACGCGGTGGCCGCCGTGCCGCTGCCCGCGGGCGTCATCCGCGGCGTCATCGGCTACCTGCTGTCGGCGGGCGTGGCCACCCGGGCCGACCCGGTGCCGAGCCGCCGCCCCCGCGACGAACCCCGCCACAGGTCGCAGGGACACCAGGACACCCCCTAGAGGGCGCCGCCAGGACACCCCCTAGAGCAGCCAGCCCGCCTCCCGGGCGGTGCGGATCGCGTCGACGCGGTTGCGTGCGTTGAGCTTGGAGACGATCGTCGTCAGGTAGTTCCGGACGGTGCCCAGGGAGAGCCGCAGCAGCTTGGCGATCTCGGCCGGGTCGTGGCCCTCGGCGGCGAGCTGGAGGACCTCGGTCTCCCGCTCGGTCAGCGGGGTCTGTTCGCTGTTCCAGGTGTCCAGGGCGAGCTGCGGGTCGATCACCCGCTGTCCGGCCACCACCCGTCTTATGGCGCTGGCCAGTTCACGGGGCGGCGCGTCCTTCAGCAGGTACCCGTGGACCTGGGCGTTGAGGGCCCGGCGCAGGGTGCCGGGCCGGCCCAGGCTGGTGAGGATCAGCACGCGGCACTCGGGCAGCCGCTCGCGCAGCCGTCCGGCCGCGGTCAGCCCGTCGACGCCGGGCAGGTCGATGTCGATGACGGCGACATCGGGCCGGTGCTCCATGGCGGCCGGCATGATCTCGTCGCCGCGGGCCACCTCGCAGACGACGGAGAGGTCGTCCTCCAGGCTCAGCAGGGCCACGAGCGCGCCACGCACCATGTGCATGTCCTCGGCCAGCAGAATGCGGATGTCCACGGCGCGAACTCCTTTGTGGGCGTGGGGCCTGGGGCGGCGGGGCGAGACGGAGCCCGCGGGCGGCGACGGCCTGGGTTCAGGCCGCCGGGCCGCTCTGGGGAAGGACGGTGGGCTCCTCGGTCTCCCACAGGTCCGCCTCCTCGGCGGTCCCGCGGTGGTCGCGCTCGACGGAGACCGGGGCTTCGGCGATCAACAGAAAGGTTCCGTCGGATTCCTCCACGACGAGCCGGCCGCTGACGGAACGCAGCCGCATCCTGAGGTTGTCCAGGCCCGCGCCACTGTGCTGCGAGGTGTCGCGGTAGACCGGGTCCACGCCGTCGTTGCCGACGACCAGCCGGACCCGCCCGTCGCGCTGGACGGCCTCGATGGAGCAGGTGGCGGCGCGCGAGTGGCGCAGCAGGTTGGTGATCGCCTCCCGCAGGACGGCCGCCATGACGGTGTCGACCTCGGGGGCGAGTTCGTCCAGCTCCACCCGGGTCGTCACGTCCACGTCGGTGCCCTTCAACAGGCCGCTCACCGAATCGAGTTCGGCCTGCAGGGACATGTCGCGCAGGCCCCGGGAGACCCGGCGCACATCGGCCAGCGACTGCCGGGACAGCGCGAGGACGTCCTCGACCTCGGCCTTGGCGCGCTGCGGATGGGTCAGGACGAGCCGGTGGATCAGCTCGGTCTTCAGGGTGATGGCGGAGAGGCTGTAGCCGAGCAGGTCGTGCAGGTTGCGGGAGATGCGCAGCCGCTCCTTCGTCACGGCCATCCGCGCCAGCTCGTTCTTGGTGTTGTGCACCTGCTGCACGAGGGCGGACAGCCGGGAGAGACCGTAGATGACCAGGCCGGTGAGGAGCGTGGACTGCAGGAGGTAGAGGCTGTCGATCAGCGGGCGTCCCTCGATGGCGGGCGGGGCGAGCATGCTGAGTCCGACCGTGCCGTACAGCGGCCAGGCCGGTCGCGGGGGCAGGAGCAGCAGCAGCGATCCGGCCAGGAAGCCCGCCATGGCTCCCCAGTGGGAGTCGAAGATCATGAGGGGCAGGTAGGTGAGCAGCGCCTGAGCGGTCAGGGACGCCGCCTTGTGGGCGATGGGGGCGCGCTCGGCTCCGGGGCGGGAGTGCCGTAACTGGAGCACGAAGATGACGACGAGACAGATCAGGCAGATGGTCCTGGGCAGCGGATCCAGGTCCGTGCCCGCGATGTTGAGGGCGGTGATGCCCAGGTAGCACAGGAGCGCCGACGTCAGGATGACGGACGCGAGCCGTGGGGCGAGCGTGACGTGCTGGGCGTCACCCGACGGTCTTCTGGGATGTCGCGGTCGACTCGCGTCGGTCTGTCTGAGCTCATCGGGAACTGACATTGCCGTCCTCGCGCCCTCGTCTGCTCGCACCGTGCCCACACACTCGTGCGATCATAAGCCTGAAGAGTAAAGAATTGGTGAGTATTGACCGATCCCGGTTTGCAGAAGGCAATCAAAGGGATAGAAGGGATGCTTCCGTTTTTCCTTCCGTCCGGGCCATCTCACCGATCTCCCCGGCCCCGGCAGCCCCTTGAACCACTCCCGGCGGGCAGTCCGTACCACGTGAATTTCTCACCCCGCACCGGGTGACGCACACATGCCGCCATCGGTATCCAGGCACTGTTTTCACCGGCGCCGCAGGCGCAGTGTCGATCGTGTTCCCTCACGACACCGGCATACGGGGCGGCATCAATGCAGCGGATTCACTTCACGGGTACCGACTTCGCACGCGTCCGGCTGCGGAGCAGTATGGGACCACTCATGGAGGGCGTTTTCGCACTACGCCTGCTCACCCGCCCCTCGTCCGGCGACATGTACCCGCGCTGGCGCGTGGCCCTGCGCAACTCCCTGCGCAGCAACGCCCGGGCCGTGCTGGCCATGCAGCCCGACCGGAAGAACGAGCCGCTGCTGCGGCTGCTGGAATGGGCCGCGCACGACGAGACCGCACCGGCCGGGCGGGGCGCCGGACAGGACGCGGCCCGCCTCGCGCTCACCGCCTGGCGCGCCGGGGTGTGCCCGTACTGGGAGAGCATGCTCGGACGGCTCGAAGCGGTGTGCGCGGCCCACGCCGGGGTCGCCGCCACCGGCGGCGTGGAACAGTTGCTGTCGACGCTGCATCCGCGAATACGCTGGCACGCCCCCGTCCTGGAAATAGACGGCGGGCCGGACCGGGACATCTGGCTGGACGGGCGCGGCCTGGTCATCAAACCGTCCGTGTTCCTGCCCGGCGAGGCCGGCCGGGTCGTCGCCTGCGAACGCGACAGCGGCCACACCGTGCTGGTGTTCGCCGCCGAGCCGGACCTCGTCGACGGCTGGGACGAGATCACCGAGTCCGCCGACGACACCGGCGACGACGGCGAGTCCCGCGCGCTGAGCGCGCTCGTCGGCCAGACCAGGGCCGCGGCACTGCGGGTGCTGACCGACACCTCCACCAACTCCCAGCTCGCCGCCCGCCTCGGGGTCTCCCCGGGAGTGGCGAGCCGGCACGCCGCCGTCCTGCGCGAGACCGGGCTGATCTCCACCCGGCGGGTCGGCAGCAGCGCCCTGCACACGGTGACCCCGCTCGGCAAGGCGTTGCTCGACGGGCAGCTGCGCAGCGTCCTGCCCTTCACGGTGTGCCGCGACACCCGGGGCGGGGTGCCCGCCCCGCAGCGGGTCCGCTCCGCCTGACCGGCCGGCCCGCCCCGCGTTCACAGGGACGTGACATCTTCACATCGGGGCAGTGACTGCACCACTGTCCGTCCCTCACCCCGCATTCGCACAATCCTCGGCATAGGAACTCTCAGTCGACCGCACGCCCCACCCAAGGAGACCTGGCACTGATGAGCGACATCGTGACGAGCCCCCTCACCGCCGACCCCTACTTCGGCGCGGCCGCCACCACACCCGGCCTGGTGATCGAGAGCATCGACACCGTGGCCCCGCAGCACGTCGCCCTCTTCTCCATCTGCGTCATGGCGGCCGCCCCCGCCACCGCACCGGCCGTGAGCGGAGACCTGGGCGCCTGAAACTGATACGGGGGAAAAAGTTGATGCTGCTTACCGGTGATGCGAACCGGGTGGGATTCAAGAGTCATCTGCGGCCCGAACCGGCCCCCGGCCAGGTGGTGTACCTGGTCTCCCAACGCGGGGTCACCGCCCTGCGCGGCGAGCACGCGGAGGTGCTCGTGCCGCTGCTGGACGGCAGCCGCAGCATGGCCGCCGTCCTGCGGGAGGCCTCGGCCGTGCTCCCTCGCGACGAGGCGCTCGGCTCGCTGCGGGCGCTGGAGTCGGCCGGGCTGCTGCGGGTGAGGCCGGCGGGCGCCGCCGACGGCCCGGCGGCCGGCGGCGGGAGGGGCCTGGCCGATCCGGCCGCCGAAGCCTTCTGGGACCTCCTCGGGCTGGACGGCGGACAGGTACCGGACGCCCTCGCCCGGGCCAGGGTCCGCGTGGTCACCCTGACCGACACCGGACCGGAGGAGATCAGCGCGGCCCTGCGCGGCGCCGGACTGAACCCGGTGACCGACCCGGTCTCGCCCGCCGAACTGTCCGTGGTCCTCTGCGACGACTACCTCTCGCCCAGACTCATGGGCGTCGACGCGGCCCACCGCCGCGCCGGGACGGCCTGGCTCCCGGTCCGGCTGGGCTGGTCCGACCCCTGGGTCGGCCCGGTGTTCCGCCCCGACGGCGGCCCTTGCTGGCACTGCCTGGCGTCCCGGCTGCGCGCCCACCGCCAATCGGAGGAACTGCTCCAGCACACGCTGGGCCGGCCCCATCCGGTACCGCTGCCGCCCGCGACCCTGCCCGTGGTCCGCGCCCTCGCCCTGCACCTTGCGGCGCTGGAGGCCGCCAAGTGGGTGGGCGGTCTGCGCAGCCCGGAGCAGTCGACCGTACGGGCCCTGGACACCGTAGGACTCACCACGACCGCCCACCCGGTGACCCGCATCCCGCAGTGCCCGTCCTGCGGGGAACCCGACGCGACGCGGCGGCGGGTCCAGGCACCCTTCACCCCCGTGTCACGGCCCAAGGCCACCGCGACCGGCAACGGCCACCGCGCCCTGACCCCGGCGCAGATGCTCCACCGCTACGCCCACCTGGTCGACCCGGTGACCGGTGTCGTCAAGGAGATCCGCCGCGCCCCCGGCAGCCCGGACTTCCTGCACGCCTACCTCTCCGGCCACAACCTGGCCATGCCCGGCCGCTCGCTCGCCGGGCTGCGCGCCGGACTGCGCAGCCTGAGCGGCGGCAAGGGACTCACGGAGACCGAGGCCCGGGTGAGCGCCCTGTGCGAGGCCGTGGAACGGCACAGCGGAACCCGGCACGGCGACGAGCCGGTGGTCCGCGACTCCCTGCGCGGTCTCGGCCCGGCCGCCCTCCACCCCAACGCCTGCCAGCTGTACAGCGAGCGGCAGTTCCGCGACCGCGCACGGTGGAACGCGAGCGGCTCCCGCTTCCAGTACGTCCCCGAGCCCTTCGACGAGACCCGCCCCACCGACTGGACCCCGGTCTGGTCGCTCACCGAGGAGCGGCACCGGCTGCTGCCCACCTCGATGCTGTACTTCTCCCCCGAGGCGTCCCCCGACGGC
>NZ_MUND01000002.1:694-1587 GCF_002154375.1 Streptomyces glaucescens | reverse complement strand
CCCCCGTCCCCCGGCAGGGGTCCGTCCCCCGGCAGGGGCGGGCGCTGGATCCAGGAGTGGGATCCCGAGGACGAGACCTTCTGGAAGGAGAAGGGGGAGAGGATCGCCCGGCGCAATCTGCTCTTCTCCGTGCTCTCCGAGCACATCGGGTTCTCGGTCTGGACCATGTGGTCGGTGCTGGTGCTGTTCATGGGCCCGGAGTACGGGCTGACCCCCGCCGACAAATTCCTGCTGACCTCGGTCGTCACCCTGGTCGGCGCGGTCGTCCGCGTTCCCTACACCTTCGCCGTCGCGATCTTCGGCGGGCGGAACTGGACGGTCATCTCGGCGGCCATGCTGCTGATCCCGACGATCGCCGCGTTCACCGTGATGGAGCCCGGGACCTCCTTCTCCACCTTCCTCCTCGTCGGCCTGCTGGCCGGTGTCGGCGGCGGCAACTTCGCCTCCTCGATGACCAACATCAACGCCTTCTTCCCGCTGCGGAAGAAGGGCTGGGCGCTCGGCCTGAACGCCGGCGGCGGCAACATCGGCGTGCCCGTCATCCAGCTCGCCGCGCTCGCCATCATCGGGGCGGGCGGCGGACCACGCGTGCTGCTCGGGATCTACATCCCGCTCATCCTGGTCGCCGCCGTCCTCGCCGCGCTGTTCATGGACAACCTGGAGAACGTCAAGAACGACACCGGCGCGGCCAAGGACGCGGCGCGCGACGGGCACACCTGGATCATGGCGTTCCTCTACATCGGGACGTTCGGCTCGTTCATCGGGTACTCCTTCGCCTTCGGGCAGGTCCTCACCAACCAGTTCGGCCGTACGCCGCTCCAGGCGGCCTATCTCACCTTCATCGGCCCGCTGCTCGGCTCCCTGATCCGCCCGCTGGGCGGCTGGCTCGCCGA
>NZ_MUND01000002.1:294-656 GCF_002154375.1 Streptomyces glaucescens | reverse complement strand
ATCCCGGGCATCTTCCACGCCAAGGCCCTCGCCCGGGGGCTGCGCGGGGAGGACGCGGCGGCCTACGGGCGGCGGCTGTCCGGGGCGTCGATGGGGCTGATCGGCGCGGTGGGCGCGCTCGGCGGTGTCGGCATCAACATGGCCTTCCGCCAGTCCTTCCTCTCCTACGGCTCCGGCACCGGCGCCTTCGTCGCCTTCCTGGTCTGGTACGCGGCCTGCTTCGTGGTCACCTGGTCCGTATACCTTCGCCGCCCGGCGGGCAGGACTCCCGCGTCGGAGGCGACCACCGAGAAGAAGCCGCAGCTCAGCTACGCCGAGGTGTGACGTAACACCGGCGACATCAAGCCGAACCGAGCCTGTCA
>NZ_MUND01000002.1:0-267 GCF_002154375.1 Streptomyces glaucescens | reverse complement strand
CTCCAGCGGCGCGGAGCAGCGGTCCTGCACGCCCCGGCCTTGCGGATCGTGCCGCTCTCCGACGACAGCGAGCTGCTGTCCGCGACGAAGGACCTGCTCGACCGGGTGCCGGACGTGGTGGTGGCCACCACCGCCATCGGCTTCCGGGGGTGGGTCGAGGCCGCGGACGGATGGGGGCTGGGCGAGCCGCTGCTGGAGCGGCTGCGGGGTGTGGAGCTGCTGGCCCGCGGGCCGAAGGTGAAGGGCGCGATCCGGGCCGCCGGGCTG
>NZ_MUND01000199.1 GCF_002154375.1 Streptomyces glaucescens | reverse complement strand
GTCGCCGTGGTGCACTGCGACGCGGGCATCAGCACCCCGCCCGACGGCATCTATGTCCTCACCCGCGGCGCGGACGGGGCACGCGTGCGCGTGGTGGCCACCTTGGCCGACCCCAAGGACCGCTACACGGTCGAGGACTTCGCCGTCGGCGAGGGCGCGGTCACGGCGACCCTGCTCGGCTACTCGTCGGCCGACGTGCCCACCTGCTGCCCGGACACGGAGGAGCGGGTGAAGTGGCGGTGGAAGAACGGAGCGTTCGTCCGCTCGTCACCCGCGGAGGCCCGCAGCGTCTGACGGCCGCCACCGGAGCATGTGACCGATCAGACACCAGTGACGCACCGTGGGGATCAGGTCACTGTGCGTCCGGACCGTAGAGTTCGACCCTGTCCGAAACCCGACGTACGTGGATGCATTCGCCGGGACACTCCTTGGCCGAGTCGATCACGTCCGTGAGGAGCGGCAGCGGCACGGGCGTTGTGGCGCCGGGGGCCTGGAGCAGCTCGTCGGCGCCGCTCTTCACATAGGCCAGACCGTCGATGTCCAGCTCGAACACCTCGGGCGCGTACTGCGCGCAGATGCCGTCGCCGGTACAGAGATCCTGATCGATCCAGACCTCCAGAGCCTCGCCGTCGACTCCGGCCTCCTGCTGCACGGTCATCTCTCCTGCCGTTTTCTGTGCCGAGCCGCACGGGAATCCGGCCAGCTCTGGCGGGTGTTGAACACTTCGACCCTACCTCTGGTCGCTTTCCAATCGCGTTCGGTGGGTATTCCCCTGGCGTGAGGGAGAGCGCAAGGGTGAAGATCGGACACACCCCGACGGTCTTTGTGATCTAGGGGTTTCAATCGACACCCACCCAGGTAGGGTCTGGAAGCGTCCAGCTCCCCTTGGAGGAGGTGAGGACCGTGGCAGCACACGACGACGACATGAACCGCGGCATCCGCCCGGGACGCGGGTCCGACGACCCGGCCGGGCAGATCGCCTACCTTGAGCAGGAGATCGCCGTCCTGCGACGCAAGCTCGCCGACTCTCCGCGACACACGAGGATTCTCGAAGAGCGGATCGTCGAGCTGCAGACCAATCTGGCCGGCGTGTCCGCGCAGAACGAGCGACTCGCCAATACGCTCCGTGAGGCCCGCGACCAGATCGTGGCCCTCAAGGAGGAGGTCGACCGGCTCGCGCAGCCGCCGGCCGGCTTCGGTGTCTTCCTCGCGGCGAACGAGGACGGCACGGCCGACATCTTCACCGGAGGCCGGAAGCTCCGCGTGAACGTCAGCCCCAGCGTCGAGCTGGACGAGCTCCGGCGCGGCCAGGAAGTGATGCTCAACGAAGCGCTCAACGTGGTCGAGGCCATGGAGTTCGAGCGCGTCGGGGACATCGTCACCCTCAAGGAGATCCTGGAGGACGGCGAGCGCGCCCTGGTGCTCGGGCACACCGACGAGGAACGGGTGGTGCGGCTCGCCGAGCCGCTGCTGGACGTCACCATCCGTCCCGGCGACGCCCTGCTGCTCGAACCCCGCTCCGGCTACGTCTACGAGGTCGTGCCCAAGAGCGAGGTCGAGGAACTCGTCCTCGAAGAGGTCCCCGACATCGGCTACGAGCAGATCGGCGGCCTCGGCAACCAGATCGAGGCCATCCGCGACGCGGTCGAGCTCCCGTACCTCTACCCGGACCTGTTCAAGGAGCACGAACTGCGGCCGCCCAAGGGCGTCCTGCTGTACGGCCCCCCCGGATGCGGCAAGACGCTCATCGCCAAGGCCGTGGCCAACTCGCTGGCCAAGAAGGTCGCCGAGGTGACCGGCCAGGCCGCCGGCAAGAGCTTCTTCCTCAACATCAAGGGCCCCGAGCTGCTCAACAAGTACGTCGGTGAGACCGAGCGGCAGATCCGCCTGGTCTTCCAGCGGGCCCGGGAGAAGGCCAGCGAGGGCACCCCCGTCATCGTCTTCTTCGACGAGATGGAGTCCCTCTTCCGCACCCGTGGCTCGGGCGTCAGCTCGGACGTGGAGAACACCATCGTCCCGCAGCTGCTCGCCGAGATCGACGGTGTGGAGGGCCTGCAGAACGTGGTGGTGATCGGCGCCTCCAACCGCGAGGACATGATCGACCCCGCGATCCTGCGGCCCGGCCGGCTCGACGTAAAGATCAAGATCGAGCGTCCGGACGCCGAGGCGGCCAAGGACATCTTCGGCAAGTACCTCACGGAACGCCTCCCGCTGCACTCCGAGGACCTCGGCGAGCACGGCGGCGACCGGGGGGCGTGCGTCCAGGCCATGATCCAGACGGCCGTGGAACACATGTACGCCGAATCCGAGGAGAACCGCTTCCTGGAGGTCACCTACGCCAATGGTGACAAGGAAGTCCTCTATTTCAAGGACTTCAACTCCGGCGCCATGATCGAGAACATCGTGGGCCGGGCCAAGAAGATGGCGATCAAGGACTTCCTGGAGCACAGTCAGAAGGGTCTCAGGGTCTCCCACCTCCTCCAGGCGTGCGTGGACGAGTTCAAGGAGAACGAGGACCTGCCGAACACCACCAACCCGGACGACTGGGCCCGGATCTCCGGCAAGAAGGGCGAGCGGATCGTCTACATCCGCACCCTCATCACCGGAAAGCAGGGCGCGGACACCGGGCGCTCCATCGACACGGTGGCGAACACCGGACAGTACCTGTAAAACGCGGGGCGGCTGCGGGTGCCCTCGCCGGGTACCCGCAGCCGACTGTTTTTCAGGCCACGGCTGGAGCAGGCAATGACGCAAATGATCTCCCCACCAGCGCAAAGGCGTTCTAGGCTCTTCCATACCGCCGAGTCGCGCAGTGCGGGGACGGGCACCGCATTCGCAACCGAGCGCCAGCGGTATCTGAGCGGGGCCCACGACCGAGGGCTTCGCCGGGCAAGGAGGGCCGCATGACCGTACGGCGAGTAATGGGCATCGAGACGGAGTACGGAATCTCCGTCCCCGGCCACCCCAACGCCAATGCCATGCTCACCTCGTCCCAGATCGTCAACGCCTACGCGGCGGCGATGCACCGGGCCCGCCGGGCCCGCTGGGACTTCGAGGAGGAGAATCCGCTGCGCGACGCGCGGGGCTTCGACCTCGCCCGCGAGGCCGCCGACTCCAGCCAGCTCACCGACGAGGACATCGGCCTGGCCAATGTGATCCTCACCAACGGCGCCCGCCTCTACGTCGACCACGCCCACCCCGAGTACAGCGCGCCCGAGGTCACCAATCCGCGCGACGCCGTCCTGTGGGACAAGGCAGGCGAACGGATCATGGCCGAGGCCGCCGAACGGGCCGCTCAGCTCCCCGGCGCCCAGCCGATCCACCTCTACAAGAACAACACCGACAACAAGGGCGCCTCCTACGGCACGCACGAGAACTACCTGATGAAGCGGGAGACCCCCTTCTCGGACATCGTGCGCCACCTGACGCCCTTCTTCGTCTCCCGCCAGGTCTTCGCCGGCGCCGGCCGCGTCGGCATCGGCCAGGACGGGCACGAGCACGGCTTCCAGCTCAGCCAGCGTGCGGACTACTTCGAGGTCGAGGTCGGCCTGGAGACCACCCTCAAGCGCCCGATCATCAACACGCGCGACGAGCCGCACGCCGACGCGGAGAAGTACCGCCGCCTCCACGTGATCATCGGCGACGCGAACCTGTCCGAGGTCTCGACCTACCTGAAACTGGGCACCACGGCCCTGGTCCTGTCCATGATCGAGGACGGCTTCATCGCCGTCGACCTGGCCGTCGACCAGCCGGTACGGACCCTCCACCAGGTCTCGCACGACCCGTCCCTCAAGCGCCTGATCACCCTGCGCAGCGGCCGGACACTCACCGCGGTGCAGCTCCAGATGGAGTACTTCGAGCTGTCCCGCAAGTACGTCGAGGAGCGGTTCGGGGCCGACGCCGACGAGCAGACCAAGGACGTCCTCGCGCGCTGGGAGGACACCCTCAACCGGCTCGAGCACGACCCCATGAGCCTCGCCGGCGAACTGGACTGGGTCGCCAAGCGGGAGCTGATGGAGGGCTACCGGCGCCGCGACAACCTGGACTGGGACGCGGCCAGGCTGCACCTGGTCGACCTCCAGTACGCCGACGTGCGCCCCGAGAAGGGCCTCTACAACCGCCTGGTCGCCCGCGGCCGGATGAAGCGGCTGCTGGACGAGGCGGAGGTCGAGCGGGCCATGCTGAAGCCGCCGGAGGACACCCGCGCGTACTTCCGCGGGCGCTGCCTGGAGCAGTACGCCGACGACGTGGCCGCGGCCTCCTGGGACTCCGTGATCTTCGACCTCCCGGGCCGGGACTCCCTGCAGCGCGTCCCAACCCTGGAACCGCTTCGCGGAACGCGTAATCACGTCAAGGAGCTCCTGGACCGCTGTCGCACCGCCGAGGACCTGGTCAAGGTGCTCTCCGGCGGCTGAGCGGGTACCCGGGGGAAGCCGGCCGGGCAGGGTGGAAAGCACCGGGTCCGGGAATCATCGAGGTGGGCCCCGTACGTTGGAGAAACTGCGGGGCCATTGTCGGACCCGGCGAGTAGGGTCTGATCTTGACCGAGCAACTGTGTCGGGCGAACCGAGCGGGGTGAGGGCTATGGCGACCAAGGACACCGGCGGCGGACAGCAGAAGGCCACCCGGTCCAGCGAGGAGGTCGAGGAGCAGGCGGCGGAGACGCAGGCTTCCGAGGACCTCAAGGAGCGGCACGAGAAGCTGAGCGACGACGTCGACTCCGTCCTCGACGAGATCGACGACGTGCTCGAGGAGAACGCCGAGGATTTCGTGCGCAGCTTCGTGCAAAAGGGTGGCCAGTGAAGGCAGCCTGCCTCATCCGCCTTTGAACCGAAGGGTTGGAGAGGGCGAGGGAACGCCCGGAAGCGGTACACCGGCGCGGTGCCGGGAGCGCGCGGCGGAGTGTCCTGCCGTGCGCGACCGGCGCCGCGCCGTCGTAACCGTTCCGCTTCCGCCGCGCATGTGGATCACCGCCCGACGGCGGGTAGGGTCCGTGGCGTACTGTGCTTCAACTGCAATTCCGGCCTCGGCCTGTTGACTACTTGGAAGGAAACGCGTGGAAGCCAACACTCGTAGCACCGGGCGTCTACCAGCTGCCTTCCTGACGCCTGGATCTTCTTCGTTCATGGACTTCCTCTCGGAGCACCAGCCCGAGCTGCTGCCCGGCAACCGGCAGCTCCCGCCCACGCAGGGTGTGGTGGAGGCGCCGCATGGCACGACCATCGTCGCGGTCTCCTTCCCCGGCGGTGTCGTGCTCGCCGGTGACCGGCGGGCCACGATGGGCAATATCATCGCGCAGCGGGACATCGAGAAGGTGTTCCCGGCGGACGAGTACTCGGCGGTCGGCATCGCCGGCACCGCCGGTCTGGCCGTCGAGATGGTGAAGCTGTTCCAGCTGGAACTGGAGCACTTCGAGAAGGTCGAGGGCGTGCAGCTCTCCCTGGAGGG
Organism: Streptomyces glaucescens; assembly: GCF_002154375.1. Classification (GTDB taxonomy): domain Bacteria; phylum Actinomycetota; class Actinomycetes; order Streptomycetales; family Streptomycetaceae; genus Streptomyces; species Streptomyces glaucescens. Next base: position 34,942 of record NZ_MUND01000199.1, on the reverse strand, counting down.
CAAGGCGAACCGGCTCTCGACGATGATCCGCTCCAACCTGGGCATGGCCATGCAGGGCCTCGCGGTCGTACCGCTCTTCGCGGGCTACGACCTGGACCGCGCCAAGGGCCGCATCTTCTCCTACGACGTGACGGGCGGCCGTTCCGAGGAGCACGGGTACGCGGCCACCGGCTCCGGCTCGATCTTCGCGCGCGGCGCCATGAAGAAGCTCTTCCGCGACGACCTGACCGAGGACGAGGCCACCACCCTCGTGGTGCAGGCGCTGTACGACGCGGCAGACGACGACTCGGCGACCGGTGGTCCCGATGTCGCCCGCCGGATCTACCCGATCGTCACCGTGATCACCGAGGACGGCTACCGCCGGCTCACCGAGGACGAGTCCTCGCGGATCGCCCGCTCCGTGCTGGAGCGGCGTCTGGAGCAGCCGGACGGCCCGCGGGCCGCCCTGCTCTGACCATGGGCGCTCTGTTGTCAGGTGATCCAGTGACTTCCACAGAAAGGGACGGATAACCGGTGTCGACGCCGTTCTATGTCTCACCCCAGCAGGCCATGGCCGACCGGGCCGAGTACGCCCGCAAGGGCATCGCCCGTGGTCGCAGCCTGGTCGTCCTGCAGTACGCCGACGGCATCGTGTTCGTCGGTGAGAACCCGTCCCGCGCGCTGCACAAGTTCAGCGAGATCTACGACCGGATCGGCTTCGCCGCGGCCGGCAAGTACAACGAGTACGAGAACCTGCGCATCGGCGGCGTCCGCTACGCCGACCTGCGGGGTTACACCTATGACCGGGGCGACGTGACCGCGCGCGGCCTGGCGAACGTGTACGCGCAGACGCTGGGTACGATCTTCTCCAGCGCGGGCGAGAAGCCGTACGAGGTGGAGCTGGTCGTCGCCGAGGTGGGCGAGACGCCGGAGGGCGACCAGATCTACCGGCTGCCGCACGACGGCTCGATCGTGGACGAGCACGGCTCGGTCGCGGTCGGCGGCAACGCGGAGCTGATCAGCAGCTACCTGGACCAGCGCCACCAGGACGGCATGACGCTGTCGGAGGCGCTGAAGCTGGCGGTCCAGGCGCTGTCCCGCGAGTCGAACGGCTCGCAGCGGGAGATCCCCGCCGAACGTCTCGAGGTCGCGGTGCTGGACCGCACGCGTCCGCAGAAGCGGAAGTTCAAGCGGATCACCGGCGGTCAGCTGTCCCGGCTGCTGGCGGAGGGCACCACCACCCAGACGGAGAGCGAGTCCGCCGAGGGTCCCGAGGAGGAGTAGCCCGGCAAAGACCCTCGTTCCACCGCGCGTGTGCCCCGGCTTCTGTGGAGGCCGGGGCACACGGCGTCTCAGGCGACCGCCGGCGGCGCCGTGGAGCCCCGTACGACCAGCTCGACGGGGATGTCCCCCCGCGCGGGTGCGCGGCCCTCCAGGACGGCCAGCAGGGCCTGCATGCCGCGTTCACCGAACAGCTCCGCGTCCAGGCGGACGGTGGTCAGCTCGGGGTCGATGGCGGTGGCCAGGGCGAGGTCGTCCAGGCCGGTGACGGAGATGTCGTCGGGGATGCGCAGGCCCAGGCGGCGGGCGGCCTTGTAGGCGCCGGCGGCGAGCTTGTCGTCGTCGCAGACGATCGCGGTGGGGCGCGGTCCCGGCGCGCTCAGCGCGGCCTCGGCGGCGGCGCGGGCGCCCTCGATGGAGATCGGGGCGGGCGCGGTGCGCACGGTGGTGCCGGGTACGGCGCCCACCCGCGCGGCCAGCTCCCGGGCGCGGATCTCGAAGGTCCAGGAGGCGACGTCGGCCGCGAGGTGCAGGAAGCGGCGGTGGCCGAGGCCGAGCAGGTGCTCGGCGACCTGGCGCACGCCGTCGGTGATGTCCAGGTTGACGGTGGCCGCGCCGAGGCTGCCGTCCGGGTCGCTGTCCAGCATGACCAGGGGCAGCTGGTCACCGCGGATGGCGGTGAGGGCGTCGGCGGCCATGGAGGAGGCGAGCACGCCGTCGAGGGCGGCCTGGGCGGAGGCGAACGGGTCGCGGGCGGGGCCGATGCCCTCGGGGGAGGGGTAGAGCACGACGCCGAAGCCGTGGGCGGCGGCGACCCGGGCGGCACCGGTGTAGACGCCGGCGAAGAACTCGGTGGTGAGGGCGGGGACGACGAGCAGGACCGTGCGGGTGCGGCCGAGGCGGAGGTTGCGGGCGGCCAGGTTGGGCCGGTAGCCGAGTGTCCGGGCGGCCTCGCGGACCCGTTCGGCGGTGGCCGCGGAGACCCGGCCGCGCCACTTCTCGCCCAGCACGAGGGACACGGCCGCCTGGGAGACTCCCGCGGCCTCGGCGACGTCGCGGCTCGTGGGGCGGGTGCTGGCTCGTGCCACCGTCGGGCTGCTCCTCGGTAGGGATCGCGCCCGGGCTCCGCCTGGACGTGCGAACAGCGCACATGGTACGTATGACGAAGGACGTTATACGTAAAACTTCAGCGGGAGGGCGGAACATGGCCGCGAGATACCTGGACATCCTCAGGACGAGGCACGCCGCCCGGCTGCTGACGGGCACGCTGGTGGGGCGGCTGCCGAACGCCACCGCCGCGATCGCGATCGTGCTGTTCGTCCGCGCGGAGGGCGGCTCGTACAGCCTCGCGGGGGCCCTGGCCGCCGTCTACGGCGTCGCCAACGCCGTCGGGCAGCCCCTGCTCGGCCGTCTGGTGGACCTGCACGGCCAGCCTCGGGTCCAGCTGCCCGCGGCCGTGCTGTCGGCCGCGGCGATGGCCGTCTTCGCCTTCGCGGGCACCGACCCGGCGCTGCTCGCCTACGCCGCGGTCGCCGCGTCCGGGCTGTTCACCCCGCCCCTGGAGGGCGGCCTGCGGGCCCTGTGGCCGTCCGTGCTGCGCAAGGAGGGCCAGGTGCACACCGCGTACGCGATGGACGCCGTGGCCCAGGAGGTGATGTTCACCGTCGGCCCGCTCCTGGTCACCCTCTGCACGTCCCTGTGGTCGGCCCAGGCCGCGCTGCTCGTGCTGAACGTGATCGGCGTCCTCGGTGCGCTCTCCGTGGTCGTGTCGCCGCCCTCGCGCGCGTGGCGGTCGGCTCCGCGGGAGGCCCACTGGCTGGGCGCCCTGCGCTCGCCGGGGCTGCTCGCCCTGCTCGCCGCGTTCCTGTTCGTCGGCGTGGCGCTCGGCTCCATCACGGTCGCCGCGGTGTCGTACGCCGACGACCACGGCGGTGACGCGGTCTACGGCTGGCTGATGGCGGCCCTGGGCATGGGCGCGCTGGCCGGCGGCGCCGTCTACGGGGCGCGGCAGTGGGCCGGTGCCCCGGAGCGGCGACTGCGGGTGCTGGTGGGTCTTCTGGCGGTCTGTTACCTGCCGCTCACGCTGATGCCGGGTCCGGTCCCCATGGCGGCGCTGACGGGCCTGTCCGGGGTGTTCCTGGCACCCGCCATCGCCTGCGCGTTCGTCATCGTCGACCGGCACGCGCCGGCCGGCACGGTCACCGAGGCGTTCTCCTGGCTGGTGACCACGTTCACGGTGGGTGCCTCGGTCGGAACCGGGCTGGCGGGGCCGGTCGTCGAGTGGGGCGGAGCGCTGTGGGGATTCGCGGTGCCGAGCGCCGCCGGCGGGGTGTCGCTGCTGGTCCTGGTCGCCACGGGACGGGTCCTCGCAGCTCCCGCGCGGACCGCGGTCGTTGCGTCTTCATCGGAAAATGATCCAAATCGTGCTGTCGAACCCCGTTTCAGTTCAGGGGATCGGGCGTAATGTTCAGTCATGGACCGCCGCATTTTCGGGCTGGAGAACGAGTACGGCGTCACGTGCACGTTCAGGGGACAGCGCCGTCTGTCGCCTGACGAGGTGGCGCGGTACCTCTTCCGCCGTGTCGTGTCATGGGGCCGCAGCAGCAATGTGTTTCTGCGGAACGGTGCCCGCCTCTATCTCGACGTGGGCTCGCATCCGGAATACGCGACACCCGAATGTGACAACGTGATCGAACTCGTCACTCACGACAAGGCCGGCGAGCGCATTCTCGAAGGTCTCCTGGTGGACGCGGAACGACGCCTGCACGAGGAGGGAATCGCGGGCGACGTCTACCTCTTCAAGAACAACACCGACTCGGCGGGCAACTCCTACGGCTGCCACGAGAACTATCTGGTGGCCCGGCACGGGGAGTTCTCGCGGCTCGCGGACATCCTCATCCCGTTCCTCGTCACCCGGCAGCTGCTGTGCGGCGCCGGGAAGGTGCTGCAGACGCCGCGCGGTGCGGTGTACTGCGTCAGCCAGCGGGCCGAGCACATCTGGGAGGGCGTCTCCTCGGCGACGACCCGCTCCCGGCCCATCATCAACACGCGCGACGAGCCGCACGCGGACGCCGAGCGCTACCGCCGCCTGCACGTGATCGTGGGCGACTCCAACATGTCCGAGACGACGATGCTGCTGAAGGTCGGCGCGACCGACCTGGTGCTGCGCATGATCGAGGCGGGGACCGTGATGCGGGACCTGACCCTGGAGAACCCCATCCGGGCGATCCGCGAGGTCAGCCACGACATCACCGGCCGCCGCAAGGTCCGCCTGGCCAGCGGCCGGGAGGCGTCGGCGCTCGAGGTGCAGCGCGAGTACTACGAGAAGGCCCTCGACTTCTGCGAGCGGCGCGGCATCCGCACCGGCACGGTGGAGCAGGTGCTCGAGCTGTGGGGCCGCACGCTGGACGCGATCGAGAGCGAGGACCTCGACCGGATCGACACCGAGATCGACTGGGTCATGAAGTACAAGCTCATCGAGCGGTACCGGGCCAAGCACAACATGACCATGTCGCATCCGCGGGTCGCCCAGATAGACCTCGCCTACCACGACATCCACCGCCGTCGCGGTCTCTACTACCTGCTGGAGAAGAAGGGCCAAGCCGCCAGGATCTGCAACGACTTGAAGATCTTCGAGGGCAAGTCGGTTCCGCCGCAGACCACTCGGGCCCGGCTGCGCGGCGACTTCATCCGGCGGGCGCAGGAACAGCGCCGGGACTTCACCGTCGACTGGGTGCATCTGAAGCTGAACGACCAGGCACAGCGCACCGTGTTGTGCAAGGACCCGTTCCGTTCGGTGGACGACCGGGTGGAGAAGCTGATCGCCGGAATGTGACCCAGGGCGACACCGGACCGATCCCCGGAACGCCACACGGGCGCCGTACGTTACCCGTACGGCGCCCTTCTCACGCCGTAGAGTTGCGCGCACGCCATCCGCAAGATCGACCGATTACGAGGCTCCCATCGTGCGCCGACGCTCACTCATGATTGCCGTTCCCGCCGGACTGGTCACGCTCGCCGGATGCGGCGACGACAAGGCCGACTCGAGCAAGGCCAGCGACAGCCCTTCGCCGACCGCGCCGGCCACCTCCGCCGCGCCGTCGCCGAAGATCGTCGACGGTCCGCTGCCGGCGATCACCGCGGGCACCGAGTTCGACGAGAAGCCGACCGTGGCCAAGGGCAGCGGGACCCCGTCGAAGGATCTCGCGGTGAAGACGGTCGTGGCGGGCGGCGGCCGTACGGTCGCGGAGGGCGACTACATCCAGGCGAACTACCTGGGGCAGATCTGGGACACCGCGAAGGTGTTCGACAACTCCTACGACCGCAAGACGCCGCTGGTCATCCAGCTGGCGCAGGGCAGCATCATCGACGGCTGGCGGTATGCGCTGACCGGGAAGAAGCTGGGCAGCCGGGTCCAGTTCTCGGTCCCGCCGGCCTGGGGGTACGGCGAGCAGGGCCAGTCCCAGGCGGGCATCAAGGGCACCGACACGCTGGTCTTCGTCGTGGACCTCCAGGGCACCTTCAACGCCACGAGCTCCGCCAAGGGCACCGAGGTCGCGCAGGACGACGCGAACCTGCCGAAGGTCGGCACCAACACCGACGGCAAGGCGCCGTCCGTCGAGATCCCGAAGACGGACCCGCCGAAGAAGCTCGTGGCGAACTACGTCATCGAGGGCGACGGCACCGAGGTCGGCGCCCAGGACAGCGTCCTGGTGCAGTACAAGGGCGTGCAGTGGACGGGCGGCAAGGAGTTCGACTCCACGTACGGCCGCAAGGCGCTGACGTCCTTCTCCCTCCAGCAGGTCGTCAAGGGCTGGTCGCAGGGGCTGACCGGCAAGAAGGTCGGCAGCCGCGTGCTGATCGTGATCCCGCCGGACCTGGGGTACGGCGACACCCCGCCGGAGGGCAGCGGCATCGCCAAGGGCGCCACGCTGGTGTTCACGGTGGACATCCTCGCCAAGATGTGAGCCCCGGCCCCGCGTTTTCGGCCCGTTGGAGTGGCTGGTCACGGCTGCGCCGGGTGGGATGAAAGACTGGGGGCGTTACTTGTCGTACACATGCAGGAGCCACAGACGTGAGCATCGATAAGCCCGAGATCGACTTCCCGGGCGGCGAGCCCCCGGCGGACCTGGAGATCAAGGACATCTGGGTGGGCGACGGCCCCGAGGCCCAGGCCGGTCAGACCGTCACCGTGCACTACGTCGGCGTCGCCTTCAGCACGGGCGAGGAGTTCGACGCGAGCTGGAACCGCGGCACCCCCTTCCGCTTCCCGCTGGGCGGCGGCCGTGTCATCAAGGGCTGGGACCTCGGCGTGCAGGGCATGAAGGTCGGCGGCCGTCGCCAGCTGACCATCCCGGCCCACCTCGCCTACGGCAACCAGAGCCCCACCCCGGCGATCAAGCCCGGCGAGACCCTGATCTTCGTGGTCGACCTCCTCGGGGTCTGACCGTCGTACAGGAGTCATGAGGGATCAGAGACGTTCCGGTCGTCGTACGAGCCGCGTGCGAGATCCGACCGGTTCCGATCATCCGGGGCCCATGCCTGTCCGGGCATGGGCCCTCGGCTTTTGCCGCAGCGCCCCTGAGCGGTACGGTCATCGGTCGGAAGCACCATAGGGAAGGCGAAGGGCGTCGATGGCCATTGCCAAGGCCGAGCGGCTGATGAACCTGGCGCTGTGCCTGCTGGGGACACGGCGGCCGCTCAGCAAGCGCGAGCTGCGCGATTCCATCGAGGCGTACGTCGAGGCCTTCGGGCCGGGAAGTGGTGGGTCCGGGTCCGAGGACTCCTTCAACCGCATGTTCGAGCGGGACAAGGACGACCTGCGTGAGCTGGGGCTCGTGATCGAGACCGTCGAGAACCTCGACGGCGAGGTCGGCTATCTCGCCCGCCGCGACAGCAACCGCCTCCCGCCCATCACGCTGGACGCCGAGGAGGCCGCCGCCCTGGGCCTGGCCGCCAAGGTGTGGCAGCAGGCCCGGCTGGCCGGGGCGGCCAGCGGCGCCCTGCAGAAGCTTCGCGCGGCCGGGCTCCCGGAGGACGTCGACCCGTACGAGGCGCACGGCGCCCTGGAGCCGCGCATCCCCGTGCACGAGGCCGCCTTCGAGCCGCTGATGCTCGCCTGCCGCGACCGCCGCCCCGTCGTCTTCGAGTACCGCAAGGCCAACGCCGCCCGCCCCGAGACCCGGCAGGTCGAGCCGTGGGCACTGGAGTGCTGGCGCGGCCACTGGTATCTGGCGGGCTGGGACCGCGACCGGGGCGCCGAGCGGGTCTTCCGGCTGTCCCGGATCACCGGCAAGGTACGCTCGCGCGCCGCGCGGTTCACCGCCCCGGTCCCCGATGTCGTCACCGTGCGCGAGACCGTGGCCGGCTGGGCCGGCGAGATCGCCGACCGCAGCGCCCGCATCCGGCTGCGCTCCGGCGCCGGCTACCCCTTGCGGGCGAAGGCCACCTCGGTGCGGGAACTGGGCGACGGCTGGGACGAGTTGGAGATTCCGTACGGGCACGGACTGGATGCCTGGCTGGTGGAGTTCGGCCCGGACGTGGTGGTCCTCGAGCCCGCCGAGCTGCGCGCCGACGTGGTGGACCGGCTGCGCGCCGTCGCCAAGGGCTGAGGGAGAGCGGGACAGACAGTGGCAGGCAAACCGGTCAGGCCCGTGAACGCCATCGACCAGACCCGGCGGATGCTCTCCCTGGTGACGTACCTCAAGGAGCGCCCCGGTGCCCGGATCGAGGACGTCGCCCGCGCCTTCGGCATCACCGAGGAGGAGCTGGTCTCCGACCTCGACGTGCTGCCCATGTGCGGCACCAGCTTCCGCGGCGGCGATCTGCTCGACATCGACACCGACGGCGAGCGCATCTGGTGGCACAACCCCGCCGCCCTCGGCGCGGAGGCGGCGGAGCCGCTGCGGCTCGCCGCCGACGAGGCGACCGCGCTGCTGGTCGCCGCCCGCGCGGTGGCCACCCTGCCGGGTCTGCGCGAGAGCGACCGCCAGGCGCTGCTGCGCGCCACCGCGAAGGTGGAGACCGCGGCCGGCGAGGCGGCGGGCGCCAGCTCCCGGCTGTCGGTGACCTTCGAGTCCGAGGGCGGTGTCTTCGCCGACGTGGACCGGGCGATCTCCGAGCGCCGCCGTCTGTGGATCCGCTACTACTCGCCGGCCCGCGACGAGGTCACCGAGCGCGAGATCGACCCGATCCGGCTGGTCAGCGTCGGCCACACCTATGTAGAGGCGTGGTGCCGGCGCTCCGAGGCGCGCCGCACCTTCCGGCTCGACCGGGTCGCCGAGATCAAGATCCTCGACGAGCCGTCCGCGCCGCCGGAGATCGAGCTGCGGGACCTGTCGGAGGGACTGGTGCAGCCGGCCGCCGAGGACCCGGAGGTCATCGTCGAGGTCGGCCCGGGCGGCCGCTGGGTCGCCGAGTACTACCCGCACGACAGCGCCGAGGAGCTTCCCGACGGCGGTCTGCGGATCACACTGCGCACCCCCGACCCGGCCTCGCTGCGCCGCCTCGCGCTGCGCCTCGGCCGCGACGGCCGGATCGTCGCCCCGGCCGAGCTGGCCGACAGCGCCCGCCGGGCCGCCCGCGAGGCACTGGCGGCGTACGAGGGCCTCGGGGACGACGCCCCCGGCGAGCGGTTCGACAGGCAGGAGCAGGGACTGTGAGCGAGTCGGCGTCCGGCGGGCGCGGCGTGCCGGTGGCGTCCGCGTTCGCCGGGATGCGCAGCGTCACCCCGGTGGTGTTCAAGGCGGGCTGCCCGGACTGCCGCGGCCGCTTCGAACTCGCCGCGAGCGCCCTGCGGCTGGCGATCGGCGCCAGCAGCCGTACGACGTTCTACTCCTTCACCTGCCCCGAGTGCGGCGCGGCCGTCCGCAAGCCCGCGGGGGAGCGGATCGTCGAACTGCTCACCGGTGGCGGCGTGCGGACCCTGCGGCTCCACTCCACCGTCTAGGACGGTCTAGGCTCGGCATCATGTTCTGGCCGATGTTCGCGATCGCTGTGGGTTTCCTGGGTCTCGCCGTCCTCGGCGTGCTGGCCGTACGGGTGTTCGTGGAGGCCCAGCGTCTCGGCCGGCAAGTGGCGGAGTCCACTCGGCGTATCAACCGGGCCGCCGAGGATCTGGAGCGGGCCGCGGTCAGCACGGCCCGCTCCGTCGACGCGCTGTGAGGGGCGCCGTACGGCTCCTGCGACTGCGGCGGGTTCATGTGCTTTGGGCCGCTTCGCCCTGTCAACTTGCCCCGCCCGGCAGGTACGCTGCTGGTCGCGGTCCGGAAAACGAGGCCCGGACGCGAACCGGGAGGACGCACGGGGATTGCCGGACGTTTACCCCTGAGCGTTACGATCGCTGCCAGCACGGTCGTTCGGACACCTGTCCGACCGGTCGGACAGCCACCCACCCACCCGCCTCGGTGAGAAGGTAAAAGCTTATGTTCGGAGGAAAGCTCGGAGCCCCCGAGATTATTCTCATCCTCGTCGTCATCATCCTGCTCTTCGGCGCGAAGAAGCTTCCGGACATGGCCCGCTCGCTCGGCAAGTCCGCGCGCATCCTGAAGAGCGAGGCCAAGGCGATGAAGGAGGACGGGAAGTCCTCCGCGCCGGCCGACCCGCCGCACACCACCGACGAGCCCGCGCAGCGCGTCATCCAGGCCGCCCCCGGTGACGTGTCCAGCTCCCGCCCGGTCACCGAGCCGACGGACACGACGAAGCGCTGACGCAGGGCCGGTGACCTCCGGCCCGCCGCACGAGATGGGAACGTGGGTTGCTGAAGTCTGCCCGCAAGAAGGAGAAGGATCCCGAGGGGCGGATGCCCCTCGCGGAGCACCTTCGTGAGCTCCGCAACCGGCTCGCGAAGGCGCTGCTGGCGATCGTGGCGGTCACGGTCGTCGCCGCCTTCTTCTACAACGACATCATCAACTTCTTCACCGAGCCGATCCTCGAGTCGGTCGGCTGCAAGCAGACCTTCGAGGAACTGGCGAAGGCCGGCGAGAACGCCGATCCGTGCGCGAACATCACGATCAACGGTCTGCTCACACCGTTCACGCTCGCGCTGAAGGTGTCCCTGATGGCCGGTGTCGTCCTGGCCGCGCCGGTCTGGCTGTACCAGCTGTGGGCGTTCGTCGCGCCCGGTCTGCACAAGCACGAGAAGAAGTACGCGTACGCGTTCGTCGGCACGGGCTTCCCGCTCTTCCTGGCCGGCGCCTACTTCGCCTACAAGCTGCTGCCCACCACCGCCCAGGTGCTGATCGAGTTCACGCCGATCGACGTGGACAACCTGCTGCCGCTGGACGACCTGCTCGACCTCGTGACCCGTATGGTCGTCGTCTTCGGCCTCTCCTTCGAGCTGCCGCTGCTGCTGGTCATGCTGAACCTCACCGGCGCCATCTCCGGCAAGCGGATGGCCGGCTGGTGGCGCGGCATGATCATGGGCATCACGGTCTTCGCGGCCATCGCCACCCCCAGCACCGACCCGGTCTCCATGCTCGGGCTCGCCGGGCCGATCTGGGTCCTGTACTTCGCCGCGGTCGGGTTCTCGCTCGTCAACGACGCCCGCCGCCGGCGCCGCGAGGCACTGGGCCCCGCCGACGACGAGGCCTCGGAGCTGGATCTGACCCCCGAGGACATCGGCGAGATCGAGGCGGTCAGCACCGCCCCCGCGCTGCCCGAACAGGCGACCAGGGACCGGGTCAACGGTTATGACGACGTGACCTGAGGAGCGCCGCCCAGCTCGTAGGGTCACTGCGTGACCTGTGAGATCACTCTCTTCGTCAATCCCACCGCGGGCCGCGGCCGAGGCGCCCACGCGGCGCAGCCGGCCGCTTCCGCGTTGCGGGCGGCCGGCTTCTCGGTGCGGACGGTCCTCGGCGAGAACGCCGGGGACGCCCTCACACGCGCGCGTGCCGCCGTCGCCGAGGGCACCGGCGCCCTGATCGCCGTCGGCGGGGACGGCATGGCGGGCCTGGCGCTCCAGGCGGTCGCCGGCACCCGGACGCCGCTCGGCCTGGTCGCCGTCGGCACCGGTGACGACTTCGCCCGCGCCCTCGGCCTGCCCGTGCGGAACCCGGCCGCCGCCGGCCGGCTGATCGCCGACGCCCTCAAGGGCGGGCGGCTGCGCGACATCGACCTCGGCCGGGCCGGGGACCGCTGGTTCGGCACGGTCCTGGCCTCCGGATTCGACTCCCGGGTCAACGACCGGGGCAACCGGATGCGATGGCCCGCGGGCCGCCTCAAGTACGACCTGGCGATGCTCGCCGAGCTGGCCGCGTTCCGCCCGTTCCCGTACCGGATCACCCTCGACGACGGCGCCGTGCGCGAGGTCGAGGCGACGCTGGTGGCGGTCGGCAACGGATCCTCGTACGGCGGCGGGATGCGCATCTGCCCCGGAGCGGACCTCACCGACGGGCTGTTCGACGTCACCGTGGTCGGGGACTGCTCCCGGCGGACGCTGCTGCGGGTCTTCCCGACCGTGTACCGGGGCGGGCACGTGGATCACCCCAAGGTCACCGTGCACCGGACTGCGAAGATCGAGATCGCGGCGGAGGGAATCACCGGCTACGCGGACGGCGAACCGCTCGGACCGCTGCCGCTGACCGCGCGCTGCGTCCCCGCGGCGGTCCGGGTGGTGGGCCCCTGAGCTGGGGCTATCTCCGGATTCACAGGATCGGATCCGGATAATGATCGTCCTGTTGTCAGTGCGGCCCGGTACGCTCGAAAGCACGATGACACAGGACCTCTCACCGGCCGAGCGGTACGCGGCAGCCCGCAGGCGGGCAGCCGAGCAGGCCACCGCGCTCGCGTCCTTCCGCGAGATGTACGACTTCGGCCTCGACCCCTTCCAGATCGAGGCCTGCCAGGCCCTCGAGGCGGGGAAGGGCGTGCTGGTCGCGGCACCCACCGGCTCCGGCAAGACGATCGTCGGCGAGTTCGCCGTCCACCTCGCCCTCCAGCAGGGCAAGAAGTGCTTCTACACGACCCCCATCAAGGCGCTGTCGAACCAGAAGTACAACGACCTGTGCCGCCGCTACGGCACCGCGAAGGTCGGCCTGCTGACCGGCGACAACAGCGTCAACTCCGACGCCCCGGTGGTCGTGATGACCACCGAGGTGCTGCGGAACATGCTGTACGCGGGCTCCCAGACGCTCCTGGGCCTCGGCTATGTGGTCATGGACGAGGTGCACTACCTCTCCGACCGCTTCCGCGGCGCGGTCTGGGAAGAGGTGATCATCCACCTGCCCGAGTCCGTGACGCTGGTGTCGCTGTCGGCGACCGTCTCCAACGCCGAGGAGTTCGGCGACTGGCTGGACACCGTGCGCGGCCACACCGAGGTGATCGTCTCCGAGCACCGGCCCGTGCCGCTGTTCCAGCACGTGCTCGCCGGGCGGCGGATGTACGACCTGTTCGAGGAGGGCGAGGGCCACAAGAAGGCCGTCAACCCCGACCTCACCCGGATGGCGCGCATGGAGGCGACCCGGCCGTCCTTCCAGGACCGCCGGCGCGGCCGGGCGATGCGCGAGGCCGACCGGGAGCGGGAGCGCCGCCAGCGCTCGCGCGTCTGGACGCCGAGCCGCCCCGAGGTGATCGAACGGCTGGACGCCGAGGGGCTGCTCCCGGCGATCACCTTCATCTTCAGCCGCGCCGCCTGCGAGGCAGCCGTCCAGCAGTGCCTGTACGCCGGGCTGCGGCTCAACGACGAGGAGGCGCGCCACCGGGTGCGGGCGCTCGTCGAGGAGCGCACCGCCTCGATCCCGCGCGAGGACCTGCACGTGCTCGGCTACTACGAGTGGCTGGAGGGCCTGGAGCGCGGTATCGCCGCCCACCACGCGGGCATGCTGCCGACCTTCAAGGAGGTCGTCGAGGAGCTGTTCGTCCGCGGGCTGGTGAAGGCGGTCTTCGCCACCGAGACGCTGGCGCTGGGCATCAACATGCCCGCCCGCTCGGTGGTGCTGGAGAAGCTGGTCAAGTGGAACGGCGAGCAGCACGCCGACATCACCCCCGGTGAGTACACCCAGCTGACCGGCCGGGCCGGACGGCGCGGCATCGACGTCGAGGGCCACGCCGTGGTGCTGTGGCAGCGCGGGATGAGCCCCGAGCACCTGGCCGGCCTCGCGGGCACCCGCACCTATCCGCTGCGCTCCAGCTTCAAGCCGTCGTACAACATGGCGGTCAACCTGGTCGAGCAGTTCGGGCGGCACCGCTCGCGTGAGCTGCTGGAGACCTCGTTCGCCCAGTTCCAGGCCGACAAGTCGGTCGTCGGCATCTCCCGGCAGGTGCAGCGCAACGAGGAGGGTCTGGAGGGCTACAAGGCCTCCATGACCTGCCACCTCGGCGACTTCGAGGAGTACGCGCGACTGCGCCGGGAGCTGAAGGACCGCGAGACCGAGCTGGCCCGGCAGGGCGCGTCGCAGCGGCGGGCCGAGGCCGCCGTGGCGCTGGAGCGGCTGAAGCCCGGTGACGTCATCCATGTGCCGACCGGCAAGTACGCCGGGCTGGCGCTGGTGCTCGACCCGGGCCTGCCCGCCGGGCGCTCCAACGGTCACCGGGGCCTGGAGCACCACGACGGGCCGCGCCCGCTGGTGCTCACCGCCGAGCGGCAGGTCAAGCGGCTGGCGTCGATCGACTTCCCGGTGCCGGTGGAGCCGCTGGAGCGGATGCGCATCCCGAAGTCCTTCAACCCCCGCTCGCCGCAGTCCCGCCGGGACCTGGCGTCCGCGCTGCGCACCAAGGCCGGGCACATCACGCCCGACCGGCACCGCAAGCGGCGGTCCGAGGCCGCCGACGACCGCGAGATCGCCCGGCTGCGGGCGGCCCTGCGGGCGCACCCGTGCCATGGCTGCAACGACCGCGAGGACCACGCCCGCTGGGCCGAGCGGTACCACCGGCTGATGCGGGACACCAAGCAGCTGGAGCGCCGTATCGAGGGCCGGACGAACACCATCGCGCGGACCTTCGACCGGATCGTGGCGCTGCTGACCGAGCTGGACTATCTGCGCGACGACGAGGTCACCGAGCACGGCAAGCGGCTCGCCCGGCTCTACGGCGAGCTGGACCTGCTGGCCAGCGAGTGCCTGCGGGCCGGCGTCTGGGAGGGCTTGGCCCCGGCGGAACTCGCCGCGTGCGTCTCGGCGTTGGTGTACGAGGCGCGGGTCGGCGACGACGCGCTCGCCCCGAAGCTGCCGTCCGGCAAGGCGAAGGCCGCGCTCGGCGAGACGGTGCGGATCTGGGGGCGGCTGGACGCCCTGGAGGAGGACTACCGCATCAGCCAGACCGAGGGCGTCGGGCAGCGCGAGCCCGATCTCGGGTTCGCCTGGGCCGCGTACATGTGGGCCTCCGGCAAGGGGCTGGACGAGGTGCTGCGCGAGGCGGAGATGCCGGCGGGGGACTTCGTGCGGTGGTGCAAGCAGGTGATCGACGTGCTGGGGCAGATCCAGGCGGCGGCGCCCGCGGAGGGGTCCACCGTGCCGAAGGCCGCGCGCAAGGCGGTCGAGGGGCTGCTGCGGGGGGTCGTCGCCTACTCGTCGGTGGGATGATCGCCCCGGGCGGGCGCCGGGGAGCGCGTGGGCTCTCGCGCCCGCGCGGCGGAGCCGCACATCGATCCGGCCCGCGCCCCTTGACCCGGTCGCCGCTCTGACACGTGAGCCGTTCACCCGTTTGGGTGGGCGGCTTTCGTGTGCCCGTGCGACATGACGTGGTGTGTTCGACTGATCTCGTTCCGTGCAAATGGAGCCGAGCGTACCCGGTGGCCGCAGCCCGTTTCAGGCGGTCCCCGAATATGACACGCCGATGATCCGGTCGGACTAAGCTCGCCCGCAGCGCACCGAGTTGCGCTGAATTCGTGCGCTTGTTCCCCATTGCCGTGAATGGCCAGACATTTCCATGACTCTTCCCCCCGCAAGCTCGCCCGACACCCAGCCGATTCGTTTCAGAGGGCCCACATGGTGAGTGTTCAAACCCCGCCCGGTCGCCGTGAACTCCCGTATACCCGCGTGCTGTTGCCGCCTGCCATAGTGATGGCGGCGGCGACCGGAGCCGCCGTCGCCGTGGTGGCGCACTCTGCCCGGTTCGCGGTCGGCCTGGTCGGCGGCATCGCCACCCTGCTGGTCCTCGTGACGGCCGTCGAAGCCGCCCGACGCGGCCGCGCCTTCCGCCGCCGGCAGACCGAACAGGCCCGGCGCGGCGCCTACCTGGAGCAGCTCCTCGCCGAACAGGACCAGCTCATCGGCCGCATCACCAAGGAGGTGCTGCCCCGCTCGGTCCGCCTGCTGCGCGGCGGCCTCCCGGCCCGCGAAGTGCTGGACCGCCTGCAGCAGACCGAACCCAGCTGCCATGACCTGCGCAAACCGCACACCGACCTGCTGAACGCGGTGCTGAAGGCGGTGGAGAGCGAGGTCACCCAGCGCGAGGGGGCCCAGCAGTCCTTCGTCCACGTCGCCCAGCGCGTCCAGGCCATCGTCCACCAGCAGGCCAAGGAACTCCGCGAGATGGAGGAGGACCACGGCCGCAACCACGAGGTCTTCCAGGACCTGCTGCGCATCGACCACGGCAACGCCCTGATCGGCCGTCTCGCCGACTCGGTCTCCGTCCTCGGCGGCGGCCGTCCGGGCCGTCAGTGGCCGCTGCCGGTGGCGCTCTACAGCGTGCTGCGCGGCGCGATGTCCCGGATCCTCGAGTACAAGCGCATCGAGCTGAAGTCCATCGCCAAGGTCAACATCAGGGGCGTCTCGGTCGAGCCGGTCATCCACGCCTGCGCCGAGATCCTCGACAACGCCACCCGCTACTCGCCGCCGCAGACCCAGGTGCACGTCACCGCGCACGAAGTGCAGTACGGCGTCGCCATCGAGATCGAGGACTGCGGCCCGCCCCTCAACGAGGAGTCCCGCGAGCGCCTCGAGGAACTGCTGGCCATGGCCGCGGAGGGCACCGACCTGGAGGTCATCGAGGACGTCCCGCGGCTGGGCTTCGCCGTCGTCGGCCGTCTGTGCAAGCAGTACGACATGCAGATCTCGCTGCGCTCCTCGGCGTACGGCGGTCTGCGGGCGGTGCTCGTGGTGCCGCGGATCATGATGACCGACGAGCCGGGCGTGCTCGGCTTCGTGCCGCACGGCATCGGCGCCCAGTCGGTGGCCCCGCGCCCGCCCGGCTCGGTCGAGGGCCCCAAGCGCAAACCCAAGATCCGTCGCCCCACCAACCCGAAGATCCCCGCCACGGTGTCCATGGAGGACGACGTCCCCGTGGTCACCGAGTGGACGGAGAACGGCCTGCCGCAGCGCCGCAGCCGGGTGAAGACCTCGCTCAGCCAGCAGCTGATCGACGAGGCGGCCTGGGACCAGGCCGTGAAGGAGGCGGCCGAGCGCGCCGCCAACGCCCACCGGATCAAGGACAACCCGTGGCTGACGCCCGACCCCGAGCCGGAGCCGGAGCCGGAGCCCGAGCCCGAGCCGGAGAAGAAGGAGCAGCCCCTGCCGGGCATGTGGGTCGAGGCCTTCTACGAGGGGCTGAAGAAGGACAACCCGGGTGACCCCACCGGGTTCACCCGCAACCCGGCCGCCTACCAGCACCTGCTCAAGGAAAACCAGCCGAACCGGATGGAAACGGCCCGCGACGAGGCCGGCGACGAGGGGGACCTCACGTGATGCAGCAGCGAGGCAACATCGACTGGATGCTCCGCGACCTCGTCGACGGCACCCTCGGCATCGAGATGATCGTGGTGCTCTCCGCCGACGGGCTGCGGATCGCCCGCTACGGCGGTGACCCCGACGCCGCCGACCGGGTCGCCGCGGCCTGCGCCGGGATGCAGAGCCTGGCGCACGCCCTCACCGCCGAGATCGAGGCCAGCGAGAAGGGCGAGATGCGGCTGCTGCTGATGGAGGTGGACGGCGGCTACTTCTATCTGATGAACGCCGGCGCCAACGCCTACATCGCCGTCCTCTCCGACATCCGCACCGAACCCGGGCTGATGAGCGGACGGATGCGCGACCTCATCGTGCGGCTCGGCACCCACCTCACGAGTCCGCCCCGGCGGAACGGGCAGACCGTATGACTCCTCCGCAACGCCAGAGGCGCCACCCCGAGCGGGAACCGGATCCCGCACCTCGCCAAGAGGGCGAGGGCAGGAACCCCGAACGGCTGTTTGTGATCGGCGAGGGGAACGACGGTGCCGCCGACATCGACCTGGTCACGTTGATCGTGGGGCGCGCCGAGGCCCCCGGCTCCCTGCCGCCGGAGCAGGCCGCGGTGATTCGGCTGTGCGAGACGCCGCTCTCCGGGGCCGAGCTGTCCGCCTACCTCCAACTGCCGTTCAGTGTGGTGTCCGTGCTGCTCACCGAGCTGCTGGCGGCCGGACTGGTGCAGGCGCGCGCGCCGATCGTCCGCCAGGCGCTCCCTGACCGTTCCCTCCTCGAAGCGGTGATGCATGGACTTCAGAAGCTCTGACACCATTCCCGGCCCGCGCGCCGAGGACCAGCTGCCGCACACGGCCGAGGCCGCGGTGAAGCTCGTGATCGTGGGCGGGTTCGGCGTCGGCAAGACCACCATGGTCGGGTCGGTCAGCGAGATCCGGCCGCTGACCACCGAGGAGACCATGACGCAGGCCGGGATCGGGGTCGACGACAACTTCGGCTCCGAGACCAAGACCGCCACCACCGTGGCGATGGACTTCGGCCGGATCAGCGTCTCCGACAAGCTGGTGCTGTACCTGTTCGGCACCCCCGGCCAGGAGCGGTTCTGGTTCCTGTGGAACGGCCTGTTCGAGGGGGCGCTCGGCGCGGTCGTCCTCGTCGACACCCGCCGCCTCGAGGTCAGCTTCGATGTGATGGGGCGGCTGGAGGAGCGCGGCGTGCCGTTCGTGGTCGCCGTCAACACCTTCCCGGACGCGCCCCGTTACCCCCTGGAGCAGCTGCGCACCGCGCTCGACCTGGCGGCGGACGTCCCCATCATCGAGTGCGACGTCCGCCGCCGGGCCTCCAGCCGGGACGTCCTCATGACCCTGATGCGCTTCCTGCACACCCTCGCCCTGACCGGCCGGCTCTCCTGACGGCCGGCCCAAGACGCCTGGAAAGCGACCCACCGTGACGTCTGACATCCCCACCACCACCGGTACGGACGACCGCGCCCTCGCCCCGCCCCCCGGCTGCCCCGCGCACGGGCTCGGCGGCGGCGCGCTGACGCGGCTCTACGGCCCCCGGCCGCTGGACCTGCGTTCCCTGTACGAGGACCTGCGCGAGGAACACGGCCCGGTGGCCCCCGTCCTGCTCCATGACGACGTGCCGATCTGGGTGGTCCTCGGCCACGCGGAGAACCTGCGGCTGGTGGGCACGCCCGCGCTGTTCAGCCGGGACAGCCGGATCTGGACCCCGCTCGTGGAGGGCAGGGTCAAGCCCGATCATCCGCTGATGCCGCACATCGCCTGGCAGCCCATCTGCTCCCACGCGGAGGGCGACGAGCACCGGCGGCTGCGCGGGGCGGTGACCCACGCCATGAAGCCGATCAACTACCGGATCCTGCGCCGGGCCGTCTACCGCCACGCGCAGGCGCTGGTCAACAAGTTCTGCGAGCGGGGCGAGGCCGATCTGGTCAACCAGTACTCCGAGTATCTGCCGATGGCGGTGATGTGCGACCTCCTGGGCATGCCGAAGGAGTACAACGAGCGGATCGTGCACGCGGCCCGCGACATGCTCAAGGGCACCGAGACCGCGATCGCCAGCAACGCCTACATCATGGAGGCGCTCGGCCGGCTCACCGCCCGCCGCCGGGCCGACCCCGACGAGGACATCGCCGGGCTGCTCGTCTCGCACGAGTCCGGACTGACCGACGACGAGGTCAGGGAGCACCTGCGGGTGGTACTGATCGCGGCGTACGAGGCCACGGCCAACCTGCTCGCCAACGCCCTGCGCATGGTCCTCACCCACCCGGGGTTCCGTGCGCAGCTGAACGGCGGCCAGATGACCGTGGGGCAGGCGGTCGAGCAGTCACTGTGGGACGAGCCGCCGTTCAGCACGGTCTTCGCGTACTTCGCCAAGCAGGACACCGAACTCGGCGGCCGGCAGATCCGCAAGGGCGACGGGCTGCTGTTCGCCCCCGCGCCCGGCAATGTCGACCCCCGGGTCCGGCCCGACCTGAAGGCCGGCATGATGGGCAACCGCTCCCACCTCGCCTTCGGCGGCGGCCCGCACGAGTGTCCCGGCCAGGACATCGGCCGTGTCATCGCCGACGTCGGCGTCGACGCGCTGCTGCGGCGGCTGCCGGACGTGCAGCTCGACTGCGAGGAGGACGAGCTGGAGTGGCGGGAGTCCATCGCCTCCCGCCATCTGGTGGAGCTGCCGGTGCGGTTCGCGACCCGCCCGCAGCAGGACGTGGAACAGATGCCGAGTCACACGCCGAACCCGCCGAAGGCCCCGTCCTGGGAGCTGCCGCCCGCGGAGCCGGTCCCCGCCGCGCCCGCCCCGGAGTCCGCCCCGGAGCCCGGGCCGGACCCCGAGCCGGGTGCCTGGCAGCGGTTCCTGCGCTGGTGGCGCGGCTACTGACCGGGCCAGGCGGCAAGCGTGCGCGTGCTGCGGAAGCGGTGTGCCACTCCCGTCACCGGATCGGTGAACTCCAGCTCCCGCGCCAGCAGTTGGAGCGGATCACGGAAGTCGCCGGCCGGGACGGGGTCGGCCACCACCGGGTAGAGGGGGTCGCCGAGGATCGGCAGCCCCAGCGCGTTCATGTGTACCCGCAGCTGATGGGTCTGGCCCGTGCCGGGCAACAGCCGGTACCGGCCCAGGCCGTCACGGTGTTCGAGCAGCTCGATCCGGCTGACCGCGTTCGGCTCGCCCGCCACCTCGACGGCCGTGAGCGATCCGCGTTCCTTGATGATCCGGCTGCGCAGGGTCCGGGGCAGGGCGAGCGCCGGATCGTACGGCGCGATCGCCTCGTACTCCTTGCGTACCAGCCGGTCCCGGAACAGCGTCTGGTACGCGCCCCGCTCCTGCGGGCGCACGGTGAACAGCACCAGCCCGGCCGTGAGCCGGTCCAGCCGGTGGGCGGCGCCGAGCGTCGGGATGCCCAGCTCGCGGCGGAGCCGGGCGAGCGCGGTCTCGGCGACATGGCTGCCGCGTGGAGTGGTGGCCAGGAAGTGCGGTTTGTCGACGACGACGATGTGCTCGTCGCGGTGCACGATCCGCAGCGGGAACGGCACCGGGACCTCCTCGGGCAGCTCCCGGTGGAACCACACGAACATCCCGGGCCGATACGGGGCGTCAGCCGGCACCGCGGCGCCGTCCGCCCCGACGATCCTCCCGGCGTCGAACATCCCGTCGACGACTCCGGGCCCCGCCCCCGACAGCCGCTCCACCAGATGGTCGCGGACGGTGGCCCACGGTCCCTCGGCGGGCAGCCGCACGCGCACCGGGTCGACCCCCTGGCGCTGGGGCAGCGGGGCGGGCGGAATACGGGCCTTGCGTCTCATCGCGGTCCAGCGTAGGCGCTCCGTCCGGGACGGCTTCCGGCGCCCGTGGGCACGGGGGAGCGGATCACGCGGCGGACGCGGGGCGTGGGTCACGCGGCGGACGCGGGGGCGCCCTCCTGCTCCGCCTCGATCCTGGCGTTCCAGTCCCGCTTGGCGGCCTGCCAGCCGTCCTCGTCGTGACCGAGGCGCCAGTAGCCGGAGACGGACAGGTCCTCGCGGGGGATCCGGTGCTCGACGCGCAGCAGCCGGCGCAGCTCCTTCACGCAGGCGGCCTCGCCGTGCACGAAGGCGTGCACCCGGCCCTCCGGGAAGGCCAGTGCGCGCACGGCCTCGACCAGGGCCTGTCCCACCGGGCGGTTGCCCCGGTGCAGCCAGACGATGTCCACGTCGCAGTCGATCTTCTGCTCCTCCACGGGGCCGGCGACCTCCACGAACGCCCGGACCTCGGCGCCGTCGGGCAGTGCCTCCAGGGTGGCCGCGATGGCGGGCAGCGCGCTCTCGTCGCCGGCGAGGAGGTGCCAGTCGGCGTCCGGGTCGGGCGCGTAGGCGCCGCCGGGGCCCAGGAAGCGGACGGTGTCGCCCGGCAGGGCGCGCATCGCCCAGGGGCCGGCCAGGCCCTCGTCGCCGTGCAGCACGAAGTCCAGGGTCAGTTCGCGCAGTTCGGGGTCCCAGGCCCGTACCGTGTACGTCCGGGTCACCGGCCACTGGTCGCGGGGGAGTTCCTCGCGGATCCGCTCCAGGTCGAACGGCTCCGGGTAGGTGATGCCCTCGGCCGGCGGGAACAGGAGTTTCACGTAGTGGTCGGTGTGGGTGCCCGCGGTGAACGCGGCGAGTCCGGGGCCGCCGAGCACCACGCGCTGCATGTGCGGGGTGAGCCGTTCGGTGCGGACGACCTGTGCCGAGTGGGCCCTCCGCGGCTTCCTGGCCGGACGTTCTGCCATGACGGCCTCCCTGTTCCCTCAACTTAGGCTTACCTAAGTTAGCATTCTCCCCGCTTGACCGACACCACTCCCCGCGAGTCCGGCGTGCGTGTCGCCTCCCGGAGCACGCGCCGGACGCCGGCGCGGCGCCCCCGGCGATCGACCGGGTACCCTCAGGCGCCCAGCGTCACCAGCAGGCGGCGCAGGGAACCGCCCAGCCCCCACCGCTCCCCGATGGCCTCGACCGCCTCGGCGTCGCGCGGGGCCCGCGGCAGGGCGGTGTCGACGTCGGGCAGCGGGACGTCGCCGGCGACCCGGACCACCTTCGGGGCGACCGCCAGATACGGCCGGGCCTCCGTCAGCCGCTTGCGCTGGGTCGGTGTGAGCCTGGCGTGCGGGTCCTCCACGGCTGCCAGGACGCCGGCCAGGTCGCCGAACTCGGCGAGCAGCTTGGCGGCCGTCTTCTCGCCGATGCCGGCCACCCCGGGCAGCCCGTCGCTGGGGTCGCCGCGCAGCAGCGCCAGGTCCGCGTACCCGCTGCCGTCGACGCCGTACTTCTCGCGCAGCCACGCCTCGTCGGTGATCTGGAGGGTGCCGACGCCCTTGAGCGGATACAGCACGCGCACCCCGGACGCGTCGTCCACCAGCTGGTACAGGTCGCGGTCGCCGGTGACGATGTCGACCGGGCCGTCGGCGCGGGCGGTGAAGGTGCCGATGACGTCGTCCGCCTCGTAACCCTCGACGCCCACCCGCGCGATGCCCAGCGCGTCGAGCACCGCCTCGATGATCGGGACCTGCGGGGAGAGGGTGTCCGGCACCTCCTCCTGGTCCGGGCCCACCGGGCGCTCCTCGGCGACGCGGTGCGCCTTGTAGGAGGGGATCAGGTCGACCCGCCACTTCGGGCGCCAGTCGGCGTCCATGCAGGCCACCAGGTGCTCGGGGCGGTGGTCCCTGACCAGCCGGTCGATGAATTCCAGCAGCCCGCGCACGGCGTTCACCGGCGTGCCGTCCGGGGCCTTCACGGACTCCGGCACACCGAAGTAGGCGCGGAAGTAGAGCGAGGCGGTGTCGAGGAGCATCAGTCGTCCGGTCACGCCTCGCATCATGCCGTACGCCACCGACAGCCATGTCCGCACCGGCAACGCGTTGCGCCCTGCGCATCCCTCGTGAACTGGCCCACTTGTGCGTTTGTCGCCGGGCGGCCCGGGCAGGGGCCGCCTCGGAGCGATGCCGGTTGCGCACCCAGCTGAATCCGTGCGCCCCTTCGCTCCGTTTTGTTGCCGTCCATGACGAGAGGTACGTGTGTCATCCAGGCTTGAGGCCGATCACCTGTACAAGGTGTTCGGCAGACGACCGGACGAGGCAGTCGACCGGCTCCGCGCCGGTGCCGACCGCGAGGAGCTGCGCGCCGACGGCACCACCGCCGCCGTGATCGACGCCTCCTTCACCGTCGAACCCGGTCAGATCTTCGTCGTCATGGGCCTGTCGGGATCCGGGAAGTCCACGCTGCTGCGCATGCTGAACGGGCTGCTGGAGCCGACCGCCGGAACGGTCCGCTTCGACGGCCAGGACCTCACCGCGCTCGGCGACCGCGAGCTGCGCGCGGTCCGGGCCCGCAAGATCAGCATGGTCTTCCAGCACTTCGCGCTGTTCCCGCACCGCAGCGTGCTGGAGAACGCGGCCTACGGTCTGGCCGTGCAGGGCGTGCCCCGCGCCGAGCGCGAGCGCCGCGCCGGCGAGGCGCTGGCCCTGTGCGGTCTGGCCGGCTGGGAGAAGTCCTGGCCCGACGAGCTGTCCGGCGGCATGCAGCAGCGCGTCGGCCTGGCCCGCGCCCTCGCCACCGACGCCGACCTGCTCCTCATGGACGAGTCGTTCAGCGCCCTGGACCCGCTGATCCGCCGCGACATGCAGGACCAGCTGCTCACCCTGCAGCAGACCCTGAAGAAGACGATCGTCTTCATCACCCACGACCTCAACGAGGCCATGCGCCTGGGCGACCGCATCGCCGTGATGCGCGACGGCCGGATCGTGCAGACCGGCACCGCCGAGGACATCCTGCTGCGCCCCGCGAACGACTACGTCGCCTCCTTCATCCAGGACGTCGACCGCTCCCGGGTGCTGACCGCCGCCGCCGTGATGGACACCGAGCTGCGCGGCGACGAGGGGACCTGCGGGTGTGAGACCGCGACGCCGGACACCCCGTTCACCGAGCTGTGCGCGATGAGCGCGCGCGTGCCGCACCCGGTCGCCGTGCTGGACGCCGGACGTGAGGTCGTCGGCGTCGTCCCGAGGCAGCGCCTCGTCGGCTTCCTCGGTGACGAGACGGGCGGCCCCGCGCCCTGTGACAGCCCGCGCGAGGGGAAGGTGACCGCCGGTGCCTAGGCTTCAGCTCGGCGACTGGGTCGACTCCGGGGTCGACTGGCTGCTGACCCATCTCTCCTGGCTCTTCGACGCGGTCAAGGCGCTCGTCGAGGGCATGTACGACGGCATCGACGCGGTGCTGGCAGCCCCCGAGCCACTGCTGCTCGCGGGCATCCTCGCGGTGCTGGCGTGGTGGCTGCGCGGCCTCGTCGCGGGCGTGCTCGCCTTCGCGGGCTTCGCGCTGGTCGACTCCCTCGACCTGTGGGAGCGGGCCATGTCGACCCTCTCCCTGGTCCTGGTCGCGACCGTGATCGCCCTGGTGATCGCCGTACCGCTGGGCATCTGGGCGGCCCGTTCCCGGCGGGTCAGCGCGACCGTGCGGCCGGTCCTGGACCTGCTCCAGACCATGCCGTCGATGGTGCTGCTGATCCCGGCCATCCTCTTCTTCGGTCTCGGCACCGCCGCCGGTGTCATCGCCACGCTGATCTTCGCGATCGCCCCGGGCGTCCGGATGACCGAACTGGGCATCCGCCAGGTCGACAAGGAGCTGGTGGAGGCCGCCGAGGCGTTCGGCACGACGCCCCGGGACATCCTTTTGCGGGTGCAGCTGCCGCTCGCCCTGCCGACCGTCATGGCGGGCGTCAACCAGGTGATCATGCTGGGTCTGTCGATGGTCGTCATCGCGGGCATGGCCGGCACCGGCGGTCTCGGCGGCGCGGTCAACGAGGCGATCGGCCAGCTGGAGATCGGCTACGGCTTCGAGGCCGGCGTCGCCATCGTCGTCCTCGCCGTCTACCTGGACCGGATGACCAGCGCCCTGGGCACGCAGATCTCCCCGCTCGGCCGCCGGGCCGCCGCGAAGGCGCGGGTGGCGAGCGGCGCGAAGGCGGTCTGGGCGCACCGTCCCCGGCCGGTCGTCCCGGTCGTCGGCGTGGCCGTGCTCGCGCTGGTCGCGGGCGGCATGGGCGTGTTCGGGTCCTCGGCAGGCACCGCCGAGGCCTCGGCGGCGAACGTGGGCCGGGGCAAGGAGATCACCATCGGGTACATCCCGTGGGACGAGGGCATCGCCTCGACGTACCTCTGGAAGGAGATCCTGGAGCAGCGCGGCTTCGACGTCACGACCACCCAGTACGCCGCGGGCCCGCTCTACACCGGCCTCGCCACCGGCCAGGTCGACTTCCAGACCGACGCCTGGCTGCCGACCACCCACGCCGAGTACTGGAAGAAGTACGGCGATCAGCTCGACGACCTCGGCAAGTGGTACGGGCCGACCTCGCTGGAGCTGACCGTCCCGGCGTACATGAAGGACGTGAACTCCCTCGACGACCTGAAGAAGCACGCCGGTGAGTTCGGCGGCAAGATCGTCGGCATCGAGCCCAGCGCCGGGATGATGGGCCTGCTCAAGAGCAAGGTCATGAAGGAGTACGGCCTGGAGGGCGCGTACGACGTCGTCGACGGCTCCACGCCCGCGATGCTCGCCGAGCTGAAGCGCGCGTACGCCCAGAAGAAGCCGGTCGTCGTGACGCTCTGGTCGCCCCACTGGGCGTACAGCGACTACGACCTGAAGAAGCTGGCGGACCCCAGGGGCGCCTGGGGCGCGGGCGACGGGGTGCACACACTGTCCCGCAAGGGCTTCGCCGCCGAGCACCCCGAGGTCGGCCGGTGGCTGAAGGACTTCTCGATGACCGAGCAGCAGCTCACCGGCCTGGAGTCGCGGATCACCAAGGCCGGGAAGGGCGGGGAGCAGGACGCCGTCCGCGCCTGGCTGAAGGAGAACCCCGGCCTGGTGGACCGGTGGGCCCCGGTCGACGGCCGGGGCGGCGGAAGCCAGGCGGCCGGGTGACCTGACGGACCCGACCGCCCGGGCGAGGGGCGGGCCACACCGATGCGGTGCGGCCCGCCCCTCGTGGTGCACGGCGGACGTACGACAAGGATTCGGACAACCACACAGCGCGACGCCCACACCCGAGCGGGATCCGGCGGGGGCCAGGAACATCGCGGACGGCGCCCGCATTGAAAAGAATGAGCGAACACTCGTACGGTTCGAGGGCCGGTGCCGTTTCGGGGCCGCCCTCCCGCGGCGCGCGGACCGCTGATCCACTGGCGCGAACCGTGAGGTCTCACCCGACGCAGTGTGCCGACGATGTGACGGGGCCCTGAAACGGTTTGCCGAACATGCGTAGGGTGCAGACAACCACTCATCGGCAGGCACACGACGAGCGGGCACACGACGAGCGGGAACACGACGAGCGAAGGAGGGAGCCGGAGCGATGGGCGACCACAAAGAACAGCCCCTTCGGGTGGGCGCGGCCGTCCGGCGGCGGCGCCGGGCCCTGGAGCTCACCCTCGCCGTCGTGGCCGAGCGCAGCGGCCTGTCGGTGCCCTTCCTGAGCCAGGTCGAGAACGACCGCGCGCGGCCCAGCCGCAGCTCCCTGGAGAAGGTCGCCGACGCGCTGCGCACCACCGCCGTGGAACTCCTCGCCGCCGCCGACCCGGCGTGCAGCGTCGACGTGGTGCGCGCGGAGGAGGCCGAGCCGGTGCTCCAGCCGCAGGTGCGGTCCCTGGTCCGCGGCCACCACCAGATGCACGCCTCGGAGTTCACCGGCGACCATGACGCGGGCCGCGAGTTCCAGCACCGCAACGACCAGCTGATGTACGTCGCGGACGGCGCCGTCGAGATCGAGGCGGAGGGCCGCGCGTACCGGCTCGGCCGCGGGGACACCCTGTACCTCACCGGCGGCGTACGGCACCGCTGGCGGGCCACCGTGCCGGAGACCCGGGTGCTCGTCGTGGCCGTGGCGGAGCACATCGAGGCCGTCCAGGACCGGCACCGGTAGTGCGGGTCGTCTCCCTGGTGCCGTCGCTCACCGAGGCGGTGGCCGCGACCGTGCCCGGGGTGCTGGCCGGCGTCACCGACTGGTGCAGCCATCCGGCGGACCTCGAGGTCACCCGCGTCGGTGGCACCAAGAACCCGAAGACCGAGCGGATCCTCGCGCTCGCCCCCGACCTGGTGATCGCCAACGAGGAGGAGAACCGGGCCCCCGATCTGGACGCCCTGCGCGCGGCGGGTGCCGAGGTGCTGGTGACCGAGGTGCGGGACGTGCCGCAGGCCTTCCGCGAGCTGGCCCGGGTGCTGGCGGCGTGCGGTGCGCCGGGCCGGCCCCGCTGGCTGGACGAGGCGGAGGCGGCCTGGGCGGCCCCGCCGGTCCCGGAGCGGCGTACGACGGCCGTGGTGCCGATCTGGCGGCGGCCGTGGATGGTGCTGGGCCGGGACACCTTCGCCGGCGACGTGCTCACCCGGCTCGGCGTGGACCACCTGTACGCGGACCACGCCGAGCGGTACCCCCGCGTCCCGCTCGACGAGCTGACCGCGGCCCGCCCGGACCTGGTCGTGCTCCCCGACGAGCCCTACCGGTTCACCGCGGGCGACGGCCCCGAGGCCTTCCCGGGGCTGCCCTGCGCACTGGTCAGCGGACGGCACCTGACGTGGTACGGGCCGTCGCTGGCCGAAGCACCACGGGTGCTGGGCGCGGCGCTGCGAGCAGCCGTCCGCTGAGCAGTCCGCCCGCCGTCCGCACGGCGGCCGTGGCCCAGGCGGCGACCAGCCCGCCGTACAGCAGCACCGCGAGCCCGTCGAAGGCGACCAGGCCGGTGTGGCGGGCCAGGGACTCCGCGCCCGTGACGCAGGTGCCGACCGGGAAGGTGAAGGCCCACCAGGTCAGCGCGAAGCCCATGCCCTGCCGGCGGGCCCGCACCACATGCGCGGTGGCGAGGCCCAGCCACAGCAGCGCGAACCCCATCACGGGCACCCCGTACAGCACGGCGGGCAGGGTGAAGGCGGGGCCGGCCGCGTGCGGTACGGCGCTCGGGGCGGTGTCCGCGAACATGCCCACCGCGGTGGTGGACTGGCCGAGCGGGCCCAGCACCAGGAACAGGGTCGGGGTCAGCGCGAGCGGCAGCGGACCGCCCGTCACCAGCCGGGCGAAGACCAGCGGCAGCATCAGCGAGGTGCCGAGCAGACTGAGCCCGAACAGCCCGACACAGGCGAACAGCAGCGTCTCCCGGGCCTGCCCGGGCGGCAGGTGCGGCACCAGGAGCGGTCCGACCGCGGCCGACACCATCGGGGCGACCAGCGGCAGCAGCCAGACGGGAGTCGCCTGTTCGGGCCGCACCCGGTGACGTACCGCCATCAGATACGGGACCGTGACCGCGACCGCCAGCCCGATCGCCGTCCCGGCCGTGAACAGCCCGGCGCCGAGCGTGACCGCCGCCGTGCCGCCGAGCCAGTCCCGGCCGAGCGTCAGGGTGCCGCCGCCGACCGACACCAGGGCCATGGCCAGACAGCCGTGGAAGGGGGCCGTGGCCGGATCGAGGAGGTGGGCGCGGGCCTGGTCGTGATGGTGGATCCAGTGCAGGGCGCGGGCGGCGAGCAGGGTCAGCAGCAGGACGAGGGCGGCGGCCCAGACGGCGGTGCACGCGGTGCGCAGTCCCGGGACGGGCAGCGGGAGCGCGGCGCCCGCCGTGCCGACGACGGAGGTCCCCATCACGGAGGCGTACCAGTTGGGGCCGAGGTGGCGGACTGCGGTGATCATGCCCTGACCGTCTCGCGCCAGGGCGGATCCCACCAGGGAGGATGTCTCTATGAGGGCATAAACTGGCTTTATGAGCAGGACGAGTGACACCCGGGGTCCGAACGGAACGGAGGAGTCCGTGCCGGCCGGCTCGCTGGCGCACCGGGTGCCCGACCTGGGTGCCCTGCAACTGCTGCTGGCCGTGGCCCGGCTGGGCAGCCTCGGCGCCGCGGCCCGCGAGGTCGGCATCACCCAGCCCGCGGCCAGCAGCCGGATCCGCTCCATGGAACGCCAGCTGGGCGTGGCCCTGGTCGACCGCTCGCCGCGCGGCTCCCGGCTCACCGACGCGGGAGCGCTGGTGACCGACTGGGCCCGGCGGGTCGTCGAGGCGGCCGAGGCCTTCGACGCCGGGGCGCAGGCGCTGCGGCACCGGCGGGACTCGCGACTGCGGGTGGCGGCCAGCATGACCATCGCCGAGTACCTGCTGCCCGGCTGGCTGCTCGCCCTGCGCGCCCAGCGGCCCGACACGGCCGTGTCCCTGCTCGCGGGCAACTCGACGGCGGTCGCCGAGCGGCTGCTCGCCGACGAGGCCGACCTGGGCTTCGTGGAGGGGCTGACGGTGCCGGCCGGGCTGGACTCGGTGGTCGTCGCCCACGACCAGCTCATCGTCGTCACCGCGCCCGGCCACGCCTGGGCCCGCCGCCGGAAGCCCCTCCCGGCCGAGGAACTCGCCTCGACCCCGCTCGTGCTGCGCGAGAAGGGCTCCGGCACCCGCCAGGTCCTCGACGCCGCCCTCGGCGGGCTCGCCCGCCCCCTGATCGAACTCTCCTCCACCACCGCCGTGAAGGCCTCCGCCGTCGCCGGCGCGGGCCCCGCGGTGCTCAGCGAACTGTCCGTCCGCGAGGAGCTGTCCACCCGCCGCCTGGTCAGCGTCCCCGTCGACCGGGTCAGCCTCCGCCGCGACCTGCGAGCCGTCTGGCGCACCGGCCACCGCCCGGCGGGACCGGCCCGCGATCTGCTGTCGCTGACGCGGGGGTAGCCACCGGGGATCCCGCAGGAGTGGGCCGCCGGCCGGCCCCCGTCAAGCGGTGCGGGAGGACGTGGGCCGGGCTGTCGCCGCGGCCTCGGTCAGGGCCCGCATCACGCGGACGTCCTCACCCATCTCCGGATGCCACTGGACCCCCAGCGTCCAGGTGCCCGCGCCGGGAAGCTCGATCGCCTCGACGGTGCCGTCGGCGGCGTGGGCGCAGGGGATCAGACCGGTGCCGAGGCGGTCCACGGCCTGGTGGTGGTACGTCGGCACGGAGGTCTCCTCGGGGACGAGCGCGGCGTACCGCGTGCCCGGGACCGGCTTGACCGGGTGGCGGCCGAAGACGCCGACGACCTCGGCGTGGCCGTCGATGTGCTGGGTGAGGGTGCCGCCGAGGGCCACGTTCAGCAGCTGCATGCCCCGGCAGATGCCGAGCAGCGGCAGCCGGGCCGCCAGTGCCGCCCGGACCAGGGCGAGTTCCCAGGCGTCCCGGGCGTGGGCCGGGGGCCCGGTGCGGGGGTCGCGCCCGGCGCCGTAACGGACCGGGTCCACGTCGGGGCCGCCCGCGATCACCAGGCCGTCCAGCCGCGCCACGGCCGCCGCCGCGTGCTCCGGCGCGTCCGGCGGGAGCAGGGCGGCCAGCCCGCCCGCGCGCTGCACCAGCCGCGGGTACCCGGCGGGCAGCAGTGCCGCCTCCAGGTCCCACACGCCCCAGCGCACCCCGGGCTCCAGATAGGTGCTGACGCCGATCAGCGGCCGCCTGTCCGTCATCCGACCTCCCGCAATGGACTCAGCGCATACCTTTGCCGAGGTGGGGGCCGCGAGGCAAGCGGCTCACCCCCGCGGCGATCCGCTCACCCCGGAAGTCGGGCGGCAGGGCCGCTCACCCCAGGAACCCGCGCAGCAGGGCCGCCGTCCCCGCGCAGTGCTCCCGCATGATCTCCCGCGCCCCGTCCGCGTCCCCGTCGAGCACCGCCTCCACCAGCGCGGTGTGCTGGTGCTGGGAGTGCTCCAGGTTGCGCACCAGCAGCGGGATGCAGTCGAGCAGGTCGTTCACGGTGGCCCGGACCGCCGCGTACTGCGCGGTCAGGGTGGGGGAGCCGGACAGCTCGGCGAGGGTGAGGTGCAGCAGGGTGTCCCGGCGCCGGTAGTCGGCGAGCGGGGCGTCCCGGGTGCCGGCCAGCGCCTCGCGCAACCGGCCCGCCCGGGCGTCCGTCAGCCCGTGCGCGGCGCAGAGCCCGGCAGCGCCGGTCTCCAGCACCTCCCGGAAGCGCAGGACGTCCTCCAGGTCGACCCCGGCGACCCGGCGCCGCAGCTCGTCCTCGCCGACGGCGTCCGCGCGCTCGCGCACGAACGTTCCGCCGTACCGGCCGCGCCGCGACTCCACCAGCCCCTGGTCCTGGAGGACCTTCAGCACCTCGCGCAGCGTCACCCGGCTGATCCCGAGCCGCTCCGCCAGCTCCCGTTCGGCGGGCAGCCGCCCGCCGCCGGGCACCAGGCCGAGCCGGACCACCTGGAGGATCTGCTCCAGCGCCTCCTCGAAGCCGTTGCCCGCCCGCACGGGGCGCAGCACCGGGGCCAGCCGGTCCTCGCCCTGCGGGACGGCATGGGTCTCGACGGGGTCCACCGGATCCAGTGGCATGTGGCCGTGCCCCCTTCCCAATCAATGGTTCTCCCTCATACCTTAGGGCTCCCGGCTGACCGAAGGAGGCCCTCCCCGTGGCAGACCGCACACCTCCGCTCAGTGTCGAGGAGCTGCACGCCCTCGTCGCGGGCGGTGAGATCGACACCGTCGTCCTGGCCTTCCCGGACATGCAGGGACGCCTCCAGGGCAAGCGGTTCGCGGCGCGCTTCTTCCTCGACGAGGTGATGAGGCACGGCACCGAGGGCTGCAACTACCTGCTCGCCGTCGACGCCGAGATGAACACCGTCGACGGCTACGCCATGTCCTCCTGGGACAGCGGCTACGGCGACTTCGCCATGCACCCGGACCTCGCCACCCTGCGCCGCCTCCCCTGGAACGCGGGCACCGCCCTCGTCGTCGCCGACCTCGCCTGGGCGGACGGCTCCCCGGTGACCGCCGCGCCCCGGCAGATCCTGCGCCGCCAGCTGGACCGGCTCGCCGCACTGGGCCTGACCGCCCAGGTCGGCACCGAGCTGGAGTTCATCGTCTTCAAGGACACCTACGAACAGGCCTGGGACGCGAACTACCGGGGTCTGACCCCCGCCAACCAGTACAACATCGACTACTCGGTGCTCGGCACCGGCCGGATCGAGCCCCTGCTGCGCCGCATCCGCAACGAGATGGCGGGCGCCGGGATGACCGTCGAGTCCGCCAAGGGCGAGTGCAACCCGGGCCAGCACGAGATCGCCTTCCGCTACGACGAGGCCCTGGTCACCTGCGACCAGCACGCGATCTACAAGACCGGCGCCAAGGAGATCGCCGCCCAGGAGGGCATGTCCCTGACCTTCATGGCGAAGTACAACGAGCGCGAGGGCAACTCCTGCCACATCCACCTGTCGGTGACCGACGCCGACGGCCGTCCCGCCTTCGCCGGGGACGGCCCGCACGGCATGTCCCCGCTGATGCGGCACTTCCTCGCCGGACAGCTGGCCGCCCTGCGCGACCTCACCCTTCTCCACGCCCCGCACATCAACTCCTACAAGCGGTTCCAGCCGGGCTCCTTCGCCCCGACCGCCGTCGCCTGGGGCCACGACAACCGCACCTGCGCGCTGCGCGTCGTCGGCCACGGCCGCTCCCTGCGCTTCGAGAACCGGCTCCCCGGCGGCGACGTCAACCCGCACCTCGCCGTCGCCGCCATGGTCGCGGCGGGCCTCGACGGCGTGGAACGGGAACTGGAACTGCCCGAGGCCTGTACGGGCAACGCCTACACCGCCGGGTACGAGCAGGTCCCCACCACCCTTCGGGAAGCCGCCGAACTGTGGGAGAACAGCCCCGTCGCCAAGGCCGCGTTCGGTGACGACGTGGTCGACCACTACCGCAACATGGCGCGCGTCGAACTGGCCGCCTTCGACGCCGCGGTGACCGACTGGGAGCTGCGCCGCTCCTTCGAACGGATGTGAGGCAACCCGTGACCCACACCCTTGAGGTGCTCAACCCCGCGACCGAGGAGGTCGTCGCCACCGTCCCGGCCGCCACCGCCGAGGACGTGGACCGGGCCGTCGTACGGGCCGCGAAGGCGCAGTCGGCATGGGCCGCGCTGCCCCCGGGCGACCGGGCCCGGCTGCTGCGCCGGTTCGCCGTCACCGTGGACGGGCACCTGGAGGAACTGGCCCGGCTGGAGGTGCGGGAGGCCGGCCATGTCATCGGCAACGCCCGCTGGGAGGCCGGCAACGTCCGCGATCTGCTGGACTACGCGGCCGGTGGAGTGGAGCGGCTCACCGGCCGCCAGATCCCCGTCCCCGGCGGCCTCGACGTGACGATCCTCGAACCGCTCGGCGTGGTCGGGGTGATCGCGCCCTGGAACTTCCCGATGCCGATCGCCGCCTGGGGCACCGCGCCCGCCCTCGCCGCCGGGAACGCGGTGATCCTCAAGCCCGCCGAGACGACCCCGCTCACCGCGCTGCGGCTCGCCGAACTCGCCCTGGAGGCCGGTCTGCCGGAACACCTCTTCCAGGTGCTGCCCGGCCACGGGCCAATCGCGGGCGACGCGCTGGTCCAGCACCCGGGTGTGGCGAAGATCGTCTTCACCGGATCGACGGCCGTGGGCAGGCAGGTGCTGGCGAAGGGCTCCGCCCACCTCAAGCGCGTCACCCTGGAACTCGGCGGCAAGAGCCCCAACATCGTCTTCGCCGACGCCGACCTGGAGGCCGCCGCGGCCGCCGCCCCGATGTCCTTCCTCGACAACTCCGGCCAGGACTGCTGCGCCCGCACCCGGATCCTCGTCCAGCGCACCGCGTACGACCGCTTCCTTCAGCTGCTGGCCCCCGCGATCGAGGCGGTCACGGTCGGCGACCCGGCCGACGAGACCACCGACATGGGCCCGCTGATCTCCCGCGCCCAGCTGGAGCGGGTGCGCGGCTACGTCGGCCCGGACGCCCCGGGCATCCGCGGCAAGGCCCCCGAGGGCCCCGGCTTCTGGTTCCCGCCCACCGTCCTCACCGGCGTCGACCCGCACGCGCGCGTGGCCGTCGAGGAGGTCTTCGGCCCCGTCGCCGTCGTCCTCCCCTTCGACGACGAGGCGGAGGCCGTGGCACTGGCCAACGCCACCGACTACGGCCTCTCCGGCTCCATCTGGACCCGTGACGTGGGCCGTGCCCTGCGCGTCTCCCAGGCCGTCCGGGCGGGCAACCTGTCCGTCAACTCGCACTCCAGCGTCCGCTACTGGACCCCGTTCGGCGGTTTCAAGCAGTCCGGCATCGGCCGCGAACTCGGCCCCGACGCCCTGGCCGCCTTCACCGAGACCAAGAACGTCTTCCTCAGCAATGTCCCCACCAGCACGGAGGGCCTCGCACAGTGACCTCTCAGAGCTCTGACATCGTCTGCCGCCGGCTCGTCGGCCGTACCGCCGTCGTCACCGGAGCCGGCAGCGGCATCGGCCTCGCCACCGCCCGCCGCCTCGCCTCCGAGGGCGCGCACGTCGTCTGCGGCGACGTCGACGAGGCCCGCGGCAAGGCGGCCGCGGAGGAGACCGGCGGCATCTTCGTCAAGGTGGACGTCACCGACCCCGAGCAGGTCGAGGCGCTGTTCGGGACGGCGTACGACACCTACGGCAGCGTCGACGTCGCCTTCAACAACGCCGGCATCTCCCCGCCCGACGACGACTCCATCCTGGAGACCGGCCTGGACGCCTGGAAGCGGGTCCAGGAGGTCAACCTCACCTCCGTCTACCTGTGCTGCAAGGCCGCCATCCCCTACATGCGGCGCCAGGGCAAGGGCTCCATCATCAACACCGCGTCCTTCGTCGCCCGGATGGGCGCGGCGACCTCCCAGATCTCCTACACCGCCTCCAAGGGCGGGGTTCTGGCCATGTCCCGGGAGCTGGGCGTGCAGTTCGCCCGGGAGGGCATCCGCGTGAACGCGCTCTGTCCGGGCCCGGTGAACACCCCGCTCCTGCAGGAGTTGTTCGCCAAGGACCCGGAGCGAGCCGCCCGCCGGCTGGTGCACATCCCGCTCGGCCGGTTCGCCGAGGCCGAGGAGATCGCCGCCGCGGTCGCCTTCCTGGCCAGCGACGACTCGTCCTTCGTGAACGCCACCGACTTCCTGGTGGACGGCGGGATCTCGGGGGCGTACGTCACGCCGTTGTAGTACTGCGCCTACAGTGCCGGGATATGAGCATGACACCGCCGCCCGGCTGGTATCGCGACCCCACGGCCCCGCACACCGAGCGCTGGTGGGACGGCA
>NZ_MUND01000198.1 GCF_002154375.1 Streptomyces glaucescens | reverse complement strand
CCCCGGACTGGCCCGGCTTCGGCCGCGCCCCGGAAGCGGTGATGCGCCTGTTCCTGACGGCCCTGAAGGCCCGCTACGGCTCTGTCGAGGGCTATGTCGAGCAGGCCCTCTCGATGAACGCGCGGGACCTCGCGGCAACCCTGCGCGCCCACCTGCTCGAAACGCCCCCGGCCGACCGGCCGCCCCTCACCCTGCGCCCCGCGACGGACGCGGACGCCCCCGCCCTGGTCCGCCTGCGCGACACCGCCGCCCTGTGGCAGCTGGCCCGGGGCATCGACCAGTGGAAGCCGGGCGAGAAGGACGAGGCACACTTCCGCACCCGCATCCGCGAGGGCGAGGTCTGGCTGGCCCACGCCGGCGGCCGGCTGACCGGTGCCTACGAGCTGTGGTGGACCGACCCGGCGGCCTGGGGCCCGCGCCCGCCGGACGCGGGCTACATCCACCGCCTCATGACGGCCCCCCACACCTCCCCGCCCGGCACCGGCCGCACCCTCCTCGACCACGCCGAGTCCCGCATCAGGGCCGCGGGCCGCCCGTACGGCCGCCTGGACTGCCTGTCCACCAACCCCCGCCTGCGCGCCTACTACGAGTCGGCGGGCTACACGGTGGCCGGCGAACAGCCCGCCAAACAGGACGGCACGGGCAGCCCGTACGCGGTGACCCTCCTGGAGAAGCGGCTCGGCTGACCGCGTGCGGCCCTAACCCTTCACGCAGACGACCTGCTTGAGCTTCGCGACGACCTGGACGAGGTCCCGCTGCTGGTCGATGACCTGCTCGATCGGCTTGTAGGCGGCCGGGATCTCGTCCACGACACCGGAGTCCTTGCGGCACTCCACGCCCCGCGTCTGCTCCTCCAGGTCCTTGGTGCTGAACCGGCGCTTGGCCGCGTTGCGGCTCATGCGCCGGCCCGCGCCGTGGGACGCGGAGTTGAAGGACTTCTCGTTGCCGAGGCCCTTCACGATGTACGAGCCCGTGCCCATGGAGCCCGGGATGATCCCGTAGTCCCCGGACCCGGCCCGGATCGCGCCCTTCCGGGTCACGAGCAGGTCCATGCCGTCGTACCGCTCCTCCGCCACGTAGTTGTGGTGGCAGCTGATCTCCTGCTCGAAGACCGGCTTGGCCTTCTTGAACTCCTTGCGGATCACGTCCTTCAGGAGCGCCATCATGATCGAGCGGTTGTACTTGGCGTACTCCTGCGCCCAGAAGAGGTCGTTGCGGTACGCCGCCATCTGCGGGGTGTCCGCGACGAAGACGGCGAGGTCGCGGTCGACCAGGCCCTGGTTGTGCGGCAGCTTCTGGGCGATGCCGATGTGGTGCTCGGCGAGTTCCTTGCCGATGTTGCGGGAACCGGAGTGCAGCATGAGCCAGAGCGAACCGGTCGAATCGAGGCATACCTCAACAAAATGGTTGCCCGACCCTAGCGTGCCCATCTGCTTCCCGGCCCGCTCCTGACGGAACTTGACCGCCTCGGCGATCCCGTCGAAGCGCCCCCAGAAGTCGTCCCACCCCGCCGTGCCGAACCCGTGCAGCCGGCCCGGATCGACGGGGTCGTCATGCATCCCGCGGCCCACCGGGATCGCCTGCTCGATCTTCGACCGCAGGCGCGACAGGTCGCCGGGCAGGTCGTTGGCGGTCAGCGACGTCTTCACCGCCGACATCCCGCACCCGATGTCGACCCCGACCGCCGCCGGGCACACCGCGCCCCGCATGGCGATGACGGAGCCGACGGTCGCTCCCTTGCCGTAGTGGACGTCCGGCATGACCGCCAGGCCCTTGATCCACGGCAGGGTCGCCACGTTGCGCAGCTGCTGGAGGGCACCCTCCTCGACCGTCGAGGGGTCGGCCCACATCCGGATCGGCACCTTCGCGCCCGGCATCTCCACGTACGACATAAGTCCTCATCCCCCGTAAGTCATCACATGATTCTCGAAGCGCAAAAACCGGCGCCAAGGTCGACGAAAGGGGCATCGGACCGGCGTCCACGGCTGCGCGTGCGATACACATTGTGTCCCGGGCAGTCTTCGGCCCGGCAACCGATTTACCACCGTCGAGAGGGGCCTGACCGTGCAGCGGAAGGCGTTCGTACCCGGCATCGCCGCGCTCCTCGCGGCCCTGCTGGCGGGCTGCACCGGCGGTTCCGACGACGGCGGCAGCACCGACGGCGCCAACCCGGACGGCGGCGGCACCGCGACCCAGGCCGTCGAGCCCGGCCGCTACCGCACCCTCCCGGAGGCCTGCGGCTCGGTCGCCCAGGACACCCTCGACGCGCTGCTGCCGGGCATCCTCCAGCTCACCGACGAGGAGCAGCGCGAGCGGGCGTACGAGGGCGAGGCGATGCCCACCTTCGACAACGACCGCAAGGTGGGCTGCCGCTGGAAGGTGTCGTCCGCGACGGCCACCAACTATCTGTTCGTGGACATGGAGCGGGTGGTGTCCTACGACACCACGGTCAGCGACGCGGTCCAGGCGCAGCAGCTCTTCGCCGTCAAGCAGACGGCGGCCGACCTGCCGCAGCCGACGACGCCGGTGTCCGATGCCCCGGACGATCCGTCGGGCGCCCCCTCGGGCAGCTCCTCGGACGACCCGTCGGGCGAGCCGTCCGGCGGGGCGCCCTCCGGCCGCGCCTCCTCCGGCAGCCCTTCCCGCGGATCCGCCGGTGGCAACCCGTCCAAGGCCGCGTCGGACGCCCCGGGCACCTCCGCCTCCCCGCCCTCGTCCCCTTCCTCCTCGGCCTCCGCCTCCGGTTCCCCCGACGCCTCCCTCGCCGGCCTCCAGCCGCGCGTCCTCGAGGACCTCGGGGACGAGGCGTTCCTCGACGACGAGCTGGGCAGCGGCGGCTCGACGGCCGAACACCGCAGGGTGACTGTGGCGTTCCGCACGTCGAACGTCATCGTGACCATCGAGTACGAGGAGCAGCCGGCGACCGTCGGCATGGCCCCGGACAGCGAGGAAATGCAGGACAGGGCCCGGGAACTGGCGTCCCAACTGGCCGACTCGCTGGCCGGTTGACGGCCTGCTGCCCCTGTCGGCACATCCGGGGAAGGGGGGCCGCGCGGTTGCCGTACGGCGTACCGTGGCCCCTCGGACCCGATCCGACCGCAGGAACACGAGCGTCATGAGTGAAGGAACCATGCAGCGACGAGCACAGCGAGCCGACCAGCGTGAGATGCGTGATGAGCGAGCCGGGCGAGCCGGGCGGCACGGCCGCGTCCTGGTCTCCGCGGCAGCCCTCCCCGTGATCCTGCTCGCGGCCGGCTGCTCCTCGGACTCCGGCTCCGACGGTGAGGCGAAGGCGTCCGCGAGCACCAGCGCATCCGTGAGCCCGTCGCCGACGGTGCAGGCGGCGGCGTACCGGACGCTGCCGGAGCCCTGCGAGGTGCTGTCGAAGAAGACGCTGGGCGAACTCGTACCGAAGGGTACGAAGTCAGGCAAGGAAGGCAGTTCCGACGACACCGCGTCGCGGAGCAGCTGCTCCTGGAACAGCCTCGACAACAACGGCGTGAAGGGCTCCCAGTTCCGCTGGCTGAACGTCTCCCTGCTGCGCTTCGAGTCCGATGTGACGCGCGGCTCGGGCGAGGAGCTGGCTCAGGAGTACTACGACAAGCAGGTCACCGACGCCCGCTCGGCCGAGGGCGCCAGGAACACCAAGGCGGAGCCGCTGGCCGGCACCGGTGACCAGGCGACGGCGGTGGCGTACGACCTGAAGAAGAAGGAAGGGACCTTCAAGCAGCAGACGATCGTCGCGCGCGTCGAGAACGTGGTCCTCACCCTCGACTACAACGGCGCGGGTCTGGCCGGCGACAGGACGCCGGACGCCGGCGAGCTGATGAAGGATGCCGAGAAGGCCGCCAAGGAGGTCGTCGCCGCGGTGACCGAGGCGAACGAGAAGGGCTCGTCGGCGAAGGTCCCGGGCTCGGGCTCCTCCGCGTCCTCCGACGCCACCGGCTCCTCCAAGTCGCCCGCGAAGTCGGGCACTTCGTCGACGAAGCCGGCGAAGAAGAGCTGAGGCGCGGGGTCACGAAACGGCGGCCCCCACCGGACCGGCCACTCGTTCCCCGGACGCATGTGCCACTCTGTTGCGCGCAACAACAGCCAGTGGGAGGGGAGTACGGGTGGCCGCGCCCATACAGCTGACACGGACGCACCGGATACTCATCGGCGTGGTCGTGGCCGGTGCCGTGATCATCGCGGGCATCGGTTTCGCCGGTTCCTACGCCGCCGTCCGGGAACTCGCCCTGAAGAAGGGCTTCGGGGACTTCAGCTACGTCTTCCCGATCGGCATCGACGCCGGCATCTGCGTCCTGCTCGCCCTGGATCTGCTGCTCACCTGGATCCGCATCCCCTTCCCGCTGCTGCGCCAGACGGCCTGGCTGCTGACCGCGGCCACCATCGCCTTCAACGGCGCCGCCGCCTGGCCGGACCCGCTGGGTGTGGGCATGCACGCGGTGATCCCGGTGCTGTTCGTCGTCGCGGTGGAGGCCGCCCGGCACGCGATCGGCCGGATCGCCGACATCACGGCCGACAAGCACATGGAGGGCGTCCGCCTCACCCGCTGGCTGCTCTCGCCGGTCCCCACCTTCCTGCTGTGGCGCCGGATGAAGCTCTGGGAGCTGCGCTCCTACGACCAGGTCATCAAGCTGGAGCAGGAACGTCTCGTCTACCAGGCCCGGCTGCGTTCCCGGTTCGGCCGCGCCTGGCGCCGCAAGGCCCCGGTGGAGTCCTTGATGCCGCTGCGCCTGGCCCGCTACGGCGTCCCCCTCGCGGAGACCGCCCCGGCGGGCCTGGCCGCGGCGGGCATCGAACCGGCCCTGCTCCCGCCGGCCCCGCGGCAGCCCCAGCTCGCCGCCGCGCCGCCGGTCTCCGCGGCCCCGCAGCGGACGGACCCCGCCCGCGAACCGGAACCGGACGCCGAGCCCGACCAGAACCCCTGGCTGCACGCCCGCGACCCGCACACGGTCCAGTACAACGGCGGCTACGACCCCAACTACGACCCGGACGCCGCCTACGCCCAGTGGTACGAGGAGCAGCGGCAGGCCGAGGAGTACGAGGACCAGTACCAGGAGGAACCGGAACCGCTGCCCTCCCCGGAGGACACCGGCAGCTTCCCGATCCCGGTGGGCCCGAACCGCACCCGGGAGCTCGGCGAGGGCGGCGGCCCGCCGGAGCCCGACGAGGAGGCGTTCTACCAGGTCTTCCGCCAGTCGATAGACGGCAGCTTCCCCACGCCGGGCGTCCTCGGTGACAACATCGAGGCGACCTACGGCACGAAGCTGTCCCCGAGCGCCCTGAAGGTGCTCTCGGACCGCTTCCAGCAGCGCTTCAACGCGGAGCTGGAAGAGGACCACATCGCGTAGGGCCCGCGGACGACGAGAGAGGGGGCGCCCGGTGTCCACCGGGCGCCCCCTCTCTCGTGCGGGACGTCCACCCGCTCCCGTGCGGGACGGCTTACTCGCCGAGCAGCCTCCGGACCCGCTCCTGCCCCACCGCGAGGAGCAGCGTGGGCAGGCGCGGGCCGGTGTCCCGGCTCACGAGCAGGTGGTAGAGCAGCACGAAGAAGGACCGCTGGGCGGTCTTGATCTCCGGCGGCAGCTCCTTGGGCGTGGCGTCGGCGGAGAACCCGGCCTGGACCTTCGGCACGCCGTAGACCAGGTGGGTGAGCCCGTCCAGCGACCAGTGGTCGGCGAGCCCGTCCAGCAGCAGCCGCAGCGAGCCCTGCGCCTGCTCGTCGAGGGACTTCAGCAGGTCGAGGTCGGGCTCGTCGCGCACGATGGTGCGCTGGTCGGCGGGGACGTGGGTGTTGATCCACGCCTCGGCCTTGTCGTACCGGGGCCGGGCCTCGTCGAGCGAGCCGAGCGGCTGGTCGGGGTCCAGCTCGCTGAGGATGCGCAGCGCCTGGTCCTCGTGGCCGGCGGTGATGTCGGCGACGGAGGCGAGCGTCCGGTACGGCATCGGGCGGGGCGTGCGCGGCAGCTCACCGGCGGCGGTGCGCACCGCGCGGGAGTGCGCGGCGATGTCGGCGGGCAGCGCGCTGCCGTCGGCGACCTTGGCGTCGAGCTTGTCCCACTCGTCGTAGAGCCGCTGGATCTCCTGGTCGAAGGCGATCTTGAAGGACTGGTTGGGCTTGCGGCGGGCGTACAGCCAGCGCAGCAGCTGCGGCTCCATGATCTGCAGCGCGTCGGCCGGGGTGGGCACGCCGCCCTTGGACGACGACATCTTCGCCATGCCGGAGATGCCGACGAAGGCGTACATCGGGCCGATCGGCTGCTTGCCGCCGAAGATCCCGACGATCTGCCCGCCGACCTGGAACGACGACCCCGGGGAGGAGTGGTCGACACCGCTCGGCTCGAAGATCACGCCCTCGTAGGCCCAGCGCATCGGCCAGTCGACCTTCCAGACCAGCTTGCCGCGGTTGAACTCGCTGAGCCGGACCGTCTCCGAGAAGCCGCACGCGGTGCAGGCGTACGTCAGCTCGGTGGTGGCGTCGTCGTAGGCGGCGACGGTGGTGAGGTCCTTCTCGCAGTTGCCGCAGTACGGCTTGTACGGGAAGTACCCGGCGGAGCCGGAGCTGCCGTCGTCCTCGGACGCCGCGCCGGAGCCCTCGGCGGCCTCCAGCTCGGCCTCGTCGACCGGCTTCTGCCCCTGCTTCTTGGCGGCGGCCTTGGGCTTGGTCCGGTACTGGGCGAGGATCGCGTCGATGTCGGCGCGGTGCTTCATGGCGTGCAGGATCTGCTCCCGGTACACGCCCGAGGTGTACTGCTGGGTCTGGCTGATCCCGTCGAACTCGACGCCCAGCTCGCCCAGCGCCTCGATCATGGACGCCTTGAAGTGCTCGGCCCAGTTCGGGAACGGCGAGCCCTTGGGCGCCGGGACCGAGGTCAGCGGCTTGCCGATGTGCTCGGCCCAGGACTCGTCGACACCGGTGACCCCGGCGGGCACCTTGCGGTAGCGGTCGTAGTCGTCCCAGGAGATCAGGTGCCGGACCTGGTACCCGCGCCGCCGGATCTCGTCGGCGACCAGGTGCGGGGTCATGACCTCGCGCAGGTTCCCCAGGTGGATGGGGCCGGACGGGGACAGCCCGGACGCGACGACGACCGGTTTGCCCGGGGCCCGACGCTCCGACTCCTCGATGACCTCATCCGCGAAACGGGAGACCCAGTCGGTGGTCTCGGTGCTCTGAGCCACGATCGGCACGTCCTCTGTTGCTGAAGGCTTGATGGTGAACCCATTCTCCCAGGACGTGCCGCATCCGAGAAAACGCCTTTTCACGACCGCCCCGGGACGGCGGCGCAGCCGCCTGTTCCAGACGCGCGGGCGGGTATCGATGTGCGGCTCCGCCGCGCGGGCGCGACGAGCCGCGTACGGCCAGCACCCGGCGTCGCACGGCGGGCTCCCCGGTTCCGCAGCCGCGAAAACCGCTTTACCCCCCATGGGATACTGACCGTGTCTATCCAGCCCACGAGGAGAACGGCACCCTTACCTATGGCCTCGGTCACGTCCCTCAGCGACTCCGTCCAGCAGCACCTCGCCGACGCCCTCGCCTCCGCCCTGCCGGAAGCGGACGGGGTCGACCCGCTGCTGCGACGAAGCGACCGGGCCGACTTCCAGGCCAACGGCATCCTGGCGCTGGCCAAGAAGGCGAAGGCGAACCCGCGGGAGCTGGCGACGCAGGTCGTCTCCCGGGTGACCACCGGTGACGAGCTGATCAAGGACGTCGAGGTCTCCGGCCCCGGCTTCCTCAACATCACGATCGCCGACAAGGCGATCACCGAGAACCTGGCCGCCCGGTACGCGGACGAGACGGGCCGCCTGGGTGTGCCACGGACGGAGAACCCGGGCACCACGGTCGTCGACTACGCCCAGCCGAACGTGGCGAAGGAGATGCACGTCGGCCACCTGCGCTCCGCGGTGATCGGCGACTCGGTGGTCCAGCTGCTGGAGTTCACCGGCGAGAACGTGGTCCGCCGCCACCACATCGGCGACTGGGGCACCCAGTTCGGCATGCTCATCCAGTACCTGGACGAGCACCCGCACGAGCTG
Source organism: Streptomyces glaucescens (assembly GCF_002154375.1). Classification (GTDB taxonomy): domain Bacteria; phylum Actinomycetota; class Actinomycetes; order Streptomycetales; family Streptomycetaceae; genus Streptomyces; species Streptomyces glaucescens. The sequence goes on along the minus strand of NZ_MUND01000198.1, from coordinate 5,450 downwards.
GACCACGAGGCCGGCGAGGTCTCCGGCGAGGAGGCGATGTCCAACCTGGACCGCCTCTACAAGGCCGCGCGCAAGAAGTTCGACTCCGACGAGGAGTTCAAGACCCGCGCCCGCCGCCGGGTGGTCGACCTCCAGGCCGGTGACCCGCACACGCTCGCCATGTGGCAGAAGTTCGTCGACGAGTCGAAGATCTACTTCTTCTCCGTCTTCGAGAAGCTGGACATGGAGATCCGCGACCCCGACATCGTCGGCGAGTCCGGCTACAACGACATGCTGGCCGAGACCTGCCGCCTCCTGGAGGAGTCGGGGGTGGCGGTCCGCTCGGAGGGCGCCCTGTGCGTCTTCTTCGACGACATCAAGGGTCCCGACGGCAACCCGGTCCCGCTGATCGTGCAGAAGTCGGACGGCGGCTACGGCTACGCGGCGACCGACCTGTCCGCGATCCGCGACCGCGTCTTCAACCTGAAGGCGAACTCGCTGGTCTACGTCGTGGACGCGCGCCAGTCCCTGCACTTCAAGATGGTCTTCGAGACGGCCCGCCGGGCCGGCTGGCTGAACGACGACGTGAAGGCGTTCCAGCTGGCCTTCGGCACGGTCCTCGGCAAGGACGGCAAGCCGTTCAAGACCCGTGAGGGCGAGACGGTCCGGCTGGTCGACCTCCTCGACGAGGCGATCGACCGCGCCTCCGCCGTCGTGCGGGAGAAGGCGCAGGACCTCTCCGAGGAGGAGATCGCCGAGCGGGGTGCCCAGGTGGGCATCGGCGCGGTGAAGTACGCGGACCTGTCGACGTCGGCGAACCGGGACTACAAGTTCGACCTGGACCAGATGGTCTCGCTCAACGGCGACACCTCCGTCTACCTCCAGTACGCGTACGCCCGGATCCGGTCCATCCTCCGCAAGGCCGGCGAGGTCCGCCCCGCCGCCCGCCCGGAGCTGGAACTGCACGCGGCCGAGCGCGCGCTGGGCCTGCACCTGGACACGTTCGCGGAGATCGTGGACGAGGCGGCGGCGGAGTACGCCCCGCACAAGCTGGCCGCGTACCTGTACCAGCTCGCCTCCCTCTACACCACCTTCTACGACAAGTGCCCGGTGCTGAAGGCGGAGTCGCCCGAGCAGGTCGAGAACCGCCTGTTCCTGTGCGACCTCACGGCCCGCACCCTGCACCGGGGCATGGCCCTGCTGGGCATCCGGACGCCGGAACGCCTGTAACGTCCCGCAGGTCGGGGGGCGTTGTCAGTGCCGGGACCTACAGTCCCCGGCATGGCGATGCTCCCCAACCCGCTGCCCCGGCTCGCGACCGACCCCAGCGGCCGTTCCCTCGGACTCCGGCTCCCGCCCGGCAGACTGCTCGACACGACGGACGACGGGCCGTGGCCCGAACCGCTGCTGTGGCATGCCGAGCACCCCGCCGCGCCCGGCCACTGGGCCGCGCTCGGCGGCCCGGCGGCCCGCGCGGGGCTGCTGCCGGTCCTCGTCGACCTGGGGGACCGCCAGGGCGGCCCGGAGAGCTGGCAGCTGACGCCCGCCCGGATGTCCTACCCCGGCGACCACGACGCGGAGGACGTCCTCGCGGAGTACTGGGAGGACGCGGACCCCGACGGCGAACTCCTCGGCCTCCTCCACCCGTTCGGCCCGGAGTGGCCCGGCCTCGCTCCCGGCGGGGCGCTCACGCTCGCCCCGGACGCCGCCGCCGCCCGGCTCGCCGACACCCTGTCCGACGGCTCGCCCGACTGGCCCCGGACGCCGCATCTGGCCCTCGTCCCGGCCCGCCGCTCCGCCGACGTCCCGGCCGCGATCGGCTGGACGGGACCGCTGAACCACGACAACGACGTGGCCCGGCCGTGCGCGGTGCTGCGCTCCTGGGAGGACCGCTTCGGCATACGCGTCGTCGCGCTCGGCTTCGACACGCTCACCGTGTCCGTGGCCGCCCCGCCCGTCACCGAGTCCGACGCGCAGGCCCTGGCCGCCGAGCACTTCGCCTTCTGCCCGGACAACTTCTCCCACAGTCGCGACGTGGGCGCCTACGCCAAGGATCTCGTGGGCGCCCGCAGCTGGTTCTTCTGGTGGGACTGAACGCCGTGTCGCGCTTCTGCTAGGTCGTGTCCGCAAANNACTTTGCGGACACGGCCTAGACGGCGCGCAGGCCCCTGGAAAGCCTCCGCAGCCCCTCCGCGATCTCCTGCGGGGTCTGCGTCACGAAGCACAGCCGCAGGGTGGAGCGGTCCGGCTCGCCGGCGTGGAAGGGGGCGCCGGGCACATAGGCGACGTTCTCCCGCACGACCCGCGGCAGCAGGGCGGTCGTGTCGTACGTCTCCGGCAGCCGCACCCAGACGAACATGCCGCCCTCGGGCCGGGTCCAGGCGGAGCCCTCGGGCAGGGCCGCGGGCAGGGCGGCGAGCATGGCGTCGCGGCGCTCGCCGTAGGCGCGGGCCACCCGGGCCACGTGGGCGTCGAGGTCGCGGTCGGCCAGGTAGCGGGCCGCGGCGAGCTGGTTGACGCCCGGGGTGTGCAGGTCGGCGGCCTGCTTGGCGACCGCGCACGCCCGCCGTAGCCCGGCGGGCGCCCGCAGCCAGCCGATCCGCAGTCCGGGCGCCATGACCTTGGAGAAGGAGCCGAGCAGCACGGTCCGGTCGCGTGCCGCCTCGTGGGAGGCGATCCACGGCACCCGCTCGCCCTCGAACCGCAGCTCGCCGTAGGGGTCGTCCTCGATGATCCACAGTCCGCGCCGGGCGGCGACCCCGGCGATCGCGGCCCGGCGGTCGGCGGGCAGGGTGCGGCCGGTCGGGTTCTGGAAGGTCGGCACGGTGTAGAGCAGCTTGGGCCGCTCGCGCACCACCAGTTCCTCCAGCGCCCCGGGGTCCATCCCGTCCTCGTCGCCCGGCACGGGCAGGATCCGCGCGCCCGCGAACCCGAACGCCTGCAGTGCCGCGAGGTAGCAGGGGTTCTCGACCAGGACGGTGTCCCCGGGCTCCAGCAGCGCGGTCGCCAGCAGGGACAGCGCCTGCTGGGAACCGGTGGTGACGAGCAGGTCGTCGGGGTCGGTGGCCAGCCCTCGCGCGTTGTTCCGTGCGGCGAGCGCGGCCCGCAGCGCCGGCTCGCCCTCGGTGGTGGAGTACTGGAGGGCCCGCGCGGGCTGCTCGGCGAGGACGTCCCGGTAGGCGGCGGCGATGCCCTCCGCGTCGAACAGCTCCGGTGCCGGCAGCCCGCCCGCGAAGTTGATCACCTCGGGGCGGGCGGTGACGGCCAGGATGTCCCGGACCGGCGAACCGCCGACCGCGCTCACCCGCCCGGCGAGGGGCGGGACGGGCGCGGGGGCCAGTTCGGCGGACGCGGCGGACGCGGTCTCGGCGGCGATGGTCACGGTGCGGCTCCTTAGGACGTCGGCAGGCACCGGCCCACCCGACGGCCCGGCTCCTGGCCGCACCCTAGAGAACTAGCTGCCGTCTACACCTGGGTTTCCGCGATACGGACCCTGCCGGATACGACGCCGACGCCTACGCGCCGCCGTCGTCCGCCGCCGGGCCCCACCCGTTGTCGCCCAGCGGGAAGTCGTACGCGGGACGGCCGTTGTTGCCGCTGGTGCGGAACGGCTGGTCACCGTCCCCGATGCGCAGCGTGCCGCCCCGTGAGCCGCTCGTCCAGGTCAGCTCCAGATACCAGCGCACGTCGTACGCCGAGGCGTCGGCCATGATCTGGAAGACCTCCACGTCCGACTCGCTCACCGTGAACGGGAAGTCCCGGCCGCCCGCCGCCGCCTCGACCGTCGGACGGGCCGCGTCCAGCGCGATGCTGAACGGCCGCTTGGGAACGTCGCCGCCGCAGCCGACCCCCATGGTGTAGTCGTTCCAGGGCAGCGGCGCGTCCCGGCCCACCACCCGCACCTGCAGGCTCTCCACGACCACCGTCTCGTCACCGGTGCCCTGCACGGTGAGCGTCACGAGCTGCTCCCGCGCCGACACCGCCTTCTCCGAGGCCACCCAGGCGGGCGCGTCCTGCTCCGTCGGCGGCGGTGGCACCGACTCCGGCGGGCTGTCGATCAGGTAGTGCTGGGAGCAGGGGGTCTCCCACGTGTAGGGGCGGGTGGTGACGGCGAGCGGGACGCCGGTCGCGCGTTCGCCGTCCTTCGGACGAGGCGTGGCACGGACGCTCGCGGAGGGCGAGGACGCGCCGGTCCCGGCGGAGCGGCCGGAGCCGCCCTTCTCCTTCTTCTCCCGCTTCTCCTTCGGTGACCCCGACGCGGACGGCGGGGCGGACGTCGGCGGCATCGAGGACGCCCGCTGCCCGCCGTCCGGCGAGGCCACGCCGACGGGGCCGCGCCGCGCCGCGTCCGCCTCACCCGGGCCCCCGGAGGGCAGGTTCACCACGAGCGCCACCACCCCGAGGACGGCGGCTGCGGCACCGGCGACGAGAGCGGCACGCCGCCGCCGGGGGGACCGCATCGAGGGCTCGGACACCACCTCGGGCTTCGGCCCGGGCAGCGGCTCCGCCGGCTTCCCGGGCATCACCTCGGGCTTCGGCTCGGACACCGGTTCCGCCGGCCCGGCGGTCAGCGGTTCCACCGGCCCGTCGGTCACCGGTTCCACCCGTCCGTCGGTCACCGGTTCCACCGGCCCCTCGGGCTGCCCGCCGCCGGCCGGTCCCTCGCGCCGCCTCACGGGCGGCACCTCACTCGCGGCGGGTCTGCGCCCGCGCCCCGCGTCCGCCACCACCCACCGCCGGTGCAGCTCGACCAGTTCCTCGGGCGACGCCTTGCACAGCCGCGCCAGCCGCTCCACGGGCGCGTAGTCGGTCGGTACGGCGTCCCCGTTGCAGTAGCGGTGCAGCGTCGACGTACTCATGTGGAGCCGCTTGGCGAGCACCCCGTAACTGAGTCCCGAGCGCTCCTTCAACTCCCGCAGCAGCGCCGCGAAGTCCCCCGCGAAGTCCTCCGACACCGTTCCTCAGCCCCCTATTCGTCCCGTCCCGGTGTTCCAGGGAAAGGCCGTTCCCCCAGGTCAAGCCGTTGTGGGCGTTCCAGCGTCCCTCCTTGCCCGCCGGCTCTGGCAGCCGGGACGGAACACCCCGCAAGCTTCAGTCATCCAAGCACGCCGCTCCCGCCGACCGGTCGAGCGGCCGGGCTCAACCCACCTGAAAGAGAAGGAATCAGCCATGCGCACCTTCCGTCGCACCCGCCTGCTGGCCGCCACGGGCGCCGCCCTCACCGCCCTCGCCCTCACCGCGTGCGAGGACGGCACGGGCACCAGGGTGGAGGGCACGTCCGCACCTGCCGCGACGCCGACGGCCCCGGCGTCCGCGACGCCCTCGACGGAGGGGAGCCCGTCGGGGACCCCGGAGTCGACGGCCGCCGCCGAGCCGGAGGAGACGCCCGAGGAGAAGCCTGCGTCCGACACCCCCACGAGGGCGCCCAGCGCCGCCGCCGGCGCCGACGACGGCCCGGTGCGCACCATCTG
>NZ_MUND01000197.1 GCF_002154375.1 Streptomyces glaucescens | reverse complement strand
CGACGGCCCAGGTGGCGGCGGCGGTCAGCGCGACGGAGGCGGCGGGGGAGGAGCGTACGACGCGGGAGGCGGCCGCCCCCAGCGCCACGGCGCCACCGGCGCACACGAGGGTGTGCAGCGCGCCCCGGCCCCGGTGGTCGCGGTACAGCACGTGTTCGACGGCGCCCGCGGCTCGCCCGAACGCGGCGACCGGATGCCCGCGGCGCGGATCGCCGAGGAGCAGATCACCGAGAAGTCCGGCGGCGGCGCCGTACGCGAAGACGCGATCGGCACGCATCGGGCTCAGCCGGCCGCGGGAGCGGGCAGGGCCCCGGTACCGCCGGCGGTACCTGTGGCGCTGAACCTCAACCTCGAACGGCGGCAGCCGAGCATCGCGTTATGTCCTCACTCAGGGTGTCCACGCCCTGGTTCGACGAGACCGGCGGTGAGAGTTCCTGGCTCCCGGGGTGGTTCTTCCCCGGTCACAGTGGCGGGACCGCGCCGGATTCGCACCGGGCTTCCTCTCCTGCCGCCGTACATGGCTCCGGCAGTCCACCACGGGGCCGGAACACCCGTCAACTTGCCGTTGACCTGCGAGAGGGGAGTGTGCAGAACCCCACACGCCCCCCCGTGAGCGGGCGCGCGAAGAGGGGCGCGTACGGGATCTCGTCCCGTACGCGCCCCTCGCCCGAGCGGTCCTCCGCTCAGGCCACGATCAGATAGATCCCGTACGCCACCGCCGCCGCACACGCCGCGAAGCACGCGTACGCACCGGTGACCGCGAGGGGTGCCGAGCCGCCCTGCGCCGCCGCGCGCTCGCGGCGGGACAGGCCGGTGATGCCGAGGGTGAACAGGGCCACGAGGGCCACGGTGACCACGAGGCTGACGCCGAAGACGGAGCCGAGGGCCGCCCAGTCGATCTTCATGCTGCTGATTCCTTAGGTACCTGGTGCGCGGGGCTCAGACCGCGGCCTGCGAAGGCGCCGGGTCCGTGCTGGCGGGCGAGGCGGGGGCCGGGATGGTGGCGGCCAGCTCCTCGGCCGCGGCAGCGGTCGGCGGCGGCGTCACGGCGGCCATGGCGGTGGTCACCACGCCGGGCGACTCCTGCTCGGCGGTCTCGTCGACGTCGTTGACGTTGGTGTGGTCGATGACCTCGCGCCGGGAGACCTTCCAGATCGCGAAGCTGGAACCGACGAGGAAGACCGCGACGACCGCGGTGCCCCAGTCGCCGAAGTTGGTCACCCATTCGGCGAGCGCGCCGACCAGCGCGGCGGCCGGCAGGGTCAGGCCCCAGGCGACGAACATGCGGGTCGCGGTGGACCAGCGCACCACACCGCCCTTGCGGCCGAGACCCGCGCCCATCACCGCACCGGAGACCGAGTGCGTGGTGGAGAGGGAGAAGCCGAGGTGGGAGGAGGCCAGGATGACCGTCGCGGCGCTGGTCTGGGCGGCGAAGCCCTGCTGCGGCTGGAGGTCGGTGAGGCCCTTGCCCATGGTGCGGATGATGCGCCAGCCGCCGAGGTAGGTGCCGAGGGCGATGGCGACGCCCGCGGAGAGGATGACCCACGTGGGCGGGTCGGAGTCGGGGGCGAGGGTGCCGCCGGCGACCAGGGCGAGGGTGATGATGCCCATGGTCTTCTGGGCGTCGTTGGTGCCGTGGGCCAGGGAGACCAGGCCCGCGGAGGCGATCTGCCCGGCCCGGTAGCCCTTGGCCGCGGCCTTGCCGTCGGCCTTCTTGCCGAGGGTGTAGGTCAGCCGGGTCGCGATCATCGCGGCGATGCCCGCCACCAGCGGGGCGGCTATCGCCGGGATCAGCACCTTGGTGACCAGCACGTCGCCGTGGACGGCGCCGACGCCCGCGGAGGCGATGGTGGCGCCGATGAGGCCGCCCATGAGGGCGTGCGAGGAGGAGGACGGCAGTCCCACCAGCCAGGTCAGCAGATTCCACAGGATGGCGCCGACCAGCGCCGCGAAGATGACCTCGGGACGTATGCCGCTCTCGTCGACCAGGCCCTTGGAGATGGTGTTGGCGACTTCCACCGAGAGGAAGGCGCCGACGAGGTTGAGGACGGCGGACATGGCCACCGCGACCTTCGGCTTGAGCGCACCGGTCGAGATGGTGGTGGCCATCGCGTTGGCGGTGTCGTGGAAACCGTTCGTGAAATCGAACGCGAGTGCGGTTATCACCACAATCGCGAGGATCAGCGAGATGCCTTCCATTTACCCAGGCAATCGTTCGAGGTCATTGGCTGGTCGAACGTAGGTAACGCAGGTGAACGCAAGGTGAACTGGGAAGGGCATCACGGTGTCACTCGCGCAGGGCCGGGCTTTTCCCGTCGATTCCACGGCGCTCCGGCCCGGTGAGGGCCTTCCGACGGGGACGGCGCAGCCCGCGCGCCGCACCGCCGAAGGCCGTTTCGCGAGACCTCTCGGACCGTCCGCCGACCCGCCGACGAGATACTCGTCACCCGGTGGCGGCCGACCGCCCGTCCCCCCGCCCCGGCGGTTCGCGATCACGGCTTCGCCTGGCAGGATCGCGTCATGGCTGAGCAGCGAGCGGACCGGCGGGACGACGGCCGAGCGGGCCCGCCGGACGGCGCGGACCCGCAGGTGCGCGAGGTGCCCCAGGAGGCGGCCCGGGCCTGGGAGGCCCTGGTCGCGACGGCCCGGCGCACCGTCGCCGCCGGGCTGGTCGTCGGCACCTCCGGCAACGTGTCCGTCCGGATCGGCGACACCGTCCTGGTCACGCCGTCGGGCGTGCCCTACGACCGGCTCACTCCCGCAGACCTCACCGCGGTCGCCCTCGACGGCCGCCAGGTGCGCGGCACCCTCGTCCCGACGAGCGAACTGCCCCTGCACCTCGCCGTCTACCGCCACACCGACGCCCGCGCCGTCGTCCACACCCACGCGGTGCACGCGACGGCCGTCTCGACGCTCGTCCCCGAACTCCCGGTGATCCACTACATGACCGCCGCCCTCGGCGGACCCGTCCGGGTCGCCCCCTACGCGACCTACGGCACCGAGGCCCTCGCCGAGAACATGCTCCGCGCCCTCGACGGCCGCTCCGGCTGCCTGCTCCAGAACCACGGCACGGTCACCTACGGCGCCACCCTCGACCAGGCCTACGACCGCACGGCCCAGCTGGAGTGGATGTGCCGCCTCTGGCTCACCGCGTCCTCCGTGCCCGGCCTGACCCCGTCCCTCCTGTCGACGGACCAGCTGGCGGACGTCACGGAGCGGCTCAAGGGGTACGGGCAGCGCGGCTGACACCGGGAGCCGCGGCCGACCTGGGGTGGCGCGTGTGCCGTTCTCCTCCCCCCGCCCGGCCGCGGGAGCCGCACGCCGCCCGGCCCGGCGGCAGCGGGGAGAGCGCCGCACGCCGCCCCGCCCGGCGGGGAAACCCTCACCCGGAACACGTCCCCCCACTGGCCGCTCGCCGTCCCCGCCCGGACACTGGACCCGTGCGCCCTGTCAAAGCGACGGCCGCTGCCGTCACCGCCATGACCGTCGCCGGTGCCGCCGCGGTGGCCGCCGGCCGGTTCGCCAGCGACGCCGCGCTCAAGGCGCCGCCGGGCCGCCCGCTGCCGACCGAACCCCGGCTCACGGTGCACGCCACGGCCGCGGGCCGCATCACCCTCACCAGGGACCTCGCCTCCCTGCGCCCCGGCACCTACGGCCTCGCCGGAGACGGCGTGCACGCGGTGGTCGGCCCCGTCCTGGACACCGCCCCGCACCCCGTCGACACCGTCGTCCGCCGGCTGCACCGCGTCACCCACGGCACCCTGGAACCCGGCGACAAGGTCTGGCTGACCCCGAACGCCCACATCGGCGACCCGCGCTCCGCGCTCGGCCTCGACCACGCCGACGTGGACGTCCCCGGCGAACTCGGCATCCTTCCCGCCTGGTTCGTCGCCGGCGCCCGGGACACCTGGGTCATCACGGTGCACGGACTCGGCGCCACCCGCGAGCACCCCATGAACCTCATGGAGTTTTTGCACCGCCACCGCTTCCCGGTCCTGGACCCCGCCTACCGCGGCGACCTCGGCGCGCCGCGCCCCGCGGACGGCCTGAACCACTTCGGCGAGAGCGAGTGGCGCGACCTGGAGGCCGCCATCCGCCACGCCGTCCTCCACGGCGCCGAACGCGTCGTCCTGCACGGCTGGTCCACCGGCGCCACCATGGCCCTGCGGGCCGCCGCCCGGTCCGCCGTCCGCGACCGGATCGCCGCGCTGGTGCTGGACTCCCCGGTGCTGCACTGGGAATCCACCCTGCGCGCCCTGGCCGCCGCCCGCCGCACCCCGAGGGCCCTGCTGCCGCTCGCCGTGCGCGCCGCGCAGGGCCGCACCGGCCTGCTCGGCGACCGTGCCGACGAGGCGGCGTTCGCCGATGACCTCACGGTGCCGGTGCTGATCTTCCACGGTCCCGGGGACACGGTCGCGCCCTGGGAGTACTCCCGGCGGCTCGCCGCGCGCCGCCCCGGC
>NZ_MUND01000196.1 GCF_002154375.1 Streptomyces glaucescens | reverse complement strand
CCGCCGCCGCCCGCGCGGGCGGCGGCGGTTCCTCGCTCAGCAGAGCGGTCAGGGTGGCGTACTCGCCGTTGCGGTCGAAGGGGCCGCGGCCCTCCACCGCGCAGTACAGCGTGGCGCCGAGGGAGAACAGGTCGGCGGCCGGGGTGGGCGGCTCGCCGCGCGCCCGCTCCGGCGCCAGATAGCCGGGCGTGCCGAGGATGCCGGCGGTGGCGGTGAGCCGGGGTTCGTGGGACCCGGGCCGGAGGGCGATGCCGTAGTCGGTGAGCAGCACGCGCGCGTGGGGATCGCCGGTAGCGTCCGGTGCCAACAGGATGTTGGCCGGTTTCACGTCCCGGTGCAGGATGCCGACGCGGTGCCCGGCGGTGAGCGCGTCCAGCACGGCAAGGCCGATGCGGGCCACCTGCGTGGGTGGCAGCGGGCCGGACCGCCGGATCACCGCCTGGAGGTCGACCGCGTCCGGCACGTACTCCATGACGATCCACGGCAGTCCCTCGTGCATCACCACGTCGTGCACGGTGGCCACGTGCGGATGCCCGCGCAGCCGTGCCGCGTGCCGGGCCTCGCTGCGCGCCCGCGCGACCCGCTGCGCCGTTCGCTCCGGGTCCGCCACCCCGTCCGGCAGCGCGATCTCCTTCAGTGCGACGTCGCAGGTCAGTTTCTCATCGTGAGCGAGCCACACCCGGCCCATGCCGCCCGCGCCGAGCGTGCGACGCAGCCGGTACCGCCCGTTGATGACCCTGCCGGCGCCCTGATCCGGCGTCTCCCCCGCCATCACACCTCTCCCGGGACAACGCGCCTCCCCGGCCGCGTGGCTGTTCGTCCCCTTGAAGGTAGCTTCGCACCATCACCGACAAGAGCTCTTTCCCGAAGCAATCCCGTCAAGGGGGACACATGAGCCCGAGAAGGCACAGCTGTCTCATGAGTGACGGCGGGGCGACGGGCTCACGCCGGTTCGAGGAAGCCCTGCTCCACCAGCAGCCGGATCTGGGCGGGCGTACGGTCGCGCAGCAGAATCGGGTCCTCGCCGACGAGTTGGGCGATCGCGTCCAGGATCCGCCCGGCGGTCAGCGAGCCGTCGCACACGCCCGCGAAGCCCGCACCGACCGTGTCGACCTTGGTGGCCCGGCGCATGCCGCGGTTCTGGCGGAGCACGACGTGCTCGGGGTCCTCGGCGCCGGGCAGCCCGACCTGCTCCTGGACGACCTCGGCGGCGAGCCGGAAGCGCTCCTCCAGCAGGGCCGCGTCGTCGTGCGCGCGGAGGTAGTCCAGGCGGGCGAAGTGCGCCCGGACCGTCTCGCCGAGCGGCTGCTCGACCGGGTGCGGCCATTCCTCGACCGTGATGGACGGCTCGGCGGAGGCCGTCCGGCGCAGGGTGATCCAGCCGAAGCCCACGCCCCTCACCTTGCGGGCCTCGAACTCGTCCAACCAGGCGTCGTACCGCGCCTGGTACTCGGCCGGGTCGCCGCGGTGGTCGCCCGCGTCGCGCAGCCACAGCTCGGCGTACTGGGTGATGTCCTGCACCTCGCGCTGCACGATCCAGGCGTCGCATCCGCGCGGCACCCACGACCGCAGGCGGTCCTGCCAGTCCTCCCCCTCGACGTGCTGCCAGTTGGCGAGGAACTGCGCGAACCCGCCCTCGTTCAGCCGCTCCCCCGCCTGCTGAACGAGCGTGCGGCACAGATCGTCCCCGCTCATGCCGCCGTCCCGATAGGTCAGCCGGGCGCCCGGCGAGATCACGAAGGGCGGGTTGGAGACGATGAGGTCGTACGTCTCGTCCTCCTCGACCGGCTCGAACAGCGAGCCCTCCCGCAGATCCGCGGCGGGCGCGCCGGACAGGGCGAGGGTGAGCGCGGTGATGTGCAGCGCGCGCGGGTTGACATCGGTCGCGGTCACCCGGGTGGCGTGCCGGGCGGCGTGCAGCGCCTGGACGCCGGAGCCGGTGCCCAGGTCGAGGGCGGCGGCGACGGGGGTGCGCACGGTGATGCCGGCCAGCGTCGTCGAGGCGCCGCCGACACCGAGCACGACCCCCTCGTCGCGGCGTCCGATGCCCCCGGCGCCGCCGACCGCGCAGCCCAGGTCGGAGACGATGAACCAGTCCTCGCCGCCGGGCCCGCCGTACGGCCGGACGTCCACGGTGGCCGCCAGCCCGTCCTGGCCGGCCCGCACCAGCCAGCCGCTCTCCAGGCACTCCTCTACGGGCAGCACGTCCGCCACGCGCGCGTGCGGCACGGGCTGCTGCAGCAGGAACAGCCGGACGAGCAGCTCCAGCGGGGTGTCCCCGCGGGTGGCGCGGAGTGCGGGCACGGTCTCGCTGCGGGCCAGCGCCGCGTACGCGGAGGCGCCGAGCAGGTCGAGCAGTCCGTCGGCGGTGAAGGAGGCCCCGAGCAGGGCCTCCCGCAGCCGGGCGGCGACCTCGGGGCGGTCGGTGGCGGGCAGGGGGGACGGCGAGGAGAGGCTGGCGTTGCTCACCACCCCATTGTGTCGGCTCCCGCCGACAACGCACGCGCGCGTGCGGGCCTCGGCCCGCTCGCCCGCCGTTCAGCCCTGCGTCACCGACGGCGACGCCGACGCGGAGGCCGACTTGCAGCTCTCCTGTTCGGCCATCGCCTGGCCGACCTCGCCCTCCTCCAGCGTCTTCAGCGCGTCGCTGCCGGTCTTGCCGAGCTTCTTCATCTCGGCGGCGATGTCCTTGAGGCCGGCGGCGAACTTGCCCTGGTCCTTGGTGTCGAGCGCGTCGACCTGCTTCTGCAGGGAGGTGTAGGAGGCCGAGATGGTGTTCAGCTCCTTGACCGCGTCGCGCTGCTTCTTCTCGCCCTCCTCGACGTTCGGCGGGCCGGCCTTGGTGATGGCGGTCCCGATCGCCTTGTAGGCCTCGGCGATGTCCTGGAACGCCTGGGAGTCGGCCTTCTGGACCTCGGCCGGCGAGCTGCTGTCCGAGGTCTCCTTCTGGATCGCGGCGTTGGCGGCCTTGATCGTCCTGGCCTGCACCTGGAGCTCGTCGCAGACCTGCTTGGCCCAGGCGTCGAGCTCCTCGTTGCCGTCGTCGCCGGTGCATCCCGACAGCGCCAGTACCAGTACCGCACCGCCGGACAGTGCGGCCGCGAGCTTCTTGTTCACCGGATGGGTCCCTTCCATGGCTCTCGGCCCCGGAACATACACGCCACACGCGCGACCTCCACACACCGAATGTTCCGTACACGCATCTTTGTCGCGCTTTGCCCCGCGGGAGAGAAGGCTCACGACCGGGCCGGCCGCCGCCCGCGGCGACCATCGTCCGTGTCGACCGCCATCCGTGGCCACCATCGTCCGTGTCGACCGTCATCCATGTCGACCGTCATCCGCGGCGGCCGTCATCGGCGCGCACGGCGCGGGGCGGGCGGGTGACGCGTCAACGCGCGCCACTCGCCCGCCCCTTGGGACGTGCGGTTACCGGTCCCCTACGAAACCGCCGCCGTGTCCGGCGACTTGGAGCCCGTGGAGCCCGGCTCGGAATCGTCCTCGTCGCCCATCGCGATCCCGCGGCGCTTGGAGACGTACACCGCCCCCACGATCACCAGGAACGCGAACACGGCGATCAGCACCCGTACTCCCACGTTCTCGTCGGTGCCGTACGAGAACTGGATGATCGCCGGCGCGATCAGCAGCGCCACCAGGTTCATCACCTTCAGCAGCGGGTTGATCGCCGGACCAGCGGTGTCCTTGAACGGGTCGCCGACCGTGTCGCCGATCACCGTCGCGGCGTGCGCGTCGCTGCCCTTGCCGCCGTGGTGGCCGTCCTCCACCAGCTTCTTGGCGTTGTCCCAGGCGCCGCCGGAGTTGGCGAGGAACACCGCCATCAGGGTGCCCGTGCCGATCGCGCCCGCGAGGTAGGCGCCGAGCGCGCCGACGCCCAGCGTGAACCCGACGAAGATCGGCGCCATCACCGCGAGCAGACCCGGTGTGGCCAGTTCCCGCAGCGCGTCCTTGGTGCAGATGTCGACGACCTTCCCGTACTCCGGTTTCTCGGTGTAGTCCATGATCCCGGGATGCTCGCGGAACTGCCGCCGCACCTCGAACACCACCGCACCTGCCGACCGTGAGACGGCGTTGATGGCCAGTCCGGAGAAGAGGAAGACGACTGCCGCGCCCGCGATCAGGCCGACCAGGTTGTTGGGCTGCGAGATGTCCATCGCCAGGGTCAGCGGAGCGCCCTCCCCGGTCAGCTTCTCCCCGACGTCGCGCGCGCCGGTGGTGATGGCGTCCCGGTACGACCCGAAGAGCGCCGCCGCGGCGAGCACGGCGGTGGCGATGGCGATGCCCTTGGTGATCGCCTTGGTGGTGTTGCCGACGGCGTCCAGGTTGGTGAGCACCTGCGCGCCCGCGCCCTCCACGTCGCCGGACATCTCGGCGATGCCCTGCGCGTTGTCGGAGACCGGCCCGAAGGTGTCCATCGCCACGATCACACCGACCGTGGTGAGCAGCCCGGTGCCCGCCAGCGCCACCGCGAACAGCGCCAGCATGATCGACGTACCGCCGAGCAGGAAGGCCCCGTAGACCCCGAGGCCGATCAACAGGGCGGTGTAGACCGCCGATTCGAGGCCCACCGAGATCCCGGCGAGGACGACGGTGGCGGGGCCGGTGAGCGAGGACCTGCCGATGTCGCGCACGGGGCGGCGGCTGGTCTCGGTGAAGTAGCCGGTGAGCTGCTGGATGACGGCGGCGAGCACGATACCGATCGCCACCGCGACCAGCGCGAGGATCCGCGGGTCGCCGCTCTTGCCCAGGATCGCCTCGTCGGTGACCCCGTCCAGCTCGGAGTACTTCCCCGGCAGATAGGCGAAGACCGCGATCGCCACCAGCGCCAGCGAGATCACCGCGGAGATGAAGAAGCCGCGGTTGATCGCGCTCATCCCGCTGCGGTCGGCGCGCCGCGGGGCCACCGCGAAGATGCCGATCATCGCGGTGAGCACGCCGATGGCCGGGACGAGCAGGGGGAACGCCAGCCCCGCGTCGCCGAACGCCGCGGTGCCCAGGATCAGTGCGGCCACCAGGGTGACGGCGTACGACTCGAAGAGGTCGGCCGCCATGCCCGCGCAGTCGCCGACGTTGTCGCCCACGTTGTCGGCGATGGTCGCGGCATTGCGCGGATCGTCCTCCGGAATGCCCTGCTCGACCTTGCCGACCAGGTCGGCGCCGACGTCGGCGGCCTTGGTGAAGATGCCGCCGCCGACCCGCATGAACATCGCGATCAGCGCGGCACCGAGGCCGAAGCCCTCCAGCACCTTCGGCGCGTCGGCCGCGTACACCAGCACCACGCAGGAGGCGCCCAGCAGACCGAGCCCCACCGTGAACATGCCGACCACACCGCCCGTACGAAAAGCGATCTTCATCGCTTTGTGCGAGACGGCGGTGAGATCCTTTTCCGGCTCACCCGGCGCGGGAGTCGCCTCGCGGGCCGCCGCGGCGACCCGCACATTGCTGCGCACGGCGAGCCACATGCCGATATAACCGGTGGCCGCCGAGAACGCCGCGCCGATCAAGAAGAACACCGATCGTCCGGCACGCTGATTCCAGTCGTCCGCGGGCAGCAGCATGAGCAGGAAGAACACGACGACCGCGAATACGCCGAGTGTGCGCAACTGCCGGGCCAGATAGGCGTTCGCGCCCTCCTGCACCGCAGCCGCGATCTTCTTCATGCTGTCGGTGCCCTCGCCGGCCGCGAGCACCTGACGCACCAGCACACCGGCGACCAGAAGTGCAGCCAGTGCCACGGCTCCGATGACCACCACCATGGCTCGGTTGCCATCGGTGAGCACCGCTGCCGCGAGGGCTGTGGAGTGATCCAGCTGATCGAGCTGATCTGGAGAAGAAAGCCCCGCCATTCGTCCTCCTTGACGCTTGGGCTGAGCTCAAGATGTGGACGGATTCTAGAGATCTGTTCCGGATCAAAACAGTACGCGGGAAACGGAATCCGTACACCCCGGCGCACTCCGAGTAATGCCCCGAAAGCATTCTGGGCCATTCGGGTGAACCATGGGGGTCGCCGGTGATCGGAATTGATCGTGAATTCTTTCACGAATTCCGCGAGGGGCCCGGCATCGGCCTGCGGACGGGAAAAAGAACGAGGGCCCTGCTGAGCAGGGCCCTCGGTGTCGTGCGAGCGGTGCGCGTCAGGGGAGCACCGCGGCCGGCGGGGTTGTGGTCGGCCAGGTCATCCGGATCGAACCGCCGTCCGCGCCCGTGCTGACCTTCACATCGTCGACGAGGCCACTGATGACCGCGAGGCCCATCTCGTCCTCCTCGACCTCCACGTCGGCGTCCTCGGACGCGCCGGGAGACCCGTCGTGCACCTGATGCGGGGCCTCGTCGCCGACCTCGATGGAGAACTGCTTCTCGTCCTCGATCAGCAGCACCCGCACCGGCGCGGTGATCCCGCTGTTCTGGTGCAGTCCGACTGCACGGGAGCAGGCCTCGCCGACGGCCAGCCGGACTTCGTCGAGGACGGCCTCGTCCACTCCGGCCTTACGGGCGACGGAAGCGGCCACCAGCCGGGCGGTCCTGACGTGTCCGGGGACCGCACTGAAGCGGAGCTCAACGGTGGCCATGCATCCCCCTCGGAGCTACGGGCGTGCTGTCGGAAGGCCCGGGCCGCCGCGAGCCCGGACCCCCTTCCTTCCACTCTGCGATCCGGGCCACGGCCCGGACCGTGGGTCAGTCGGTCGCCGCCACCGCGTCCTCGACCGAGGTGTGGATCGGGAACACCTTGGTGAGACCGGTGATGCGGAAGATCTTCAGAATGCGCTCCTGGTTGCAGACCAGGCGCAGCGAGCCCTCATGGGCACGCACACGCTTCAGGCCGCCGACCAGCACGCCGAGCCCGGTGGAGTCGAGGAAGTCCACGCCCTCCATGTCGACGACGAGGTGGAAACTGCCGTCGTTCACCAGCTCGACCAGCTGCTCGCGCAGCTTGGGCGCGGTATATACGTCGATTTCGCCACCGACCCTGACGATCGTGCGATCGCCCACGGTCTCGGTCGACAGGGACAGGTCCACGGATCCTCCAGCACCTTGCTATCGAGCGGTCGTCCTCGGGGCATCTCGGCTTTCAGCCCCCATGACGGTTCGCCAGCCGCGATGGCATTCAATCACTTACCGGCAGGCGTGCACGACGCCTTGGTCCCATTGTCCGTCACGCCAGTGACACACTCGGTGCCGATGGCCAAGAATCACCGATCCGATCGATCCCCGGCTGACCCCGTGTCCCGCCTCGCGCCGGGCACGGTCCTGGACCGGCTCGCCTCCGGGCCGAGCCGGGCTTCGCGCATCACTCATACGGAGCACTTGCCCCCGCGTGCGGGTCGCCATGCCGTCTGGCCGGACCGGATCCGTCCGGAGGTCGTCGCCGCAATCCGGGCCGCGGGCATCGAGCACCCCTGGGCCCACCAGGCGCGCGCAGCCGAGCACGCCCTGGACGGCGACTCCGTGGTGGTCGCCACCGGCACCGCCTCCGGCAAGTCCCTGGCCTATCTGGTCCCCGTCTTCTCCGCCCTCCTGGACGGCTCCGAGGCCCCGAACGGCCGTGGCTCCACCGCCCTCTACCTGGCCCCCACCAAGGCACTCGCGGCAGATCAGTGCCGATCGGTGAAGGAACTTTCACAACATCTGGGGCACGCCGTTCGGCCGGCCGTGTACGACGGCGATACTCCGTTCGAGGAACGCGAGTGGATCCGCCAGTACGCCACCTACGTCCTCACCAACCCCGACATGCTGCACCGCGGCATATTGCCGTCCCACCCGCGCTGGTCCTCCTTCCTCAAGTCGCTCAAGTACGTCGTGATCGACGAGTGCCACACCTACCGGGGCGTCTTCGGCTCCCACGTCGCCCAGGTGCTGCGCCGGCTGCGCCGCCTGTGCGCCCGCTACGGCGCCGACCCCGTCTTCCTGCTGGCCTCCGCCACCTCCGCCGAGCCCGCCGTCGCCGCGCGCCGGCTCACCGGCCTGCCCGTGGTGGAGGTCGCCGACGACGCCTCCCCGCGCGGCGAACTGGTGTTCGCGCTGTGGGAGCCCCCGCTCACCGAGATGCAGGGCGAGAAGGGCGCCCCGGTCCGCCGCACCGCCACCGCCGAGACCGCCGACCTGCTCACCGACCTCACCCTCCAAGGCGTGCGCTCGGTCGCCTTCGTCCGCTCCCGGCGCGGCGCCGAACTGATCGCCGTCATCGCCCAGGAACGGCTCGGCGAGATCGACCGATCGCTGGTGCGGCGGATCGCGGCCTACCGGGGCGGCTACCTCCCGGAGGAGCGCCGTGCCCTGGAACGCGCCCTGCACTCCGGCGAGCTCCTCGGCCTCGCCGCCACCACGGCCCTGGAACTCGGCGTGGACGTCTCCGGCCTGGACGCGGTCGTGATCGCCGGCTACCCGGGCACGCGCGCGTCCCTGTGGCAGCAGGCCGGCCGCGCGGGCCGCTCCGGGCAGGGGGCCCTGGCCGTCCTGGTCGCCCGCGACGACCCGCTGGACACCTTCCTCGTCCACCACCCCGAGGCCCTGTTCGACCAGCCGGTGGAATCCACCGTCCTCGACCCCGACAACCCCTACGTCCTCGCCCCGCACCTGTGCGCCGCCGCCGCGGAACTGCCGCTCACCGACGACGACCTGGAGCTGTTCGGGCCCCAGGCAGCGGACCTGCTGCCACAGCTGGAGGCCGCGAAACTGCTGCGCCGCCGCACCAGGGCCTGGCACTGGACCCGCCGGGAGCGGGCCGCCGACCTCACCGACATCCGCGGCGAGGGCGGGCGGCCGGTCCAGATCGTCGAGTCCGGCACCGGTCGGCTGCTCGGCACGGTCGACGAGGGCGCCGCGCACGCCTCCGTCCACGAGGGCGCCGTCCACCTCCACCAGGGCCGCACCTACCTGGTCCGCTCCCTCGACCTGGACGACTCGGTCGCCCTCGTCGAGGAGGCCAATCCGCCGTACTCCACCGTCGCCCGCGACACCACCTCCATCTCCGTCCTGGAAACCGACACCGAGATCCCCTGGGGCGAGGGCCGCCTCTGCTACGGCTCCGTCGAAGTCACCAACCAGGTGGTCTCCTTCCTCCGCCGGCGCCTGATCACCGGCGAGGTCCTGGGCGAGACGAAACTCGACCTCCCCCCTCGTACGCTGCGCACCCGCGCGGTGTGGTGGACGGTCACCGAGGACCAGCTCGACGAGGCCCGCATCAACCCCGAGATCCTGGGCGGGGCCCTGCACGCCGCCGAGCACGCGTCGATCGGCATGCTGCCGCTCTTCGCGACCTGCGACCGCTGGGACATCGGCGGCGTCTCCATCCCGCTGCACCCCGACACCCTCCTGCCGACCGTCTTCGTCTACGACGGCCACCCCGGCGGCGCGGGCTTCGCCGAGCGCGCCTTCCACACGGCACGCGCCTGGCTCACCGCCACCCGCCAGGCCATCGCCTCCTGCGAGTGCGATGCCGGCTGCCCCTCCTGCATCCAGTCCCCCAAGTGCGGCAACGGCAACGACCCCCTGCACAAGCGGGGCGCGGTCCGGCTCCTCACCGTCCTCCTGCGGGGCGCCCCCGCGGAGAAGCCACCGGGGGCGGAGGGGGCGTAGCCACCGCCCACCCGGGGTGCTGGAACCGACACGGTCCGCAGCGGTTGCCGGGTTTCCCGCCGGCTCCGCAGCCCGCAGGGACGGAGGACTGCGCCGCGCGACCGTAGCGGGGAGGGGGCGGGGTCGCGCGCCGTGACACCCCGAGCGCCGGCGGTGCCTACGGGCTGCGCAAGGAGCCCGGCGCGCTCGGCCTCTGGCCCGGAGGACCCGATGCGCCTCCCTCCGGGAGTGGAAGGGCCGGTGCCCCACCCTCCGGTGGCGGGGGACCCGGCACACTCCCCTCCGGTGGCGGAGGGCTCATGCCCCTCGGCGGTGTCTGCGGGAGAGGCGGTGACGGGAGGGTGGGGGCCGCCCCCGCAGGGCCCGCCCGGGCCCTGACCTCCGCCGTGAACGGCTCCGTACCCGCCGCCACCGACACGTCCGCGACCTCCCCGACGACCGCGCACCGTACGAGCCGTGTGCCCTGCGCCCGCGCCACCCGGTCCGCCCGGGCGCAGGCCTCTCCGGTGCCGCGCGCCCAGTGGTCCGCCGCCGCGAGCGCCGCGAGGTCCGCGCCGCCTGCCGCGCGGTGCCGGGCCACGACCGCCTGGCCCAGGGCGAGCACCACACCGAACACCACACACAGCGCGGCGATCGCCCCGACGCTCCACACGGTGGCCGATCCCCGATCGGCACCTCTCCCCTGAGTGCGGCGCATCACCGCCCTCACGGCGACACCCCGTCCACCGACGCGCCCTCCACGGACGCCACCGCCTCCTCGCGTACCTCGAACGCCAGATCCCCCAGCACCGGAGGCGCGACGGTCACCACGACCCTGACCCGGTCCCCCTCCCTGGCCACCGTGACCTTCGCCCCGCGTGGAGCCGCCTCACGGGCCAGTGCGGCGACCGCGTCGGCGGGGTCCTGGCGGGCCGCCGCGCGGGCGCCGGTGCGGGCCGCGTCCACGCACTGGATCTGCGCGGCCACCACCAGCAGCCCCCACACCAGCGCCATCGCGACCGCCACCAGCACGGGCAGCACCACGGCGGACTCCGCCGTCACGAACCCGTCGTCCCGCCACGGCCGCCGCCGCTCACATCCCGGCATCGAGGGCCCGCTTCACGATGCTGTGCAGCTCCGCACTGACCTGTCCGCTGGTCACCACCTTGTACAGCACCAGTGCGAAACCCGCCGCCGCGACGATCCCCACCGCGTACTCGGAGGTGACCATTCCGGCATCCTTCCGCCCGCCACACAGTCCGCGCAGTGCGCCCACCAGGGCCCGCATCCGCGCCCGTACCACCTTGCTCATCCCGCTCTCCTCACTCGTCCTCGTGCTCGTCCCGCTCGTGTTCGTCCGCTCGTGTTCGTCCGGTCGCGCTCGTCCGGCGCTTGCTTGTCCGGTTCGTGCTCGTCCCGCTCGTGCTCATCCGCTTCGTGCTCGTCCGGTTCGTCCTCCTCGGCCCTGGCCACCGCCGTTCATCGGCCCTGCTCACCGCCGCTCATCGCCGCTCGCCACCGCCGCTCAGCCACCACCCCCGCCCATCACCTCGCCCGCCATCCCGATCACCACGGGCAGTACGCCGATCACGAGGAACGCGGGCAGGAAGCACAGCCCCACCGGCGCCGTCACCAGGACCGCCGCCCGCCGGGCCCGCACCGTCGCGGCGCGCGCCCAGCCGGCGCGGGCGTCGGCCGCGAGCCGGGCGGCCGGTCCGGCGGCGGGCAGGCCCGACACACCGGCCCGTTCCAGCAGCCTCGCCAGCCCCTCGGCACCCGGGATCGCGCCCAACGCCCGCCAGGCCTCCCCCGGTTCGCCACCCAGGCGGACCTCCGCCGCGCCCCGTGCCAGCGCCTGCCCCACGGGCCCGCCGAGCGCCTCCCCCACGGCCTGCGCGGCCGTCACCGGGGCGGCACCGGCGGCGACGCAGGCGGCCACCAGGTCGGCGGCGAGGGGGAGTTGCCGGGTGGCGGCCCGGGTGGCGGGCACCGCACCGGCCACCGTCCCCCGCTGCCGCCTGCGCCACCGCCGCAACGCCACGGCCGCCAGCACTCCCGCCACCACCCCGGGAACGCCGTCGAGCAGCGCCCACCCGGCACCCGCAACGGCCAGCTCGGGCAGCAGGCCCCGCGCCACACCCGGCAGGTCCACACGCGGTCTCACGGGCCGCTGCTCGTGTGCCAGCAGGACCGCGAGCCGCCGCCGTACCCGGCGCCGCCGCCGCGCCGCCGTGACCCGGTGCGCCAGCCAGCCGAGCGCCGGCACCGCCCCGAGCAGCATCCCCAGGCTGTGGACGGCGTCCGCGCTCACGCCCGCCTCCTGCGCCAGGCTCATGTCGCCTCCTCCGCGCCCCGGACGATCCGCAGCACCCACCACAGCCCCGCCGCCTCCAGCACTCCGCCGAGCGCCAGGCAGGTCAGGCCCGGCCCGGTGTGCAGCAGTACGTGCAGGGGGTCGGCACCGAGAGCGGTGCCCAGGAGGAGGCCCAGCGCCGGGAGCGCGGCGAGCATCCCGGCGGTGGCGCGGGCGCCGGACAGCTGGGCGCGCAGGTCGGCGCGCTGGTCGCGTTCGGCGCGCAGGGCCGCTTCCAGCCGGTCGAGTCCGGCCGCGAGACCCGCGCCGTGGTCCACGGCGACCCGCCAGCACGCGGCGAGCCCGAGCAGTCCGTCGGCCCCGGGTTGCCGGGCCGCCGCCGCGAGCGCCCCCGGGACCTCACCGCCGAAGCGGGCCGCCGCCAGCACCGCCGGCTGGGCGCCGGCGAGCCCTCCGGTGTCGTGCGCGGCCCGCAGCAGCGCCTCGCCGGGCTGCCGCCCGGCCCGCACCTCCCCGGCGAGTGCCGCGCACAGTGCGATCACCGCGTCGCCCCGGCGTTCCCGGGCGAGCCGCGACTCCCTGGCCAGCCGCGCGCGGCGCAGCAGCGGCACTCCGGCCGCCCCCGCGACGGCCGGCAGCGGTGACGAGCCGAGCACGGCGAGCAGCAGACCGGCGGCCACCGCCCACCACTCGGCTCGCAGCCGACCGCGCAGCCGCCGCCCCCGGTCCGCCCACCGCCTCGGCACCGGTGGTCCGGTGCCCACGGACCCGCCGCCCGCGAGCAGCAGCCGTGCCCGGCGCGCCCCGTAGTGCGGGCCGCCCATCGTCCAGGCCGCGGCTCCGGCGCACAGCACCGCAGCGCTCATCGCCGTCCCGCCCACCGCTGTCTCACCCATGTCGCGCTCCCTCGGTCCCCTCGTCGCTCCACTCGTCGCCCAGCAGGTCCCGCAGCCGCTCCCAGCCCCGCTCGCGCACGAACCCCCGCGCGCCCCACCGCAGCGCCGGGACCGTCCGCACCAGCCCGGTCGGGTCCCGCTCCAGCACCCGCACCTCGGCGATGCGGCGCCGCCCGGACCGGTCGCGCACCAGGTGCAGCACGACCGACAGGGCTGCCGCGAGCTGGCTGTGCAGCGCGGCCCGGTCGAGCCCGGCGGCGGTGCCCAGCGCCTCCAGCCGGGCCGGCACATCGGCGGCGGCGTTGGCGTGCACGGTGCCGCAGCCGCCTTCGTGGCCGGTGTTCAACGCGGCCAGCAGATGGACCACCTCGGCCCCGCGCACCTCGCCGACGACCAGCCGGTCGGGCCGCATCCGCAGCGCCTGGCGCACCAGGTCCTCCAGGGTGACCAGGCCCGCGCCCTCCTGGTTGGCGGGTCTGGTCTCGAGCCGGACGACGTGCGGATGGTCCGGCCGCAGCTCCGCTGAGTCCTCGGCGAGCACGATCCGCTCCCCCGGCCCGACCAGCCCGAGCAGGGCGCTGAGCAGGGTCGTCTTGCCGCTGCCGGTGCCGCCGCTGATCAGGAAGGACAGCCGGGCCCGCAGCAGGGCGCGCAGCACCCGGTCCCCGCCCGGTGGCACGGTGCCCGCCGTGACCAGTTCGTCGAGCGTGAACGCGCTCGGCCTGACCACCCGCAGCGCCAGGCAGGTGCAGGCGACCGCCACCGGCGGCAGCACCGCGTGCAGCCGGGTGCCGTCGGGCAGCCGGGCGTCGACCCAGGGCCGGGCGTCGTCGAGCCGCCGACCGGCCACGGCGGCCAGGCGCTGCGCGAGCCGTCGTACGGCGCCCGCGTCCGCGAACGCCACGGACGTCAGCTCCAGGCCGCCGCCCCGGTCCACCCACACCCGGTCCGGTGCCGAGACCAGGACGTCGGTCACGGCCGGGTCGGCGAGCAGCGGCTCCAGCGGGCCGCTGCCGACCAGCTCGGAGCGCAGCCGCTCGGCGGTCCCGAGGACTTCGGCGTCACCGAGCACCCGTCCCTGCTCGCGCAGCGCCTGCGCCACCCGCGCGGGTGTGGGCTCGGCCCCGTGCTCGGCCAGCCACTGCCGCACGCCGTCCAGCAACGGCACGGAGAGGCCCGGCGAGGAAGGCTCCGGCGAGGACAGGCTCGGCACGGGAAGTCCCGGCGAGGACAGGCGCGACGCGGAACGACGCGCTGTGGGACGGCTCGGCGCGGAACGACGCGGCGCCACGGCGTGTCCCCCGTTCATGCCGCTCCCGCCTCGACCAGCGCCCGCTCCCAGAAGTCCTTGCAGAACCGCGCGAGCGGCCCGCGACCGCCCGCGCCGGGCGGCTCCTTGCCGTCGGCCACGCGTGACAGCCCGGACTCCACGGGCAGTTCTCCGGCCAGGGGCAGCCCGAGCAGCCGGGCCACCTCGTGGTCGTCCAGGCCCGGGGCGTACGGCCCGCGCACGGCGACGCGCAGATCGCGCAGCACCATGCCGACGGCGGAGGCCACCCGCCCGGCCGCCGCGACGGCACGCAGTTCGGCGGGGACGACGAGGATGCCGAGGTCCAGCTGGGCGAGGATTTCGGCGACGCCGTCGTCGATCCGGCGGGGCAGGTCGACGACGACCGTGCCACCCCGTCGCCGGGCGGCGGCGAGCACCGCCCGTACGGCCTGCGGGGCGATGGCGAGGCAGTCGCCGCGGTCCCAGCTGAGCACCCGCAGCGCGTGCAGCTCGGGCAGTGACTCCTCCAGGGCGCCGCTGCCGACCCGGCCGCGCGATGCGGCGAAGGCGGGCCAGCGCAGTCCGTCGGCGGTCTCGCCGCCGAGCAGGATGTCGAGTCCGCCGCCGAGCGGGTCGGCGTCCACGAGCAGGGTGCGCAGGCCCTCCCGCGCGGAGGTGACGGCGAGGGCGCACGCGAGCGTGGAGGCCCCGGCGCCGCCCCGGCCGCCGATGACGCCGACGGTGAGCGCGGGCCGGCCGACGCCCTCGGCGACGTCCGCGATGCGGTCGACCAGCCACTGCTCGCCGTCCGGCAGCATCAGGACGTGGTCGGCACCGATCTCCACGGCGCGCCGCCACACGCCGGGGTCGTCCTGATCCCGCCCGACCAGCACCACGCCGCCGCTGCGTGGGGTGCCGCGCAGCCGCCGCGCGGCGTCGTCGCCGACCAGCACGAGTGGCGCCGCCTCCCAGCCGCCGCCGCGCTCGGGCGGGCCGTGCCGGACCTCGGGTGTCGCTCCCGCCGCCGCGCACAGCCGGAGCAGATCGTCGAGGAGCTCGGGGTCCTCGGTGACGATCAGCGGTCGGCCCGGTCGGCCACCGGTGGCGGACGGCTGTTCGGATGTGGTGGATCCGGCCATGACGGATGTCCCCCTTCACAGTCTGGGCTGTCTGAGCCGTCGGGGCTCTCAGCGTTCTGTCCGTCTCGCTCACGGGTCTCGGCAGGCCTGCGATTGCGACGGATGAAGAACCGGCGATCGGACCGCCCATATGAGCGGCCGACAGAAACCGGCCATACGCGCACCGCAAACGGAACCGTCCAGGAACTCGCCCCGAGCGAGGCGCGTGGGAATCACGATGAGACGAGCGCGGAAATAATGTGGATCTTGGTCGATAACTGTGGACAACCAGATCCCTGTGAATATCGCCATCACCCATACCGGTGAGCCCCGGGCGCCCCCGCACCATCCCCTGTACGGCTCCCGCAGAGCAGTCCGATGACTACGGTGAGTGACGAATCATGGGCATGCGAAAGGGACGGCCGCAGCCGCCCGGACCCGGCGCCCACGCCGCACGATGAAGGGAAAAACCCACCCGGACATGCGACGACCCCCGCCGGGGGGGAGAGCGGGGGTCGTCCCCACGGCCGACTCGGGGGGGGAGGAGTCGGACCGGGTTAGCACGGTCGCGAACGATCCGTGACTTCCATGGTGTACCCGAGAGCCCTCTCAGGCAAACCCACGCGCCCCACCTTACGCCGAATGGGCTGCGCCTATGCTCAGGGACGTGGAAAACCACTCCTTGCCCCGCACAGCGGCCTTCTTTGACCTGGACAAGACGGTCATTGCGAAGTCGAGCACGCTCACCTTCAGCAAGTCCTTCTACCAAGGCGGACTGATCAACCGCAGGGCCGCCTTGCGGACCGCCTATGCCCAGTTCGTCTTCCTCGTCGGCGGTATGGACCACGACCAGATGGAACGGACGCGCGAGTATCTGTCCCGGCTCGTCCGCGGCTGGAACGTCCAGCAGGTGAAGGAGATCGTCGCCGAGACGCTGCACGACCTCATCGACCCGCTCATCTACGACGAGGCGGCCTCGCTCATCGAGGAGCACCACACCGCCGGCCGCGACGTGGTGATCGTCTCCACCTCCGGCTCCGAGGTGGTCGAGCCGATCGGCGAGCTACTGGGCGCCGACCGGGTGGTGGCCACCCGGATGGTCGTGGGCGAGGACGGCTGCTACACCGGCGAGGTCGAGTACTACGCCTACGGCCCCACGAAGGCGGAGGCGATCCGGGAACTCGCCGCGTCCGAGGGCTACGACCTGGCGCGCTGCTACGCCTACAGCGACTCCGCGACCGACCTGCCGATGCTGGAGTCGGTCGGGTATCCGCACGCCGTGAACCCAGACCGGGCACTGCGCCGGGAGGCCGTTTCCCGCGGCTGGCCGATCCTCGATTTCCACCGCCCGGTGCGGCTCAAGCAGCGGCTGCCCGCCTTCTCCGTACCGCCGCGCCCCGCCCTGGTCGCGGCGGCGGCGATAGGAGCGGCGGCGGCGACGGCGGGACTGGTCTGGTACGCGAGCCGCCGTCGCGCCACCGTCCTTTAGTCCCTGTTTGAACCCAAAAGTAAAAAGTGGAGCCACCACTTCCGCTTACTGCCGAACTGGAGTACAAAGGACTCAACGGCCCGCGAGACCAAGGACATCCGAGAGGATCACCTTCAGAACGCAAATGGCCCCACGGACCGAAGCATGAACACCGGGCACCCACGCGACGTCGACCCGTCGATTACGGGCCAGCCGCACCAGGTAAGGGCAAAGTCCCCGACCTGATGGGCGACATTCGAGGACGCTTGGTAACTGGGTGATCATGCCAGCGGCGGTACGAGTCCTCGTACCGCCGCAACCCTTTTCCGGCTCTTTCGCCGGCCCCTACGCCGCTCCGCGCTGCAGCGCCTCGCACACCGCCGTCGACTCGCGCACACCCAGCTCGACGGCCTTGCCGCAGTGGGCGATCCAGGCCGCCATGCCCTCCGCCGTGCCGGACAGATAACCGTCGAACGCGGTCAGATAGGCCTCCCGCCCCAGCTCGGCGTGGCCCACCTCGGCCGGGCAGACCGACTTCGGGTCCAGACCGCTGCCGACCAGGACGATCCGCTCGGCCGCGCGCGCGACCAGGCCGTTGTGGGAGACGAACGGGCGCAGCGCGAGCAGTTCGCCGTGCACGACCGCGGCCGTGACCAGCGCGGGGGCCGAACCTCCCGCGATGATCAGCTCCGCCAGCCCCTCCAGACGCGCCGACACCTCGTCGGCGCCCGGCAGCGGCTGCTCGATCAGCGGCTCGTCGACCGGCTCGCCCGACTGCCGCGGGCGGCCCACCTCGTCGGCGTTGTCGGCCGCCGCGACGAGGTGCAGGCGGGCCAGCACCCGCAGCGGGGACTGCCGCCAGATGGACAGCAGCTGTCCGGCCTCGGCGGTCAGCCGCAGCGCCGCGCCCACGGTCCGGGCCTGGTCGTCACCGCTGAAGTCGGTGCGCCGGCGCACCTCCTCCAGGGCCCAGTCGGCGCCGGACAGGGCCGCCGAACCCCGGGCGCCTCGCAGGGCCGCCTCCGAGGTGATCTCGTTGCTGCGGCGCCGCATGATCCGGTGCCCGTAGACCCGGTCCACGGCCTTGCGCACGGACTCCACGGAGTCGGCCACACCGGGCAGTGCGCCCAGGGCCGCGAGGGGGTCCCGATCGGCGTTCGCGCCTGTCGTACTCATGAGTACGACATTACGCACCCGGGGGCCGAACCCCACGAAGGAGTGGTCTTCTTCACGTCCGCCCCGCGCGCGCGGCGTTCGCACCACTAGGCTTACTGAACATGAAAATTGCTTTCGTCGGGAAGGGCGGGAGCGGCAAGACCACCCTGTCCTCCCTGTTCATCCGCCACCTCGCAGCCACCGGCGCGGCGGTGGTCGCCGTGGACGCCGACATCAACCAGCACCTGGGGGTCGCGCTCGGCCTCGACGAGACGGAGGCCGCCGCACTTCCCGCGATGGGCGACCAGCTGCCGCTGATCAAGGATTACCTGCGCGGCAGCAATCCGCGGATCGCCTCCGCCGCGACGATGATCAAGACCACGCCGCCCGGCGAGGGCTCACGGCTGCTGCGGGTGCGCGAGGACAACCCGGTCTACGACGCCTGCGCCCGGCCGGTGGAACTCGACGGCGGCACCGTCCGCTTGATGGTCACCGGCCCCTTCACCGAAGCCGACCTGGGGGTCGCCTGCTACCACTCCAAGACGGGAGCGGTGGAGCTGTGCCTGAACCACCTCGTCGACGGCCGCGACGAGTACGTGGTGGTCGACATGACCGCGGGCTCCGACTCCTTCGCCTCCGGTATGTTCACCCGTTTCGACATCACGTTCCTCGTCGCCGAGCCGACCCGGAAGGGCGTCTCCGTCTACCGGCAGTACAAGGAGTACGCCCGTGACTACGGCGTCCGGCTCGCAGTCGTCGGCAACAAGGTGCAGGGCCAGGACGACCTCGACTACCTGCGCGAACAGGTCGGGGAGGATCTGCTCGTCACCGTCGGGCACTCCGACTGGGTGCGCGCCATGGAGAAGGGCCGCCCGCCCCGGTTCGACCTTCTGGAGGACGCCAACCGCCGTGCCCTGCAGGCCCTGTGGTCGGCTGCCGACGCGACCTACGACGAGCGCGACTGGGAGCGCTACACCCGCCAGATGGTGCACTTCCACCTGAAGAACGCCCGGTCCTGGGGCAACGAGCGGACCGGGGCCGACCTGGCGGCGCAGGTCGACCCCGACTTCGTGCTCGGCGAGAGCGTGGTGGCGAACGCCTGACGCGCCGCTCCCGCCAGGCGCGGCACCTAACCCTTGTCCGCCGGCGCCCCGGGCACGCCCTTCGGTGCGGGGGCCGGGCGGTCGGCCAGGAAAGACGCCCAGCCCTGCTTCGGCGCCTCGCCGACCTTCAGCGTGCGCAGCTTCGCCAGGGTCTGCGGGTCCTGGGCGTCCAGCCAGTCGGCCAGTTGGCGGAAGGAGACACAGCGCACCTCGGGCTTGGTGCACACCCGCTCGATGACCTCCTCGACGGCACGCATGTAGGTGCCGCCGTTCCAGGACTCGAAGTGGTTGCCGATGATCAGGGGCGCGCGGTTGCCGTCGTAGGCGCGCCGGAAGCCCATGAGCAGGCCGTCGCGCATCTGGTCGCCCCACGCGTCGTACTTGTCGGGGTCGCCCTGGGTGGTGGTGCCGGACTGGTTGACCATGAAGTTGTAGTCCATGGTCAACTGCTCATAGGAGTGCCCCGGGAACGGCACGAGCTGCATCGACAGATCCCACAGGCCCTCCTTCTTCCGGGGCCACACCTGGTCGTTGACCCCGCTGGTGTCGTAGCGGAAGCCCAGGTCGCGGGCGGCCTCCATGAAGTTCCGCTGGCCCTCCAGGCAGGGCGTGCGGGCGCCGATCAGCTCCTTGTCGTAGTCGAACGGCAGCGGTGCCGCCTTGGTCATCCCGGTGTTGGTCTTCCAGGACTTCACGAACCGCTTGGCCTGGGAGATCTCGTCCTTCCACTCCTCCACCGACCACTCGCCAACGCCACCGCCCTTGCCGCAGAAGTGGCCGTTGAAGTGGGTGCCGATCTCGTTGCCCTCCAGCCAGGCGAGGCGGAGCTGCTTCACGGTGTCGGCGATGCCCTGCCGGTCGTTGAAGCCGATGTCGGAGCGGCCCGGTGAGTGCTGCGGCGGCCTGTAGAGGTCGGCCTTGTCCTCCGGCAGGAGATACACGCCGCTGAGGAAGTACGTCATCGTGGCGTCGTTCGCCTTGGCGACCTTGCGGAAGTGGGAGAACAGCCGCTGGCTGTCCTCGCCGGCGCCGTCCCAGGAGAACACCACGAACTGCGGCGGCCGCTGTCCGGGCTTCATCCGCTCGGGCCGGGGCAGATGCGGCTGGGCCCCGGTGAACGCCGTGGAACCGTCGCCGATCAGCCGGACGGGGCGATTGGGCGCGGGGGCCGCCTCCGGCCTCTGCGGCCCGGGCGCGCCCTCCTTCGTGGTGTCGGAGCCTGCCGAACATCCGGCGAGCGACACGGCACAGACCGCGGCAACCACGGCGCCCGCGGCGATCCTCTGGGTGGCGGCCATCTTCCGCCCACCTACTTCCTTCTCTCGGGCCAACGCCACTGAGGGCGCTTTCGGGTGAAGTGCGCGCTGTACGGCCACCTGGCGCGGAATGCCGGACCAGCCGACAGCGCCGCCAAGGTCGCACGGGACCGAGAAGGAGTTAGTACGACAAGCCGATCAAAGACTCGGTTCACTCTCCGGAGTGATTTATTGACCTATTTGCCGGGAAAATCCATGCTTGACCTTTACTCAGCATTACTATTCGTTTACTGAGCGTTGATTCATCCCGCCACTGCACGCCGTGACTCACGGCCGCGACCGACCCGCCACCCGGCGGGACCGACCTGTTCCGCGACCGCTGCCCCGGAGGAGACGGGAAACATGTCAGCCTGCGTCCCCACACGCACGACCGACCCCCACCGACCGAACCCCGACCACCAGCCGCACAGCCCGCCGACCCGGCGCCCCCGCCGTTTCCGGATCGCCGGCGCGGATGTGTCGGCGTCCATCGCGGTCTTCCTGATCGCCCTGCCCCTGTCCCTCGGCATCGCCCTCGCCACCGGCGCCCCTCTCCAGGCCGGCCTCGTCGCCGCCGCCGTGGGCGGCCTCGTCGCCGGACGGCTCGGCGGGTCCCAGCTCCAGGTGAGCGGACCCGCCGCCGGGCTCACGGTCGTCACCGCCGACCTCATCCACCTCTACGGATGGCGGACGACCTGCGCCATCACCGTCCTGGCCGGTGTCGCCCAACTGGGTCTCGGCTGCCTGCGCGTGGCCCGCACCGCCCTCGCGGTCAGCCCCGCCATCGTGCACGGCATGCTGGCCGGGATCGGCGTCACCATCGCCGTCGCCCAGCTGCACATCGTCCTCGGCGGCACCCCGCAGAGCGCGGTGCTGGACAATCTGCGCGCGCTGCCCGCCCAGCTCGCGGACCTGCACCCCGCCGCCGTGTCGACGAGCGCGCTCACCCTGGCGCTGCTGTTCCTCTGGCCCCGGCTGCCCGGCCGGGCCGGACGGCTGCTGCGCAAGGCACCGGCACCGCTGATCGCCGTCGCCGGCGCCACCGCGACCGCCTCGCTCGCCGGGCTGACCCTGCCGAAGGTGGAGCTGCCGTCCTGGAACAACCACGCGCTGGCCGGGCTGCCCGAGGGGCCGGTGCTCGGCCTGGTGGCCGCCGTGCTGACCACCACGCTGGTGTGCAGCGTGCAGTCGCTGCTCGGCGCGGTCGCGGTGGACAGGCTGGCCGCCGCCCGCCCGGGCCTCACCGGCCGGGTCCCACGCTCCGACCTGGACCGGGAACTGCTCGGCCAGGGCGCCGCGAACATCGTCTCCGGCGGGCTCGGCGGACTGCCGGTCGCGGGCGTCGCGGTGCGCAGCACGGCGAACGTGAACGCGGGAGCGGTGAGCCGGAACTCCACGATGCTGCACGGCGTTCTCGTGGTAGTCGCCACGCTGCTGATGGTCCCGCTCCTGGAGCAGATCCCGCTCGCCGCGCTCGCCGCCCTGGTGATGGCCGTCGGCATCCAGATGGTGTCCCTGAACCACATCCGCACGGTGACCCGCCACCGTGAAGTGCTGGTGTACGCCATCACCACCCTCGGCGTGGTGCTGTTCGGCGTTCTGGAGGGCGTGGCCCTCGGGATCGCCGTGGCCGTCGCCGTCGCCCTGCACCGCCTGACCCGCACCCGGATCACACACACGGAAGAGGGGGGAGTCCATCACGTCCATGTGAGAGGCCAGTTGACGTTCCTCGCGGTGCCCCGCCTGAGCCGGGTGCTGCACCAGATCCCGCAAGGCGCCGACGCCGTCGTGGAGTTGGACGGATCCTTCATGGACCACGCGGCGTACGAGACCCTGCACGACTGGCACAACACGCACACCGCACAGGGCGGCGCCGTGGAACTGACCGGTCGCCGTGCCGGGATCCGCATCGCCGAGCCGGGCACCCCCGCGGAGGACCCAGCAGGCACGGGTGCGACGGAACCGGAGGGTTCCAGCGACTGCCGGTGCCGTCCCTGGACACCGTGGCGCAACCACCAGTGCGAGTGGGAGCTGCCCGGCGCCGAAGAGGCACCGGGTGCGGCAGAGGAGACGGCCCCGGACACCGGGCCGGACGACTCGGCCGGCTCCCGGAAGCCGCTGCAGCCGTCGGATCGGCCGGAGCGGCTGGATCGGCCGGATCCGCTGGGGACACCGGGGAAGAGGGGGCTGCCCGCGCCTTCGGAGCCGGCGCGGGAGGAGGAGGGACCTGAGCACGGGCAGGGGCCTGAGCACGGGGAGCGCCAGGAGCACCCGGAGAGCCTGGAGAAGCAGGAGCACC
This sequence comes from Streptomyces glaucescens, assembly GCF_002154375.1. Classification (GTDB taxonomy): domain Bacteria; phylum Actinomycetota; class Actinomycetes; order Streptomycetales; family Streptomycetaceae; genus Streptomyces; species Streptomyces glaucescens. Next base: position 28,006 of record NZ_MUND01000196.1, on the reverse strand, counting down.
CGGGGAGCGCCGACGACTTCACCGTGCCCTCCGGCCCGGACCCCACCGACGGCTCGGCCCCCGCCGGCGGTCATCAACTCGTCCGCGGCATCAGCGCCTTCCAACGCAGGACGGCACCGCTGGTGCGGGGCGAGCTGGCCCGGCTGGCACGGGAGGGCCAGCGGCCGGTGCAGCTCTTCCTCACCTGCGCCGACTCACGCCTCGTCACCTCGATGATCACGTCCAGCGGCCCCGGAGACCTGTTCGTGGTGCGCAACGTGGGCAACCTGGTGCCACTGCCCGGCGCGGAGAGCGGCGACGACTCGGTGGCGGCGGCCATCGAGTACGCGGTGGACGTCCTGGAGGTCCGGCACATCACCGTGTGCGGGCACTCCGGCTGCGGTGCCATGCAGGCGCTGCTCGGCGCGCGTGACGAGCACCCGGAGGAATCCGGTCTGCCGCAGACGCCGCTCAAGCGGTGGCTGCGGCACGGGCTGCCGAGCCTGGACCGGATGACCGACGACAGCAGGCCCTGGACACGGCTCGCCGGGCGGCGTCCCGCCGACGCGGTGGAGCAGCTGAGTCTGACCAACGTCGTCCAGCAGCTGGAGCACCTGCGCGCCCACGAGTCGGTGGCCCGCGCCCTGCGCGAGGATGCGCTGGAGCTGCACGGGATGTACTTCCACGTGGGCGAGGCGCAGGCCTATCTGCTCACCGAGGCGTCCGGTGCGGTGGTCTTCGACCATGTCACCGAGGCCGAGGAACTGCGCAGCCCGGCCTAGGGGTGTCGTTCGGGTCGACCCGGGCGTCGGAGGCGGGTCCTGGTCCCGCCGCCGGCGCCCTCGCCCGAATCCCCGCTCAGCGGAGGCCGGACGGCTCCGCCGGACCGGGTTCCGGGGCGGGGACGGGGTCGCACGGGGCGATCCGGCCGCGGACACCGTAGAAGCTGACGACCCGCTGGATGCTCCCGTCGGGCTGGCGCTGCCCGATCTTCTCGAAGGCGAGCGAGTCCCCGCGCCGCAGGTCGATCGTCCAGATGGGGCCCTCGCCGCCGCTTCGGTCGAAGTGGCCCCGGATCGTCTTCCCCCGGGGGCGGGTGCACTCGTGGCCGTTCGGCACCTCGTCCACGGCCACGTGGATGCCCTGCTCCTTCAGCCGTTCGGCGAGCCCGTCCTGCAGCCCGCCGCCGAGGGAGATGTCGTTCACGGTGACGGTCACGCTCCCGTCCGGGTGCGGTTCGACCGCGTAGGCCGGGCTCTCGGCCGGGGAGCCCGGCATCAGCACCCACGCGCCCGCGACGGCCGCGCAGACCAGGGCGACGATCCCGAGCCTCGGCGCGGTCAGGGCCGTGGGACGGCGGCCCGGTACGGGTGCCGGGGTGGCCGTGGGGTCACTCGTCCCGCTCGCGCGCCGGTCGATCTCGCGGTGCAGTTCCGCGAGCAGGCGGTCCTCGAAGGTGGTCCTGGTGGTCATGCCTCTCCCCCGTTCACTCCGGTGGCACAGGACGCGGCGTAGGGCAGGGATGTGCCGCGCGGTCCGTCGGCGGGCTCGGCCACCGCCAGGCCGCGCACGCCCCGCAGCGCCCTGCGCGCCCGGTGCAGCCGCACGCGTGCCGTCACCTGGCGGATGCCCAGCGCGGCCGCCGCCTCGGTGAGGGTGAGCTGGTCGACCGCGATCAGCTCCAGTACTGCCCGTTCGCCTTCCGGGAGCCGTTGCAGCGCGGCGAGGGCGTGGCGGCCGGCGGACTCGGCGTCGAGCTTGTCCTCCAGGCGGGCGATGTCGTCGGGCTCCAGCAGCCGCCGGCCGGAGATCCGCTGATCGCGCCGGGTCTCGCGGGCGAGGCGCCGGTGCTCGGACGAGACGACGTTGCGGGCGATGCCGTAGAGCCAGGCCCGTTCGCTGCCGAGGCCGGGCCGGTAGGTGTGGGCGGAGTCGAGGACCGCGAGGAACACCTCGGCCGTGAGGTCGGCGACCGTGTGGGCGTCGGGGACACGCCGGGCCACGAAGGAGGTCACGGCGTCCACGTGGCGGCGGTAGAACTCCTCGAAGAGCTTGGGGTCGCGTGCCGCCGCCGCGGGCCCTCCCCGTATGCCGTCCAATGCCTGTCCCCTCTCGTCGGGTGGTGCGCGGTGGTGCCTCACCCGTACTTGGCCGCACGTGTGAAAGGCGTTACAGCAGCTGAACTTCGCCCCCGCCACGTCCGTGGGTACGGATGACCACCGCACCGACCATCCGCAAGACACCGCACCAGCCGTCCCACCAGCCACCCAACAGGTCTAAACCAATTTCCCGACGACCCTTGTCATCGGACCCCCGGGTCTGATGAGCTGTGGCCTGGGACACAACGGACACCCTGGGAAAGGGAGATGTCGTGAGCAACGAAAGCCTGGCCAACCTGCTCAAGGAAGAACGCAGGTTCGCACCCCCCGCCGACCTGGCCGCGAACGCCAACGTCACCGCGGAGGCGTATGAACAGGCCAAGGCTGACAGGCTCGGCTTCTGGGCCGAGCAGGCCCGGCGGCTGAGCTGGGCCAAGGAACCGACCGAGACACTGGACTGGTCGAACCCGCCGTTCGCCAAGTGGTTCAAGGACGGCGAGCTGAACGTCGCGTACAACTGCGTCGACCGCCACGTCGAGGCCGGGCACGGCGACCGGGTGGCCATCCACTTCGAGGGCGAGCCCGGCGACAGCCGCGCGATCACCTACGCCGAGCTGAAGGACGAGGTCTCCAGGGCCGCGAACGCCCTGCTGGAGCTGGGTGTGCGCAAGGGCGACCGGGTCGCCGTCTACATGCCGATGATCCCGGAGACGGCCGTCGCCATGCTGGCCTGCGCCCGGATCGGCGCCGCGCACTCGGTGGTCTTCGGCGGCTTCTCCTCGGACGCGCTCGCGACCCGCATCCAGGACGCCGACGCGCGTGTCGTCATCACGGCCGACGGCGGTTACCGGCGCGGCAAGCCGTCCGCGCTGAAGCCCGCCGTGGACGAGGCGCTCGGCAAGGTGGACAACGTCGAGCACGTGCTCGTGGTCCGCCGTACCGGCCAGGAGGTCGCCTTCACCGAGGGCCGCGACCTGTGGTGGCACGACGCCGTGGGGCGGCAGAGCGCCGAGCACACCCCGGAGGCGTTCGACGCGGAGCACCCGCTGTTCATCCTGTACACGTCCGGCACGACGGGGAAGCCGAAGGGCATCCTGCACACCTCCGGCGGCTACCTCACCCAGGCGGCGTACACCCACCACGCGGTCTTCGACCTCAAGCCGGAGACGGACGTCTACTGGTGCACGGCCGACGTCGGCTGGGTCACCGGGCACTCGTACATCGTCTACGGCCCGCTGGCGAACGGTGCCACGCAGGTCATCTACGAGGGCACGCCGGACACCCCGCACCAGGGCCGGTTCTGGGAGATCGTGCAGAAGTACAAGGTCACGATCCTCTACACGGCGCCCACGGCGATCCGGACGTTCATGAAGTGGGGCGACGACATCCCCGCGAAGTTCGACCTGAGCAGCCTGCGCGTCCTGGGGTCCGTCGGCGAGCCGATCAACCCCGAGGCGTGGATCTGGTACCGCAAGCACATCGGCGCCGACCGCACACCCATCGTGGACACCTGGTGGCAGACCGAGACCGGCGCGATGATGATCTCGCCGCTGCCGGGCGTGACGGCGACCAAGCCCGGCTCCGCGCAGACGCCGCTCCCCGGCATCTGCGCGACCGTCGTCGACGACGAGGCGAACGAGGTGCCCGACGGCGGCGGTGGCTACCTGGTCCTCACCGAGCCGTGGCCGTCGATGCTGCGCACCATCTGGGGCGACGACCAGCGGTTCATCGACACCTACTGGTCGCGCTTCGAGGGCAAGTACTTCGCGGGCGACGGCGCCAAGAAGGACGACGACGGCGACATCTGGCTGCTGGGCCGCGTCGACGACGTCATGCTCGTCTCCGGGCACAACATCTCCACCACCGAGGTCGAGTCCGCGCTGGTCTCCCACCCGTCGGTCGCCGAGGCGGCCGTGGTCGGCGCGGCGGACGAGACCACCGGCCAGGCGATCGTGGCATTCGTGATCCTGCGCGGTACGGCGGCGGAGACCGAGGACCTGGTCGCGGAGCTGCGGGGCCACGTGGGCGCCACGCTCGGCCCGATCGCCAAGCCCAAGCGGATCCTGCCGGTGGCCGAGCTGCCGAAGACCCGCTCCGGCAAGATCATGCGCCGGCTGCTGCGCGACGTCGCGGAGAACCGCGCCCTGGGCGATGTGACCACCCTGACCGACAGCGGTGTCATGCAGCTCATCCAGGCGAAGCTCCCGGCGGCGCCCAGCGAGGACTGATCGCGTCCGCGCAGGGGGTGCCCGGCGCCGGGTGTGCCGGGTGCCCCTGCCGCGTCTAGGGTGGACCCAGGTGGCACCACCGCCACTGTAATTAGCCAAACTAACCACATAGGTGCGCCGGGAAGTCTGGTCGGCAAGCGTTTCGTGCTGCCCACCCCTGGAGGTTTCCCGTGTCCGCCCCCCGCACCCCCCGCAAGGTCCTCGGCCGGCTTTCCCTGCCGGAGCGGACCTATCTCGCGGACGCGCTGCGCACCGAGACGGTCGGCGGTGTCCTCCTGCTGGTCGCCGCCATCACCGCACTGCTCTGGGCGAACGTCCCCCTGCTGCACGACAGCTACGAGACGGTCAGCCACTTCCACATCGGCCCCGAGACGCTCGGCCTGAACCTCTCCGTGGCGCACTGGGCCGCCGACGGACTGCTCGCGGTCTTCTTCTTCGTCGCCGGCATCGAACTCAAACGGGAACTCGTCGCCGGTGATCTGCGCGACCCCAGGGCCGCGGCCCTGCCGGTCGTCGCCGCGCTGTGCGGCATGGCGGCGCCCGCGCTGGTCTACACCCTGACCGCCACCGCCGGCGGTGGCTCCCTGTCCGGCTGGGCGGTGCCCACGGCCACCGACATCGCCTTCGCACTCGCCGTGCTCGCGGTCATCGGCACCTCGCTGCCCAGCGCCCTGCGCGCCTTCCTGCTGACCCTCGCCGTCGTCGACGACCTGCTCGCCATCCTGATCATCGCGCTCTTCTTCACCGACACCCTGGACTTCGCCGCCCTCGGCGGCGCCGTGGCCGGACTCGCCGTCTTCTGGCTGCTGCTGCGCAAGGGCGTCCGCGGGTGGTACGTGTACGTCCCGCTCGCCCTGGTGATCTGGGCGCTGATGTACAACAGCGGCATCCACGCCACCGTCGCCGGAGTCGCGATGGGCCTGATGCTGCGATGCACCACCCGGGAAGGGGAGAAGCACTCCCCCGGCGAGCACATCGAGCACCTCGTGCGGCCGCTCTCGGCGGGCCTCGCCGTACCGCTGTTCGCCCTGTTCAGCGCCGGGGTGTCGGTGTCCGGCGGGGCGCTCGCCGGGGTCTTCACCCAGCCGGAGACACTGGGCGTGGTGCTCGGCCTGGTGGTCGGCAAGACGCTCGGCATCTTCGGCGGCACCTGGCTGACGGCACGCTTCACCCGGGCCTCGCTCAGCGACGACCTCGCCTGGCCGGACGTGTTCGCGGTGGCGACGCTGGCCGGCATCGGTTTCACCGTCTCGCTGCTCATCGGCGAGCTGGCCTTCGAGGGCGACGCGGCGCTCACCGGCGAGGTCAAGGCCGCCGTCCTGACCGGCTCGCTGCTCGCGGCGGCACTGGCCACGGTGCTGCTGAAGCTGCGGAACGCCAGGTACCGCCGGATGTGGGAGGCCGAGGAGCGCGACGAGGACCAGTCCGGCATCCCGGACATCTACGAGGAAGACGATCCGGAGTACCACCTGCGCATGGCCGCCATCCACGAACGCAAGGCCGCAGAGCACCGCCGGATCGCCGAGGAGAAGGCCGCGGCGCGCCACGCGGTTGCGGAAGTACCGGGCGGGGCAGGCGCGGAGAACGACGGTCCGGCATGATCTGACGAGACGGTACAAAAGACGGGACCGTCACCAGTCAGGCAGAAGAGGGAGACCGCGATGAGCGCACCCGACGGCAGCCCGGTCGGCGCCGAACGCAGCATCGGCCAGCTGTTCGCCAAGGCGACGACCGAAATGTCCGCGCTCGTGCACGACGAGATCGCACTGGCCAAGGCCCAGCTCCGACGGGACGTCAAGCGGGGTGCGACCAGCGGCGGCGCCTTCATGGCGGCGGGGTTGCTCCTGCTGTTCTCCCTGCCGATGCTCAACTTCGCGCTGGCGTACGGCATTCGGACCTGGAGCCACTGGAACCTCGCGATCTGCTTCCTGCTGTCCTTCGCGGCCAACGTGCTCATCGCCGGGTTCCTCGCCCTGATCGGCGTGGTCTTCGCGAAGAAGGCGAAGAAGGGCCGCGGCCCGCAGAAGGTCGCCGCGTCGATGAAGCAGACGGCGGGCGTCCTGCAGAACGCCAAGCCGCACCCGCGGCCCGAGCTGCCCGCGGACCGTGTGCCCGAGGCCATCGAGCCTGTGGCACGCTCGTCGTCATGACGGAACCCGACACTCCACCGGCCCAGCCGGCCTCGGCCGTACGGCTCGACCTGCCCGGCGGCCGCGAGGTGGTCCACCGGGACGTGGCCGCCAACGGCGCCCGCTTCCACATCGCCGAGCTGGGCGACGGGCCGCTGGTGCTGCTGCTGCACGGCTTCCCGCAGTTCTGGTGGACCTGGCGGCACCAGCTGGTGGCGCTCGCCGACGCCGGGTTCCGGGCCGTCGCCATGGACCTGCGGGGCGTCGGCGGCAGCGACCGCACCCCGCGCGGATACGACCCGGCCAACCTGGCCCTCGACATCACCGGGGTGGTCCGCTCGCTCGGCGAGCCGGACGCCGCGCTGGTCGGGCACGACCTGGGCGGCTATCTGGCGTGGACGGCGGCCGTGATGCGGCCCAAGCTGGTCCGCCGGCTCGCCGTCGCGTCGATGCCGCATCCGCGGCGCTGGCGCTCGGCCATGCTCTCCGACCTCAAGCAGACCGCCGCCGGTTCCTACATCTGGGGCTTCCAGCGCCCGTGGATCCCCGAGCGGCAGCTCGTCGCGGACGACGGGGCGCTGGTCGGTCGGCTCATCCGGGACTGGTCCGGGCCGCGGCTGCCGGACGACGAGGCGGTGCGGACGTACCAGCGTGCGATGTGCATCCCGTCCACCGCGCACTGCTCGATCGAGCCGTACCGCTGGATGGTGCGCTCCCTGGCCCGCCCCGACGGTTTCCAGTTCAACCGGCGGATGAAGCGGCCGGTGCGCGTGCCGACGCTCCATCTGCACGGCTCGCTCGACCCGGTGATGCGCACCCGCAGCGCGGCCGGCTCCGGCGAGTACGTCGAAGCCCCGTACCGCTGGCGCCTGTTCGACGGCCTCGGCCACTTCCCGCACGAGGAGGACCCGGTGGCGTTCTCCAACGAGCTGATCAACTGGCTGAAGGACCCCGAGCCCGACCGGTGATGGGGCTCGGCGGCCTCGCTGGGTGACCGGGCCGACGCGTCCGGTGTCCGGTCCGCAGGGACCACCGGTATGACTGTCCTAGGAACGGCCACATGCCTGGCGCATAGGCCAATTGGGCGGCCCCGAGGCGGTTATCGACCTTGGGGCGGGGGCACACGTCGGGGTATGGGCTGGACGCACGACTACAGTGACGCAGCAGCACGCAATCGCCGCTCGGGCAGCGCCCTGAGCTCCCACCAGCGAGGCGCGCCGCAACTCGCGGGCGCGGACCCCCGGGTGGGCATTCCGCGCATCCTGCGCCGCCGGGCCCGCTGGGTCTCGGTACGGCTGCGTCACCCCCGCGGGTGACCCCCGCGCGCCCTACAGCGCGCAGTTGTCGGTGCCCACCTGCTGGTTGGCGGTACGCCCCGCGGTGATGTCCTCCCGGATCTCGTCCACGGTCAGCGCGTACCCCGTCTCGGCGTCGTCCAGCGACTTCGCGAACACCACGCCGTAGACCTCCCCCTCGGGGGTGAGCAGCGGGCCGCCGGAGTTGCCCTGGCGGACGGTCGCGTACAGCGAGTAGACGTCGCGCCGGACCGTTCCGCGGTGGTAGATGTCCGGGCCGTTGGCGGTGATACGGCCGCGCACCCGTGCCGAACGCACGTCGTACGCGCCGTTCTCCGGGAAGCCCGCGACGATCGCGCCGTCGCCGCTCGCCGCGTCGTCCTCGGTGAACCTCAGGACGGGCGCGTCCAGGTCGGGGACGTCCAGTACGGCGATGTCGCGCTCCCAGTCGTAGAGCACGACCTTCGCGTCGTACCGCTTGCCCTCGCCGCCTATCTGCACGGTGGGCTCGTCGACGCCGCCCACGACGTGCGCGTTCGTCATCACGCGGCGCTCGGCGAACACGAAGCCGGTGCCCTCCAGGACCTTTCCGCAGCTCTGCGCGGTGCCGACGACCTTCACGATGGAGCGCTGGGCGCGGCCGGCGACCGGGCTGCCCGCGAGTGCCGGGTCGGGGGGCTGGACGTTGGTGATGGGCTCGTTGGCGAACGGGCTGAAGACCTGCGGGAAACCGTTCTGCGCGAGCACCGAGGAGAAGTCGGCGAACCACGTGTCGGCCTGCGCGGGCAGCGCGCGGGAGACGCCGAGCAGCACCTTGGAACTGCGGACCTCCTTGCCGACCGTCGGCAGCGTGGTGCCCGCCAGGGCCGAGCCGATCAGCCAGGCCACCAGCAGCATGGCGACCACGTTGACCAGGGCGCCGCCGGTGGCGTCCAGGGCGCGGGCCGGGGACCATGTGATGTACCGGCGCAGCTTGTTGCCCAGGTGGGTGGTCAGCGCCTGCCCCACGGAGGCGCAGACGATCACCACGACGACCGCGACGACCGCGGCGGTGGTGCTCACCTCCGCCTTGTCGGTCAGCAGGTCCCAGATCACGGGCAGCGCGTAGACGGCGACGAGCCCGCCGCCCAGGAAACCGATCACCGACAGGATGCCGACGACGAAGCCCTGGCGATAGCCGACGATCGCGAACCAGACGGCAGCGAGCAGCAACAGGATGTCCAGCACGTTCACCGAATCAGGCCTCGCCTCTTCACTCTCCGGTCCCGCCGGCTCGGCCGGGGGTCCCGCCCGCCGCGACGCGGCGACCAGGCACGACGTTCCCCGGGAAAACACAGCACGGCGCCCACCCTGTCATGCGCGCCAGTCGAGCGGGACCAGCTTGTCGCGGTCCCAGGGGCGCTCCCAGCCTGCGTAGTGCAGCAGCCGGTCGATGATTCCCGCCGTGAAGCCCCAGACCAGGGCCGATTCGACCAGAAATGCCGGGCCGCGGTGGCCGCGGGGGTGGACGGCGGTGGCGCGGTTGGCGGGATCCGTGAGATCCGCCACGGGGACCGTGAACACCCTCGCGGTCTCGTTGGGGTCCACGACGCCGACCGGGCTGGGCTCGCGCCACCAGCCCAGCACGGGGGTCACGACGAAGCCGCTGACCGGGATGTACAGCTTGGGCAGCACGCCGAAGATCTGCACGCCGGCCGGGTCCAGGCCGGTCTCCTCCTCGGCCTCGCGCAGCGCCGCCCGCAGCGGCCCGTCCCCCTGCGGGTCGCCGTCCTCGGGGTCCAGGGCGCCGCCCGGGAAGGACGGCTGCCCGGCGTGCGACCGCAGGTTGCCGGCGCGTTCCATCAGCAGCAGCTCGGGGCCGCGCTCGCCCTCGCCGAACAGCACCAGGACCGCGGACTGGCGGCCCGCCCCGTCCTCGGGCGGCAGGAAGCGGCTCAGCTGGCGCGGCCGCACGGTCTCCATCGCGCGCACCACCGGGTCCAGCCAGCCCGGCAGCCCCTCCTTGCTGACCACCACGGCTTCGCCCCGCGTCTCACTCGCCCGGCTCATCGCCACCCCCGTCGTCCTCCTGCTTCCAACGCCCGGCGCCCCGGGGATCGTTCCGTCACCCGGCCGCGCCCAGCGGCGGGGCCGGCTTCCCGCCCGCGTCCAGATAGGCCTGCGGCGGGTTGAGGCGCTGCCCGGGGAAGCCGCCCTTCTCGTACTTGAGCAGTTTCCGCGCCTTCTCCGGGTCGGTCTCGCCCTCGCCGTACGCCGGGCAGAGGGGGGCGATGGGGCAGGCGCCGCAGGCGGGCCTGCGGGCGTGGCAGATGCGGCGGCCGTGCCAGATGACGTGGTGCGAGAGGTCCGTCCAGTCGCTCTTCGGGAAGAGCGCGCCGACGGCGGCCTCGATCTTGTCGGGGTCGGTCTCGTCGGTCCACTGCCAGCGCCGGACGAGCCGCTGGAAGTGCGTGTCCACGGTGATGCCGGGGTGGCCGAAGGCGTTGCCGAGGACGACGAAGGCGGTCTTGCGGCCGACGCCGGGCAGCTTGACGAGGTCCTCCAGACGCCCCGGCACCTCGCCGCCGAACTCCTCCGTCAGTGCCTTCGAGAGTCCTGTCACCGACCTGGTCTTGGCCCGGAAGAACCCGCAGGGCCGCAGGATCTCCTCGACCTCCTCGGGGTTGGCGGCTGCCAGATCCTCGGGGGTGGGGTACTTCGCGAAGAGCGCGGGGGTGGTCTGGTTGACGCGCAGGTCGGTGGTCTGGGCGGAGAGCACCGTGGCGACGAGGAGCTGGAAGGGGCTGTCGAAGTCCAGCTCCGGGTGGGCGTACGGATAGACCTCGGCGAGTTCCCGGTTGATCCGGCGGGCGCGGCGGACGAGGGCCGTACGGGACTCCTCACGCGGCGGCTTCGGGGCGATCGTCTTCGCGGGCGAGGCCTTCTTCACGGCGGCGGAGGCCTTCTTGGGGGCGATCTCGGCCTTCTTGAGCGTGGCCTTGCGGACGGGGGCCTTGGTGGCGGTGGCCTTCTTCGCCGCGGGTGCCTTGTCGGCGGCGGAGGCCTTCTCGGCGGCGGTCTTCTTCGCGGGAGACGCCTTCTTCGCGGGGCTCGCCTTCCTGGCGGAGGCTGCCTTCTTCGCGGGCGCGGCCTCCTTCGCCGGTGCCGGCTTCTTCACGGCAGCCTTCCGTGTCGCACTTGCCGCTTCTGCCGTCTTTCGTCCGCCACCGGAGGCCTGTTCGCCCACAGCGGAATCACGACGTACACCCACCCGCGCAGCCCCCTCGGCCTGTGCTCTCACCGGCTTTTTGGACACCCGGCCAGCCTACGGCCCGGCACTGACATCTGCCCGGGACCTGGAGGATCGGAGCCCAATTGGACCCCTGACGCGTACCCCGGGACACCAGTGCGGCATCCTTGTGACAGATCACACTGTTCGGACCGTCCGGCAAAATGGGCACCACGGTCCCCTGATACAAGGGGGAACAAGATCCCCTGAGCAGGTCGACAAGGAGAGAACTCGTGGACGACGTTCTGCGGCGAAATCCGCTCTTCGCGGCGCTCGACGACGAGCAGGCCGCGGAGCTGCGTGCCTCCATGAGTGAGGTGACCCTCGCGCGGGGTGACTCCCTGTTCCACGAGGGCGACCCGGGCGACCGGCTCTACGTGGTCACCGAGGGCAAGGTCAAGCTGCACCGCACCTCGCCCGACGGCCGCGAGAACATGCTCGCGGTGGTCGGCCCCGGCGAGCTGATCGGCGAGCTGTCGCTCTTCGACCCGGGCCCGCGCACGGCGACCGCCACCGCGCTCACCGAGGTGAAGCTGCTCGGCCTCGGCCACGGCGACCTCCAGCCCTGGCTGAACGCGCGCCCCGAGGTGGCCGCCGCGCTGCTGCGCGCCGTCGCCCGGCGGCTGCGCAAGACCAACGACGCCATGTCCGACCTGGTCTTCTCGGACGTCCCGGGCCGTGTCGCACGCGCCCTGCTGGACCTGTCCCGCCGCTTCGGCGTGCAGTCCGAGGAGGGCATCCACGTCGTCCACGACCTCACCCAGGAGGAGCTGGCGCAGCTCGTCGGCGCCTCCCGCGAGACGGTCAACAAGGCGCTCGCCGACTTCGCCCAGCGCGGCTGGCTCCGCCTGGAGGCCCGCGCGGTGATCCTGCTGGACGTCGAGCGCCTGGCGAAGCGCTCGCGCTGACACCGGCCTCCCGAGGCCTCGCGGCAGCCGTTACGGCGACGGGGTCCCGCCTCTCACGAAGCGGGACCCCGTCGCCGTACGCGCGCGTGCGGCGCCGTCTCAGATGAGGCCGTGCTCCTCCAGGTACTCCATCTGCGCCCGCACCGACAGCTCCGCGGCCGGCCACAGGGAGCGGTCCACGTCGGCGTAGACGTGCGCCACCACCTGCGCGGGCGTGCGGTAGCCGTCCTCGACGGCCGTCTCGACCTGGGCGAGGCGGTGGGCGCGGTGGGCGAGGTAGAACTCCACGGCGCCCTGGGCGTCGTCCAGGACCGGGCCGTGGCCCGGGAGGACGGTGTGGACGCCGTCGTCGACCGTGAGCGACCGCAGCCGGCGCAGGGAGTCCAGATAGTCGCCGAGACGGCCGTCCGGGTGCGCCACGACCGTCGTACCGCGTCCGAGGACCGTGTCGCCGGTCAGAACCGCCCGGTCGGCCGGGAGGTGGAAGCAGAGCGAGTCCGCGGTGTGGCCGGGCGTCGGGACGACCCGCAGTTCCAGGCCGCCCACCCGGACCACGTTCCCGGCGGCCAGTCCCTCGTCGCCGAGCCGCAGCGCCGGGTCGAGGGCACGCACGCGCGTGCCGGTCAGCTCGGCGAAGCGGGCGGCGCCCTCGGCGTGGTCGGGGTGGCCGTGCGTCAGCAGGGTCAGGGCGACGCGCTTGCCGGCCCGCTCGGCCGTGTCGACGACGTGCCGCAGGTGCCCCTCGTCCAGCGGGCCCGGGTCCACCACGACGGCGAGGTCGGAGTCGGGCTCGGACAGGATCCACGTGTTGGTGCCGTCCAGCGTCATCGCGGAGGGGTTGGGCGCGAGGACGTTGACCGCCCGCGCGGTGGCCGGTCCGGAGAGGACCCCGCCGCGCGGCTGGCCGGGCAGGGCGCTTGCGTCGGTCATGCCGGGCCTCCCCCGGTCGCGGTCGGGATGTGCTTGGTGAACTCGTCGTGGCCGGGCCAGGAGAGCACGATCTCCCCGCCCTCCAGACGGGCCTGTGCGAGGACGGGAGCCAGGTCCCGGTCCGGGGCGGCGGCCAGTGCCTGCGCGGCCGTCTCGTAGGGCGTCAGCTGGCGCAGGGTGGCGATGGTGGGCGGCATCATCAGCAGCTCGCCCTTGTCGTAGGCCGCCGCCGCGTCCGCGGGCCGGATCCACACCGTGCGGTCGGCCTCCGAGGAGACGTCGCGGGTGCGCTGGCCCTCGGGGAGGGCGGCGACGAAGAACCACGTGTCGTAGCGGCGGGGCTCGAACTCGGGCGTGATCCAGCGGGTCCAGGCACCCAGCAGATCCGAGCGCAGCACCAGGCCGCGGCGGTCGAGGAACTCGGCGAACGACAGGTCGCGGGCGATGAGCGCGGCGCGGTCCGCCTCCCAGTCGTCACCGGTGGTGTCACCGACGACGGTGCCGGGGGTGGGCCCGGCCAGGAGGACGCCCGCCTCCTCGTAGGTCTCCCGGACGGCGGCGCAGACGATCGCCTGGGCGGCCGTCTCGTCGACTCCGAGCCGGCCGGCCCACCACGCGCGCGTGGGGCCCGCCCAGCGGACGTGGCGCTCGTCGTCCCGCGGGTCGACACCGCCGCCCGGATACGCGTACGCGCCTCCGGCGAAGGCCATGGAGGCGCGTCTGCGCAGCATGTGCACGGCGGGGCCGCCGCCGGTGTCCTTCAGGAGCATCACCGTGGCCGCGCGCCTCGGGCGCACCGGGGTGAGGGTGCCGTCCGCCAGCGCGCGGATCAGCTCCGGCCACTCAGGGGGGTACCACTGACCGTTCGCCATGGCCGGAGGCTATCCCGGAACGCGTGCATGTTCGAGAGGCGGATGATCACCTGCCTGCGGGAGGTCCTACGGCTGGGTCAGCTCCACCTGGATCTCGACCTCCACCGGCGCGTCCAGCGGCAGCACCGCCACGCCGACCGCGCTCCGCGCGTGGACGCCCTTCTCGCCCAGGACCTCGCCGAGCAGCTCGCTGGCGCCGTTGAGGACGCCCGGCTGGCCGGTGAAGTCCGCGGCCGAGGCCACGAAGCCCACGACCTTCACGACCCGCGCGACGCGGTCCAGGTCGCCCGCGACGGACTTGACGGCGGCCAGCGCGTTGAGCGCGCAGATCCGGGCCAGGTCCTTGGCCTCCTCGGGCGTGACCTCCGCGCCGACCTTGCCGGTGACCGGCAGCTTGCCGTCCACCATGGGCAGCTGGCCGGCGGTGAAGACGTACGGGCCGGACTGCACGGCCGGCTGGTAGGCGGCCAGCGGCGGCACGACGTCCGGGAGGGTCAGGCCCAGCTCGGCGAGCTTCGCCTCGACCGCGCTCACGCCTGCTTCTCCCGCTTCAGGTAGGCCACCAGCTGCTCGGGGTTGTTCGGGCCGGGCACGACCTGGACGAGCTCCCAGCCGTCCTCGCCCCAGGTGTCCAGGATCTGCTTCGTGGCGTGGACGAGCAGCGGCACGGTTGCGTATTCCCACTTGGTCATGGGGCGACTGTAGCGGCTGTGGCGGGAGGGGCCCGCGGGCGGCCACGGGGGACGTTATCCACAGCCTCCCGCCTGGGCCGGGCGCGGACTGGTTACGCTCGATGGCGTGAGCAGGCTCCAGGTCGTCAGCGGCAAGGGCGGGACCGGAAAGACGACGGTCGCCGCCGCCCTCGCGCTGGCCCTGGCCACGGAGGGGAAGCGCACGCTCCTCGTCGAGGTCGAGGGTCGGCAGGGCATCGCACAGCTATTCGAGACGGAGGCGCTGCCCTACGAGGAGCGGAAGATCGCCGTCGCTCCCGGGGGCGGGGAGGTGTTCGCCCTCGCCATCGATCCCGAACTGGCCCTTCTGGACTACCTCCAGATGTTCTACAAACTGGGGAGCGCCGGACGGGCCCTGAAGAAACTCGGCGCCATAGACTTCGCCACCACCATCGCGCCCGGCCTGCGGGACGTCCTCCTCACCGGCAAGGCCTGTGAGGCGGTCCGGCGCAAGGACAAGACGGGCCGGTTCGTCTACGACTACGTCGTCATGGACGCACCCCCCACCGGCCGCATCACCCGCTTCCTCAACGTCAACGACGAGGTCGCCGGGCTCGCCAGGATCGGCCCGGTGCACAATCAGGCGCAGGCCGTGATGCGGGTGCTGAAGTCCGCCGAGACGGCGGTGCACCTGGTGACGCTGCTGGAGGAGATGCCGGTCCAGGAGACCGCCGACGGCATCGCCGAACTGCGCGCCGCCCGGCTCCCGGTGGGCCGGGTCATCGTCAACATGGTGCGGCCCCGGCTGCTCGACGCGGCCGACCTCGACCTCGTACGCACCGTGCCGCACCCCGAACTCGCCCGGTCCCTGTCGGCCGCCGGGCTCGGCGGCCCCGGCGGCGGCCAGCACGCCGAGCGGCTGGTGGACCCGCTGCTCGCGCAGGCCGACGAGTACGCCGAGCGGTACACGCTGGAGCACGAGCAGCGCGCCGTCCTCGGCGAGCTGGGCCTGCCGCTGCACGAGTTGCCGCTGCTCGCCGAGGGCATGGACCTGGCGGGCCTGTACGAACTCGCCACCGAGCTGCGGAAGCAGGGGATGACATGAGTCCGGAGCCCACCCCGACCCACTATCGCCTGGCTCCCGAGCGGGTGCTCGACGTGGACCCGCTGCTGGACGACCCGACGACCCGGATCGTGGTGTGCTGCGGCTCCGGCGGTGTCGGCAAGACGACCACGGCGGCGGCGCTGGGCCTGCGCGCGGCGGAGCGGGGCCGGAAGGTCGTCGTGCTCACCATCGACCCGGCCCGCCGGCTCGCCCAGTCCATGGGCATCGACTCCCTGGACAACACCCCGCGCCGGGTGAAGGGCGTCGAGGGCGACGGCGAGCTGCACGCGATGATGCTCGACATGAAGCGCACCTTCGACGAGATCGTCGAGGCGCACGCGGACCCCGACCGGGCCGCCGCCATCCTGGGCAACCCCTTCTACCAGTCGCTCTCGGCGGGCTTCGCGGGCACGCAGGAGTACATGGCGATGGAGAAGCTGGGGCAGCTCCGCGCGAAGGACGAGTGGGACCTGATCGTCGTCGACACCCCGCCCTCCCGCTCCGCGCTCGACTTCCTCGACGCGCCGAAGCGGCTGGGCTCCTTCCTGGACGGGCGGCTGATCCGGCTGCTGACCGCGCCGGCCAAGCTGGGCGGGCGCGCCGGCATGAAGTTCCTGAACGTCGGGATGTCGATGATGACCGGCACCCTCGGCAAGCTGCTCGGCGGCCAGCTGCTGAAGGACGTCCAGACGTTCGTGGCCGCGATGGACACCACCTTCGGCGGCTTCCGCACCCGCGCGGACGCCACCTACAAGCTGCTCCAGGCGCCCGGGACGGCGTTCCTGGTGGTCGCGGCACCCGAGCGGGACGCGCTGCGCGAGGCGGCCTACTTCGTGGAGCGGCTGGCCGCGGAGCACATGCCGCTCGCCGGGCTGGTGCTCAACCGGGTCCACGGCAGCGGCGCCGACCGGCTGTCGGCCGAGCGGGCGCTCGCCGCCGCGGAAAATCTTGAGGAGTCCCGCATTGTGGATCAGGGGGGCGGGAAAGCTGGACTTCGTAACTCTCCCGACACATACGGCAGTTCGGCTCCCGACGACGGCTCCCCCGCCGACCCGGAACACGCCGCCGGGGAGCGGACCGTCGATCAGCTCACCGCACACCTGCTGAGGCTGCATGCCGAGCGCATGCATCTGATCGCCCGTGAGCAGCGCACCTGTGACCGCTTCACCGCGCGCCACCCCGAGGTGGCGGTGGCCGAAGTGGCCGCGCTGCCCGGCGATGTGCACGACCTCGCGGGGCTGCGGGACATCGGAAACCGGCTGGCCACGTACCGGCCGCGGCCGGTGGGCGGCACGCCGGAGGACGGCGGGCCGGAAGGCTTCGGCCCGGACGGCCACGCACCGGAAGGCGACGCACCACGAGACGACGCCGCGGAAGGCGACGCTACGGAAGGCGAATGAGGCCGGTGGGAGTGGCGGCGGCGCGTGGCTCGTGGGGTGGCTCCGGCCGGTGGTGCGCGCCTGCCCGTGCGCGGCACCCCGCGACATCCACCCGGCTCATCGAGCCGCCGGCCCGCCGGGTTCCTGCCCTGCCCCCGGGCCGCGACGGCCGACGACACCCGGCACGCTCCGCCGTCCGGGCCCCGCAGGGCCCCGCTCAGCTGACCGCCGCGTAGTTCTCGTACACCTGGTCGTCGTCGAGGGGCACCAGTCCGGCGCCCCGCTCGTACTCCGTACGAGCCGTCTCCAGCAGCCGGCGCCAGGACGTCACGGTGGGCCGCCGGCGCAGCAGCGCGCGGCGCTCCCGCTCCGTCATACCTCCCCACACGCCGAACTCGACGCGGTTGTCGAGCGCGTCGGCCAGGCACTCGGTCCGCACCGGACATCCGGTGCACACCGCCTTGGCCCTGTTCTGCGCTGCTCCTTGAACGAACAGTTCATCCGGATCGGTAGTGCGGCAGGCCGCCTGCGCACTCCAGTCGGTTACCCAGCCCATACCGGCGCCGTCCTCTCCCGAATCGAGGCTCCCCCACGGCGGCAGCGGCATATTCACCGCCGCCAGTTGAGGACGTTACGGAAGGTGGGCACAGCGCAACACCCCCTTCGGGCCCAATCTTGAATGGCCCGAACGGACTATGCGCAACCGGCAGATCACCCGGGGGAGTGACCCTGCGACATGCGCGGCATTCCCGGCATTCCGGGGTGATTCAGTTGCGCCACAACGGACGGCAGGGGACACACAAGGCGGATTCGGGCACGCACCCGACACACCGTCGGGCAGCGCTCCGAGAAGTCGCCGGACCAGTCCGGGAACGTTTCGCCATCGCCGGACGTATTGATACGTGGCCCCACTGCTGTGACAGTCGAGAGCAGCTTAGGCCAAGGCATATACGCGTGTCCGGCGAATGAGAACGTAGGCTGCCCTCATGGCAAAGAAGCGCTCGGGCGGGGGCCTGTCTCCTACGCAGCAGGCCGCCAAGTTCCTCGGTGTCAGTGTGCTCGCGGGAGCCGTCATGGCCGGCATCGCGCTGCCCGCCGTGGGGGTGCTGGGGCTCGCGGCGAAGGGTTCGGTCGAGGGGTTCGACGAGATCCCCGCCAACCTGAAGACGCCGCCGCTCAGTCAGCGCACCACGATCCTCGACGCCCAGGGCGACAGCATCGCGACCGTCTACTCACGCGACCGCACGGTCGTCGACCTCACGGACATCTCGCCGTACATGCAGAAGGCGATCGTCGCGATCGAGGACGCCCGCTTCTATCAGCACGGCGCGATCGACCTGAAGGGCGTCCTGCGCGCCCTCAACAAGAACGCACAGAGCGGCGGCGTCGCCGAAGGCGCCTCGACGCTCACCCAGCAGTATGTGAAGAACGTCTTCGTGGAGGAGGCCGGCGACGACCCGACGAAGGTCGCGCAGGCCACCCAGCAGACCCTCGGCCGCAAGATCAAGGAGCTGAAGTACGCGATCCAGGTCGAGGAGGAACTGGGCAAGAAGAAGATCCTCGAGAACTACCTGAACATCACGTTCTTCGGCCAGCAGGCCTACGGCGTCGAGGCCGCCTCCCAGCGGTACTTCTCGAAGCACGCCAAGGACCTCAACCTCCAGGAGGCCGCCCTCCTCGCCGGCATCGTCCAGTCGCCGAGCCGGTACGACCCGGTGAACGACGAGGCGGAGGCCGTCAAGCGGCGCAACATCGTCCTCCAGCGCATGGCCGAGGTCGGCGACATCTCGCAGGCGGAGGCCGCCCGGGCGCAGAAGAGCCCGCTGGAACTCAAGGTGAGCCGCCCGAAGAACGGCTGCATCACCGCGGTCAAGGGCGCCAGCTTCTTCTGCAAGTACGTCGAGAAGGTCTTCCTCAACGACCCGGTCTTCGGCGAGACCAAGGAGGAGCGGGCCAAGCTCTGGAACCAGGGCGGCCTGACCATCCGCACCACCCTCGACCCGCAGGCGCAGGAGTCGGTGCAGGACTCGCTGTCCCAGCACGTCAACAAGTCGGACTCGGTCGCCGCGGCCGTCACCCTGGTCGAGCCCGGCACCGGCAAGATCCTCGGCATGGGCCAGTCGAAGCCCTTCGGCTACGGCGACAACGAGACCGAGATCAACTACAACGTCGGCAACGGCATGGGCGGCTCGAACTTCGGCTTCCCGACCGGGTCGACGTTCAAGCCGTTCGTGGCCGCGGCGGCCCTGGAGCAGGGGCGCCCGCCGACGCAGGAGTACTCGTCGCCGTACGACATGGAGTACCCGAGCCCCGTACAGACCTGTGACGGGAAGCCGTGGGTCAACACGGACGGCTCGCGCGTCGAGAACGAGGACGAGTCGGAGGTCGGCCCGTACCGTCTGAAGGAGGCGATGGCGAAGTCGGTCAACACCTACTTCGTCCAGATGATCTCCGACATCGGCATGTGCCCGGTGATGAAGACGCTCGACGGGCTGAACGTGGTGCAGGGCAACGGCGAGAAGCTGCCGGAGGTGCCGGCGATCTCCCTCGGCTCCAAGGGCATCTCCCCGCTGACCATGGCCACCGCGTACGCCGCGTTCGCCGCCCGCGGCATGTACTGCACGCCGATCGCGATCGAGTCGATCACCCAGAAGATCGGCGACAAGCAGAAGTCCCTGGAAGTGCCGAAGTCGACCTGCTCCCGGGCCGTGTCCGAGAAGACCGCCGACACCGTCAACACCCTGCTGCGCGGCGTGGTCGACTCCGGTACCGGCCAGCAGGCCGGTCTGACCAGCCGCGAGAGCGCCGGCAAGACGGGTACGACGGACGAGCGCAGGAACGCCTGGTTCGTCGGCTACACCCCGAACATGTCCGGCGCGGTCTGGGTCGGCAGCGCCAGCCAGCAGGTCAAGATGGTCGACATCACCATCGGCGGCCGCTGGCACCCCAAGGTCTACGGCGGTGAGGTGCCGGGCCCGATCTGGCGCGACGCCATGACCGGCGCGCTGTCGAACAGGGAGGCTCCCTCCTTCAACATCGTCGACATCCCCGACGCCGAGCGCGACCGCGGCGAAGGCCGTGACGAGGACCGCGGCGACAACGACAACGGCAACGGCGACGACCGGGGCAACGGAGACGGAAACGGCAACGGCGGGAACGACGGCGGCCTGTTCGGCGGCCTCGTCACCGGCGGCACGACCGGCGGCCCCGAGCCGGACCCGACCTTCTCCATCCCGGAGGGCCTGTTCCAGGGCAACGACAACGCCGGCAACAACGGGAACGGCAACGGCGGCAACTGGCCGTGACCTGTCCGGCCTGGCCGGTCGCACGTACGACGGCGGGGGCGCCCCCCATCACCAGGGGGCGCCCCCGCCGTCGTATCCGCGGATCCGCGTCCGCGTATCGACCGATCCGGTTTCGGCCGTCAGCCGTCAAACCTGGGCCGTCGCCCGTCAGCCGTCGCCCGTCAGCCGGCGAGGAACTTCTTCACCGCGGCGGCGACCCTTCCGCCCTCGGCCTGTCCCGCGACCTTCGGGTTCACGATCTTCATGACGGCACCCATGGCCCGCGGCCCCTCGGCACCGGCGGCCTTGGCCTCCTCGACGGCCTGGGCGACGATCTGGTTCAGCTCGTCGTCGCCGAGCTGCTTGGGCAGGTACTCGGCGAGGACCTCGCCCTCCGCCTTCTCCCGCTCGGCCTGCTCGGCGCGACCACCCTGCGCGAACGCCTCGGCGGCCTCCCGCCGCTTCTTCGCCTCCCGGGTGATCACCTTCAGCACCTCGTCGTCGGAGAGCTCGCGCTTCTCCTTGCCCGCGACCTCCTCCTTGGTGATCGCGGCGAGCGTCAGCCGGAGCGTCGAGGAGCGGAGCTCGTCGCGCTCCTTGATCGCGGCGTTGAGGTCTTCCTGCAGCTTCGACTTGAGCGTGGTCATGGGGGTGATTGTCGCAGGTGCACACGGATCGACGCCCGCGCATTTACGGCGCCGACGCCCGTGTCCGGGCCGGGCGCCGGGTCTGACACGATGGGGCCATGCGCGCGCGATACGGAGTTCCCCTGGGAATCGCGGCGGTTGGCGCCGCCGGACTGCTCTACTCGGCGGGTTTCGAGGCCCGCTCCTTCCGCCTGCGACGGGTCACCGTCCCCGTCCTCCCCCCGGGCATGCGTCCCCTGCGCGTACTCCAGGTCTCCGACATCCACATGGTCGGCGGGCAGCGCAAGAAGCAGCGCTGGCTGCGCTCGCTGGCCGGACTGCGCCCCGACTTCGTGATCAACACGGGCGACAACCTGTCCGACCCGGAGGGCGTGCCGGAGACCCTGGACGCGCTGGGCCCCCTGATGGAGTTCCCGGGGGCGTACGTCTTCGGCTCCAACGACTACTACGGCCCCAAGCTCCGCAACCCCGCCCGCTATCTGGTCGAGAAGATGCAGGGCCGCCACGGCCTGAACGGCAACCCGCCCGCCGTGGGAGTGGTCCACAACCCGTGGGAGGACCTGCGGGACGGCTTCGACGCGGCCGGCTGGCGGAACCTCACCAACACGCGCGGCACGCTGAAGATCGACGGGGTGACGGTGGAGCTGACGGGCCTGGACGACCCGCACATCAAGCGGGACCGGTACGCGCAGGTCGCGGGCGGCCCGTCGGAGACGGCCGACTTCTCCATGGGTGTCGTCCACGCCCCGTACCTGCGCGTCCTGGACGCGTTCACCGCCGACGACTACCCCTTGGTCCTGGCCGGGCACACCCACGGCGGCCAGCTCTGCATCCCCTTCTACGGCGCGCTGGTCACCAACTGCGACCTGGACACGGACCGTGTGAAGGGCCTGTCGACGCACACCGTGGACGGCCGTACGGCCTATCTCCACGTGTCGGCCGGCTGCGGGACGAACCGCTACACGCCGGTACGGTTCGCCTGCCCGCCGGAGGCGACGCTGCTGACGCTGGTGGGACGCAAGGGGTGAGGTCGGGGCGGAGCAGGTGAGGCAGGGGCGGCGGGCCGGGAAACCGATCCGACTGAACTGACGGACTGACCGGCCACCTCCGGTTAACCCACTCGGCCCACCCGAATCGCCCCTTTTGCCCTTTTTCCTTAGCGTGAGGGGCATGACAGCCCCGATACCCAGGGACATCCCGGACCTCCCCGCGCTCCCGGGCATGACCGCACTGCTGCCCTCCCCCGTCCCCGCCCGGGCGGTGGTGGCGCCCGCGCGCCGTCCGCTGGCCGCCGTCTTCCGCCTGCTGACGGCCCTCGCCGCCGCCACCGGCGTGGCCATCCACCTCGCGCTCGGCAGCCCGCTCCGGGTCCTCGGCTACTTCACCGTCCAGAGCGCCATCCTGCTGGCGCTGATCATGCTGCTCTCGGCCCGCCGCGCCTGGACCGCCCGCCACCCGCTGCCGGGTGCCCTGACCGGAGCGGTACTGCTCTACACGGCGATCAGCGGACTGGTCTACCACCTGCTGCTGGCCGACGCGGCGACCCCGTTCACGATGATCGACACGGCCGCGGCCTCCCCGGCCGCCTGGCACACGGCGGCCCACCACCTCCTGCACACCGCGGTACCCGCGGCGGCGGTCTTCGACTGGCTGTTCCTCACCGCCCCCGGCCACCTCCACCTGCGCCAAGCCCCCAACTGGCTCCTCTACCCCCTCGTCTACCTGGTGATCTCCTTCGCCCGCGGCGAACTGCTCCTGTCCGGCACCCCGGGCCGCTACCTCTACCCCTTCCTGGACGTCGAGGCGCACGGCTACAAGGGCGTCCTCGGCAACGCCCTCCTCCTCGGCCTCTCCTTCTACGTCCTCGCCGTCCTCCTCGTGGCCCTCGACCACGCCCGCCCGAACCCCATCCGGCACCGCTCCAAAACCGGATTTCGCCTCCAGCCGCCAGTGGGCTAAAGTAAACGACGTCGCCGCGAAAAGCAGCGACACCGGGGTGTAGCGCAGCTTGGCAGCGCGCTTCGTTCGGGACGAAGAGGTCGTGGGTTCAAATCCCGCCACCCCGACGCCAATCAGAAGGCCAATCGCGTGATCGCGGTTGGCCTTCTGACGTGTGTCCCCTGTCGTGCGCCCCGGGGCCGCGGGCGGGAGGATGCCGCTACCGTGGGCCGTATGAGCGGGGGATCTCGGCGGACGGTGCCGTGTCAGTGGTGTGGGGTGCCGGTGGTGCAGGTGCGGCGGTGGCGGACGCGGCGGTACTGCAGCAAGGCGCATCGGCGGAAGAACCGGGTCGTCGAGGCCGTGGGGAACTTCCTGGACAGCATCAGTCCCTGAGCGGACGGTGTCGCGGGCCTGCCATGCTGGTGCCATGACGTCGCTCTCTGATTTGGTGCTGCTGCGGCGGGCGCGCGACCGGATGGACCGTGATTACGCGGAGCCGCTGGACGTGCCGGCGCTGGCGCGGGCGGCGCACATGTCGGCGGGGCACTTCTCGCGCAGCTTCCGGGCCGCGTTCGGGGAGACGCCGTACAGCTATCTGATGACGCGGCGGATCGAGCGGGCCAAGGCGTTGCTGCGGCGTGGGGATCTGTCGGTGACCGAGGTCTGCTTCGCGGTGGGGTGTACCTCGCTGGGGTCGTTCAGTTCGCGGTTCACCGAGCTGGTGGGCGAGAGCCCGAGCGCCTACCGGGCGCGGGCCCATGAGGAGGGCGCGGACATTCCGGCCTGCGTCGCCAAGGTCTTCACGCGACCGGTCAGGAACGGAGAAGCGAAGGGCGGCGCCCGGTCGTAGCGTGTGCGGCATGGACATCAAGCTGTCGCAGTGCTTCATCGCCGTGGACGATCATGACAAGGCGCTGGCCTTCTACCGTGACGCGCTGGGCCTCGAGGTACGCAACGACGTGTCGTTCGAGGGAATGCGGTGGGTGACCGTCGGGTCGCCGGAGCAGCCCGGTGTGGAGATCGTGCTGGAGCCGCCGGTCGCCGATCCGAACGCCTCCGACGCGGACCGGCAGGCCATGGCGGAGCTGCTGGCCAAGGGCCTGTTGCGCGGGGTGATCTTCTCGACCGAGGACTGCGACGCGACCTTCGAGCGCGTCCGGGCCTCGGGTGCCGAGGTGCTGCAGGAGCCGGTCGACCAGCCGTACGGGGTGCGTGACTGCGCCTTCCGCGACCCCGCGGGCAACATGCTGCGGTTCACGCAGCGGCGGAGTGGGTGAGTCCGCCCGCGTCGCCTCATAATGCAGCCCGCCGCCCCCCGCTTGGAGATCCGATGAGCCGCCAGTCCGCCAGCGCCGCACCGCAGTCCTCGTCCGTCCCGCACGTCGCGGACAGTCATGATCTGATCCGGGTGCACGGGGCCCGGGAGAACAATCTGAAAGACGTGAGTGTCGAGATACCGAAGCGGCGGCTCACGGTGTTCACCGGTGTCTCCGGCTCCGGCAAGAGCTCGCTGGTGTTCGACACGATCGCCGCGGAGTCGCAGCGGCTGATCAACGAGACGTACAGCGCCTTCGTGCAGGGGTTCATGCCGACCCTGGCGCGGCCGGAGGTCGACGTGCTGGACGGGCTGACCACCGTGATCAGTGTGGACCAGTCGAGGATGGGCGCCGACCCGCGGTCGACGGTCGGCACCGCCACCGACGCCAACGCGATGCTGCGGATCCTGTTCAGCCGGCTCGGCGACCCGCACATCGGGCCGCCCAGCGCGTACTCGTTCAACACCGCCTCGGTGCGGGCGAGCGGGGCCATCACCGTGCAGCGCGGGGCGAAGACGAAGGCGGAGAAGGCGACGTTCGAGCGCACCGGCGGCATGTGCCCGCGCTGTGAGGGGCGGGGCTCCGTCACCGATTTCGACCTGACGCAGCTGTACGACGACAGCAAGTCGCTGAGCGAGGGCGCGCTGACGGTCCCCGGTTACAGCGTCGACGGCTGGTACGGGCGGATCTACAGCGGCTGCGGATTCTTCGACCCGGACAAGCCGATCCGTGAGTTCGGCGAGCGGGAACTGCACGATCTGCTGCACAAGGAGCCGACCAAGATCAAGGTGGAGGGGATCAACCTCACCTACGAAGGGCTGATCCCGAAGATCCAGAAGTCGTTCCTGGCGAAGGACAAGGAGGCGATGCAGCCGCACATCCGGGCCTTCGTGGAGCGGGCCGTCACCTTCACCACCTGCCCTAAGTGCGACGGGACCCGGCTGAGCGAAGGGGCCCGGTCGTCGAAGATCAGGGGGATCAGCATCGCCGACGCCTGCGCGATGGAGATCCGGGATCTCGCTGAGTGGGTGCGCGGGCTCGACGAGCCGTCCGTGGCGCCGCTCCTCACCGCGCTGCAGAACACCCTCGACTCGTTCGTGGAGATCGGGCTCGGCTATCTGTCGCTGGAGCGGCCCGCGGGCACCCTGTCGGGCGGTGAGGCGCAGCGCGTGAAGATGATCCGGCATCTCGGGTCCTCGCTCACCGATGTGACGTACGTCTTCGACGAGCCGACCAGCGGACTGCACCCGCACGACATCCAGCGGATGAACGAGCTGCTGCTGCGGCTGCGCGACAAGGGAAACACGGTCCTCGTGGTCGAGCACAAGCCGGAGGTCATCGCGATCGCCGACCACGTCGTCGACCTCGGTCCCGGTGCCGGCACGGCGGGCGGCACCGTCTGCTTCGAGGGCACCGTGGACGGGCTGCGGGCGAGTGACACCGTCACCGGCCGGCATCTGGACGACCGGGCGTCCCTGAAGGAGTCGGTGCGCAAGCCGACCGGCGCGCTGGAGATCCGCGGGGCGAAGGCGAACAACCTCCAGGGCGTCGACGTGGACATTCCGCTCGGGGTGCTGGTCGCGGTGACCGGTGTCGCCGGGTCCGGCAAGAGTTCGCTGCTGCACGGGTCGGTCCCGGCCGACTCGGGCGTCGTCTCGGTCGACCAGGCGCCGATCCGGGGGTCGCGGCGCAGCAATCCGGCGACGTACACCGGGCTGCTGGACCCGATCCGGAAGGCGTTCGCCAAGGCCAACGGTGTGAAGCCGGCGCTGTTCAGCGCGAACTCCGAGGGCGCGTGCCCCACCTGCAACGGCGCCGGGGTCATCTACACCGACCTGGCGATGATGGCCGGGGTCGCCACCACCTGCGAGGACTGCGAGGGGCGGCGGTTCGAGGCGTCGGTGCTGGAGTACCGGCTCGGCGGGCGGGACATCAGCGAGGTGCTGGCGATGCCGGTGGCCGAGGCGGAGGGGTTCTTCGGCGCCGGTGAGGCGCGGACGCCGGCCGCCCACAAGATCCTCACCCGGCTCGCCGACGTCGGGCTCGGCTATCTCACGCTGGGCCAGCCGCTCACCACGCTGTCCGGCGGTGAGCGGCAGCGGCTGAAGCTGGCCACGCACATGGCCGAGAAGGGCGGGATCTACGTCCTCGACGAACCGACCACGGGTCTGCACCTCGCCGATGTCGAGCAGCTGCTCGGTCTGCTGGACCGGCTCGTCGACTCCGGCAAGTCGGTCATCGTGATCGAGCACCATCAGGCGGTGATGGCGCACGCCGACTGGATCATCGACCTCGGCCCCGGCGCCGGTCACGACGGTGGCCGGATCGTCTTCGAGGGCACGCCCGGGGACCTGGTCGCGGCCCGCTCCACCCTCACGGCGGAGCATCTGGCGGCGTACGTCGGCGCCTGAGCACCTGTGGAGCAGGACGCCTGCCGGGGTGTGACGTGGCGCACACCCCGGCGGCGATGACTCCGGTCCCGGCGGACGGTCATGAACAGCGACGACGTCGATGACAGTGACCACGGCGACGACAGCGATGACGTCGCTCCGCGCACAGATGGGACGCAGCATCATGACCGCAGCCGCAGTGAAGGGCCCCGCCAGCTACTTCCCCTCCATCGAGAAGAAGTACGGCCGTCCGATCGCCGAGTGGAAGGAGATCATCCGCTCGTCCGGGCTGACGCGCCACATGGAGCTCGTCGGCATGCTCAAGACCGAGCACGGCCTCGGGCACGGCCATGCCAACGCGCTCGTCGCGCACACTCTCGCCGAAGGGCTCTAGAGACATCCGGTGCGGAGCGGCGGGTTGAAGACCACCCCCTCGGGGGAAACCGGCCCTTCGGAGACCATGCCGGAAGCCACCGGAGATCAGAGGAAACTCGGACATTCGTCCGGCACCGGTCCCTCCCCTCGTGGGGACCGGTACCGGACGTTCGGGTGTCGAGCTAGCGCTGCGTGGCCGAGTGGCTACCGTTTCGGATCCGGTCGTGATCCTGCCATTCAAGGCCCGGGAGGAGGAGGTTCCGGCGCCCGGAACAGGGCTAAGTCGCAGGTCAGACATATAGAGTGAGTTTTCCGGACCGGATGTCCAGTGCCGCGGAAGCAGGGGGTGGAGGCCTTGGGCTGCGACTCGGGGGCACGCACAGCCTTCGCTGAACGGCTCGCGCTGCTGTACAAGGAGGCCGGCAACCCGCCCTTGAAGCGAGTGTCCGAGGCGGTCGTCCGGCTGGAACGGATCGACGAGCGGGGGCGCCCCGTACGGGTCTCCGCGCAGCGGATCAGCGACTGGCGGCGGGCGAAGAACGTGCCCGCGCAGTTCGCAGCCCTCGCGGCCGTGCTCCAGGTGCTGATCCCGCAGGCCCGCCGGATCCGGGCCGTTCCGGTGAGCCCCGGCCTGTACGACCTGGCCGACTGGCAGCGGCTGTGGGAGCGGGCGGTGGCCGTACCGGTCACCGATCGGCCGGAGGACGCCCCGAAGGCGGAGGAGGCGGAGCAGCCCCTCCCCGCCGGGGTCTGCCCCTACCGGGGCCTGGCCGCCTACCGGCAGGAGGACGCCCGCTGGTTCTTCGGCCGCGAGCGCAGCACCGAGGCGCTCATCGACCAGCTGTGCGCGGTGGAGGAGGGCGGGACCGGTGGTCTCGTCATGCTCGTGGGCGCCTCGGGCGCCGGGAAGTCCTCGCTGCTGAACGCCGGCCTCGTACCCGCCCTGCGGTACGCCGAGGCCCGGCGGGTGCTCCAGCTGGTACCCGGCGCCGACCCCCTCGGCGAACTGTGCCGCCGGATTCCGGGACTGGCCGGGCCGCTGCGGCGGGAGGTTCCGGAGCCGGAGGCGGACGAGGACGGGGACGGAGGAGGGGACGGGGACGCGCAGGCGGCCGGCGACGCGGAGCGGTACGCGGCCGGGGACACGCAGGCGCCCGCTCACGCGGTGACCGGCCCGGCCGGCCCCGCCG
>NZ_MUND01000195.1 GCF_002154375.1 Streptomyces glaucescens | reverse complement strand
GGGGGGGACGGGCAGGCGGAACCGGGTCTGGGCCGGGTCCGGGCCTACAGGGGTCCCGTCGAAGTCGGTACGACGTCACGCGTCGTACGGCGTGCGACACGCGTCGGTACGACGCCGTGTCCCTGTCTTCGTCACGGCATCCGGTGCCGGCCGCGCAGCGGGCACCGGGCGGCCGTGGACACCAGGATCACCTCGAAGCGGGGACGGGGAACGACGACAGCGGTGCGGTCACGCACGGCCCGGCTCCCCTCACTCGACTCGCTTCACACGACGGCGCGCCGCGCCCCGCCTCGGGGCGGTGCGCGATCACTCGGCGAGTGTAAGGAGACGGACAGGCCGCGAGCACCGGGTTTTTCAGCGGCTGCCTACGCGGCCTCGGGTGTGTAGTAGTGCGCCCGGACCCGCCGCAGCCACGCGTCCGCCGCGCTCTCGTCGGGCTGTTCGGGCAGTACGCTGCGCGTCCGGTCGAAGGCGGACTCGTAGTGGCGCAGCAGCGGCAGTGCGGCGGACGGGTCGGCGGCGACCTGTTCGCCGAAGCGGTGGTAGCTCTCGGGGTCGTCGACCCGGACGGTCAGCCGGCCGGTGGTGTACAGCTCGTAGCCCTGGTGGCACAGCCGCTTGAGGTGGCGGGCGTGCTTGGCGGAGCGTCTGCGGGTGGGGGTTCCGTGCTCGTCGGTGGTGAACCGGTTCTGCAGCTTTCTGAACTGCTGGGTGGCGTAGCCGAGGTAGGCGTCGCGCACCCGGCGGGCGCTCAGCAGCGTGGTGCGGATGTCGATCAGTTCGTCACCGAGCGGGGTGCGCACCTCGTACAGCTCGTCGGGCAGCCAGACCAGTTCCATCACCGTCGGGTTGCCGCCGAGGGCGAGCCGGCACCACTTGGCGGCCTCGTGCAGGGTGCGGTCGGGTGCCGTGGAGACGTGGGACTCCTTCGGCGCGTGCAGTCCGTGCAGTGACTCGGTGGGCGCCGCGAACACGCCGAGCCGGTCCACGTCGGAGTCCTCGTGGGCGAGTCCGTACGCGGTCGAGCCGACGACGCCGGACAGCAGGATGTTGTTCACGGTCATCCGCGTCATGATGCAGCGCTCCCCCGAATGCCTCACGCGCATTTCCGCCCGCTCCCCCGTGATGCGCCGTGTGACATGGTACGTGCGTGGCCGAGCGGCCGGTTCCCCGAGCGTTCACGGCTCCCTCACTCCCGCGTCCTTCTGGCCCGCCCCGCGGCGAACTAGCGTGCCAGGGCGTCCCTTCGACGAACGAGTGAGGTCCCGATGTCCGCCCGACACTTCCTCGCCGCCCTGGCCCTGCTGCCGGCCCTCGCCCTCCCGGCGACCGCCCAGGCCGCCACCGGCCCCGCGCCGGCGCCCGGCGTTCCGCCCCGGACGGCGGTCCCGCCACGGAAGACCCACTTCGACCTCCAGGCCCACCGCGGCGGCCTCGGCCTGACGACCGAGAGCACGCTGGAGGGGTTCGCCAAGGCCCTGCGGCTCGGGGTGTCCACGCTGGAGCTGGACACCCAGGTCACCCGGGACCACAAGGTCGTCGTCACCCACGACCGGCAGGTCAGCGCCCAGAAGTGCCGGGACACGGCACCCGTCGTGCCCGGCGACCCGCAGTACCCGTACGTCGGCAAGTACGTCAAGGACTTGACCCTGGCCCAGCTCACGACCATGGACTGCGGCTACCGGCAGCTGCCGGGCCACCCCGGGCAGGAGCGGATCGCGGGCGCCCGGATGGTGGAGCTGCGGGACGTGCTGGACCTGGTGAAGCGTTACAGGGCCCGGCAGGTCACCCTCAACGTCGAGACGAAGGTCGAGGCGGGCGCGCCCGAGCAGACCGCGCCGCGCGAGCTGTTCGTGCGGCGGGTGTACGAGGAGATCCGCGCCTCGGGCATCGAGCGGCAGGTGACGGTCCAGTCCTTCGACTGGGGCGCGCTGAAGGTGATGCACCGGCTCGCCCCGCACTGGCCGCTGGTGGCCCTCACCAACCACGACTTCCTCCAGGTCGGCGAGCCGGGCGCCTCCCCGTGGCTCGGCGGGATCGACGCCGACGACTACGGCGGCGACTTCGTGCGGGCCGCCGCCACCGTCCCCGGTGTCCGGGCCCTCTCCCCCAACTACGGCTTCCCGCAGAACGGGAAGATCGGTGACCCGGGCTTCCGCTTCTACCCGGACCGGGCGATGATCGCCGCCGCCCATGCGCGCGGGCTGAAGGTCGTCCCGTGGACCTGCGACGATCCCGCCACGGTGGCCGCGCTGATGGACCTGGGGGTGGACGGGATCATCACCGACTACCCGGACCGGGTACGGGCGCTGATGGCGGAGCGGGGCATGCGGCTGCCGAAGCAGTACCACCCGCGGGGCTGACCCGCCGGAGCCGGACCACCGGAGCCGACCCGCCGGCACCGGCCCGCCGAGGCCGATCCGCGCTCCCCCCTGTGGCGTTGAGCACGCTGTTCGTGGTCCGGCGGTCGGTGGCATCGCCGCGGGGACGGGGGACGCCCCGGTCCCCGCGGGGCCATCGGCCGCCCGGGCCGCCGACCGCGTGCGCCGGTGGGCCGTCGGTGCCGCCGAGCGCCCCCGGCGTGCGCTTGTCACCACCCCGAGCAGGGCATTACTGTCACCACGCCTTGGTGAACGGGAAATCCGGTGTGATGCCGGTGCGGCCCTCGCCACTGTGATCGGGAAGTCCGGCTCCGGCCCTCGCGGGCAGCCACTGGGTCCTCACGGACCCGGGAAGGCGGAGTTCGGGCGGTGGTACCCGTCAGCCAGGAGACCGGCCAAGGCGCGTCAACCATCCACGAGGTGCTGGAGAGGGTCGTTCGAGCCATGCACATAGCCGAGGGTTTTCTGCCTCCGGCGCACGCGGTCGCCTGGGGCGCCGCGTCCGCGCCCTTCGTCGTCCACGGCGTCCGTTCCCTCACTCGTGAGGTCCGTGAACATCCCGAGAGCACGCTGCTGCTGGGGGCCTCCGGAGCCTTCACCTTCGTCCTGTCCGCCCTCAAACTGCCCTCGGTCACCGGCAGCTGCTCGCACCCCACCGGCACCGGTCTCGGCGCAATTCTGTTCCGGCCGCCCGCGATGGCGGTGCTCGGCACGATCACGCTGCTCTTCCAGGCGCTGCTGCTCGCGCACGGCGGGCTGACCACGCTCGGCGCCAACGTCTTCTCGATGGCGATCGCCGGGCCATGGGCCGGGTACGCCGTCTACCGGCTGCTGCGGCGCTACGCCGTGCCGCTGATGGTCGCGGTGTTCTTCGGCGCGTTCGTCGCCGACCTGTCCACCTACTGCGTCACCAGCGTCCAGCTGGCGCTGGCCTTCCCCGACCCGGGCAGCGGGTTCCTGGGCGCGCTCGGCAAGTTCGGCACCATCTTCGCCGTCACGCAGATCCCGCTCGCGGTGAGCGAGGGGCTGCTGACGGTACTGGTCATGCGGCTCCTGGTGCAGTCGAGCAAGGGCGAACTGACCCGGCTGGGCGTACTGGTGGCCGGCAAGCGGGCCGAGGCGAAGCCGGCCGGCAGCGAGGCGGTGGCGTGATGGGAATGAGCCGCAACGCGAAGATCAACGTCCTGCTGCTGCTCGTCGTCGTCGCGCTCGCCGTGCTGCCGCTGGCACTCGGTCTCGGGGACGACGAGGAGGAGCCGTTCACGGGCGCCGACGCCCAGGCCGAGACGGCGATCACCGAGATCGACCCGGACTACGAGCCCTGGTTCTCGCCGCTGTACGAGCCGCCGTCCGGGGAGATCGAGTCGGCGCTGTTCGCCGTGCAGGCGGCCATCGGTGCGGGCGTCCTCGCCTACTACTTCGGCCTGCGGCGCGGCCGGCGGCAGGGTGAGCAGCGCGCCCTGGCCCGGCGGGACGCCGGGGCACCCCCAGACACTGCGGTACCGCGGGACGCCGCCGCGGGCGCCGAGCGCGAGTCCGGGGTCTGAGCGCGCGTGCTGCCGATCGACGAGGCGGCGCACGCCAGCCGCTGGCGCCGCCGTCACCCGGTGGACAAGGCCGTGCTCGGGCTCGGCCTCACCGTGCTCGCGATCTCCCTGCCGCCCTGGCCGGGTGCGGCGCTGGTGCTGGTGTCCGCGCTGGCCGTGCTGCTCGGCCCGGCGGGGGTGCCCGCGCGCCGGCTGTGGCGGGCGTACCGGGTGCCGCTCGGGTTCTGTGTGACAGGCGCGGCCACGCTGCTGATCCAGGTGGGCGGTCCCGGCGGGTTCCTGGCGCTCGCCCCCGAGGGCCCCGTGCGCGCCGGTGAGCTGCTGCTGCGCACCTCGGCCGCCTCTCTCGGCGTGCTGCTGTTCGCCTTCACCACCCCCATGTCCGACCTGCTGCCCCGGCTGGTGCGGGCCGGGGTGCCCGCACCGGTGGTGGACGTGGCCCTGGTGACGTACCGGATGAGCTTCCTGCTGCTGGACTCGGTGCGACTGATCCGGGACGCGCAGGCCGCCCGGCTCGGGCACACCACGCGGGCCGCGGCCTGGCGTTCGCTGGCCGGGCTGGGCGCGACCGCGTTCGTGCGGGCCTTCGACCGGGCGACGCGGCTCCAGGCGGGGCTCGCCGGGCGCGGCTACGACGGCACGCTGCGCGTCCTGGTCCCCGAGGCGCGGGTCTCCGTGCCCTTCACCGCCGCGAGCTGCGCCCTGCTGGCGGCGCTGGCCGTGCTCACCTTCGTACTGGAAAGGCCCCTGACATGAGTGAGGCCGCTGACGTGAACGAAGCCTCTGCCCTGGTCGCCCTGCGGGGCGTGTCCTTCGCGTACGAGGACGGTCCGGCCGTGCTCGGCGGGCTCGACTTCGCGGTGCGCGAGGGGCGGGCGCTGGCGCTGCTGGGGCGCAACGGCAGCGGCAAGACCACGCTGATGCGGCTGCTCAGCGGCGGACTGCGCCCGCGCGAGGGCCGGCTGACCGTCGAGGGCGACCCGGTCGGCTACGACCGCAAGGGGCTGACCCGGCTGCGGACGACCGTCCAGCTCGTGGTGCAGGACCCGGACGACCAGCTGTTCGCCGCGTCCGTCGCGCAGGACGTGTCGTTCGGGCCGCTGAACCTGGGGCTCGGGGACGCGGAGGTGCGGGCCCGGGTCGCGGAGGCGCTGGCCGCGCTGGACATCACCGCGCTGGCCGACCGGCCCACCCATCTGCTGTCGTACGGGCAGCGCAAGCGGACCGCGATCGCGGGTGCGGTGGCGATGCGGCCGCGGGTGCTGATCCTCGACGAGCCGACCGCCGGCCTGGACCCGGACGGCCAGGAGCGGCTGCTGGCCACACTGGACGGGCTGCGCGAGCGCGGTACGACGGTGGTCATGGCTACCCATGATGTCGACCTGGCGCTGCGCTGGGCCGACGACGCGGCCCTGCTCACCCCCGCCGGGGTGCGCACCGGCCCGGCGCCGGAACTGCTCGCCCGCACGGATCTGCTCGCGCAGGCGGGTCTGCGGCTGCCGTGGGGTGTGGCGGCGGCCCGGCTGCTGCACGCCCAGGGCCTGCTGCCCGACCCCGCCGACGGCCCGCGCACGGCGGAGGCCCTGGCGGCGCTCGCCGCCGCGCGTACCCCGGCCGAGGGCTGAGTCACCGAGTCACCGAATCGCTGAGTCCCTGAGTCCCTGAGTCGCCTCGGACGGCTTCCTGCGCACCTCGGTCGACCCCGGCGCCCCGCACTACTTCGCACGCGAGGCGAGCATCTGGTTCCTGGCCTGCGGGGTCACCCTGCTGGCGCTGGGCACGCTGGCGCGGGCCGCACTGCGGTCGACCGGGCGGGTGCCCGCGCAGATCGGCTGGTATCTGCTCGGCCTGGGCGTGCCGCTGTGCGTCATCTACTTCCCGGTGACCGGAAGCTGGGCCCTCCCGGTCATCGGCGTCCTCACGCTCGTCGCGGCACGCGGCGGACGTGAGGACGCCGTTACGGCCCCGGGAGCGGGCCCGCGCTGAACCCGCCCGCGCCCGGGCACCCTCGTCTCACGGCGGAGGCGGCCTCACCGGTCCTTCGCCAGGGCGACCAGCTCGGCGAACAGGCCGCCCGCGTGGAGAAGGTCGTCGTAGGTGCCCTCCTCGACGACCCGCCCCTCCCGCAGGACCACGATCCGGTCCGCGAGCCGGGTGTTCTCCAGCTGGTGGGTGACGACGACGGTCATCCGGCGGGCGGCGACACGCTTGATCTCCAGGAAGATGCGGTGCTCGCCGCGCGGGTCCATCTGCGAGGTCGGCTCGTCGAGGATCAGCAGGGGTGTACGGCGGTACAGGGCCCGGGCGCACACCAGGCGCTGCCACTGGCCGCCGG
Organism: Streptomyces glaucescens; assembly: GCF_002154375.1. Classification (GTDB taxonomy): domain Bacteria; phylum Actinomycetota; class Actinomycetes; order Streptomycetales; family Streptomycetaceae; genus Streptomyces; species Streptomyces glaucescens. Next base: position 22,379 of record NZ_MUND01000195.1, on the reverse strand, counting down.
ACAGTTCGACGCCGCCGAAGAGCTCGCGGGCGAGCAGCGTGTCGAGTCCCTGGGGCAGCCGCTCCACGGCGTCGCGCATGCCGACGGCGTCGACGGCCTCCCACACGGGTGCGTCGTCGTGGGGGCGGGGCTGGCCGAGGGTGACGTTCTCGCGGGCGCGCAGCGGCCAGCACGCGAAGTTCTGCGGGACGAGCGCGGTGCGGTCCCACACGGAGTCGGGCCGGGCCCGCGCCAGATCGGTCCCGTCCCACAGCACGCGGCCCTTGTCGGGCAGGAGGATGCCGGTCAGGAGCTTGGTGAGGGTGGACTTGCCCGAGCCGTTCTCGCCGACGACCGCCAGGATCTCCCCGCGGCGCAGGGTGAGGGAGACTCCCGCGACGGCGGGCTCGTCCTTGCCCGGGTACTGGTAGACCACCTCGTCGAGGCGGATCTCGTCCACCTCCTCCGGGACGGTCAGTTCGCCGCGCCTGGGAGCGCGTTCGGCGGCCAGGTCGAGGAAGGAGCGCATGTCGGCGAGGTAGAGCGAGGTGTGGAACAGCGCGGCTCCGTGCTGGACGAGCGCGGAGAGCGCGGCCAGCGTGGTCTGCACGGCGACCACCGCGGTGGCCGCGACCGGCAGGGCGACCCGCCCGGTGCCCGCGAGCCAGGCCAGCGCGGTCCAGGTGACCAGCAGGAACACCCCGCCGAGCGCGGAGGTCGCGAGCACGATGCGGAGCATGCGCGGGGCGGCGGCCAGGGTGCGCCGGTCGATGCGGTCGGACAGGGCGCGGTACCAGTAGACGAGGTAGCCGGTCATCCCGTTGGCGCGGATCTCGTCGCCGTGCCGGGGATAGGTGGCCCAGAAGCGCATCATGCCGCGGACGTTGCGGTCGGCGACGTTGGCGTAGTGCGTGGCGTAGTCGACGCGGGCGGACAGCACGGCGCCCAGGCCCGCCGGCAGCACGGCGAGCAGCAGCAGCGGGAGCATCAGCCAGTGCAGCGCGCCGATGACGCCGGCGGCGGCGGTCATGCGGATCAGGGAGGAGAGGAAGCGCTGGGCGTCCCGGACCATGTAGGTGGTGCGGGTGACACCGACCTCGGCGGCCTCCTGCCGGTCGGCGAAGCCGTCCACGGCGTAGGCGGACGCCTCGACCCGGCAGACGGCGGAGACCAGGGCGACATCGGCCCGGGTGGTCAGGCGAGGCGTGATCCGCCCGTCGGCGTAGGAGGCGAGGGCGCCGCCGACCCGGCCGGCCGCCGCGGCCGCGGTGACCGCCACGAGGTCGGGCAGGGCGGCATGCAGGCGTTCGGGTACCGCGCCGGTGCCGAGCAGATGGGTCATGGCGCGCGCGGTGAAGCCCAGGACCACGGCGGCACAGACGCCGGTGAGCAGCTGGCAGCCGAGCAGCAGCAGGACGGCACGGCGGTCCACGGCCCACGCCATGCGCACGGTGTGGCCGAGCACGGCCGGCAGCCGCCGGCACATCGCCCGGAAACTGGCCTCCTCCAGGGGGTTCTTGCCGAACTTCCCCGCGTAACCGATCGTGGCCGGGGGTGGCGGGGGAGGTGGGTCGGAACTCTCTGTCGCGGTGTCGGGAACGGTCACCTGCGTCCCTCCTCGGGCTCGGCGCCGCACCTGGGTGGTCCGGCGGTGTCCGGCTCAACGAGGGCGCACGCGAATCGAACGCGCTCGATTCCGGACGACGCGCGGGCCCGCGATTCGGGGGTGCCGAGGCGCGGGACCCGGTGCCGTACGGCCTGTGCGCGGGCCGGAGGTGGCCGAAACGCCGGTGCCCGTGACGGATGTGACCGACGGGTTTCAGGCCGGTGCGTGCCCGGCTGCGACCGGCTCCGCCGGCCGGGGAGCGGGGGCGCGCAGGTCGTCCCAGTGGACCGTGCGGTCGCACCAGCGGCGCAGCAGGGTGTGGTCGTGGCCGACGGACAACAGGCCCGCGCCGGTACGGGCGCGGTAGTCCTCGACGACCGCGACCAGGGCCGCGCTGGTCGAGGCGTCGAGCATCGCGGTCATCTCGTCGCACACCAGCCAGCGCGGGCGGAGCACCAACGCCCGGGCCAGGCAGGCCCGTTGCAGCTGGCCGTCGCTGACCTCGTGCGGGCGCCTGGTCAGCAGGTCCGCGGTCAGGCCCACCGTCTCGGCGAGTTCGGCGACCCGCTCCGGCGCCTCGGCGCGGCGGCCGGTGGCGCGCAGGGGTTCCGCGATCAGGTCGGACAGCGTCAGCCGGGGGTCGGCGGAGAGCCGGGCCTGCTGGAAGACGACCCCGAAGGCGGTGCGCCGGTCGCGCGGGGCGCGGTGCCGCCACCGGTGGACGGGGGTGCCGTCGAGGACGACGGTGCCCGCGTCGGGGCGGTGCAGCAGAGCGGCGACCCGGGCGAGGGTGGACTTGCCGCAGCCGCTGGGGCCGAGCAGGCCGACGGCCTCGCCGGGGGCGACGGTCAGGGAGACGCCCCGGACGACGGGGGCCCGGCGGTCGTATCCGGCGGTGATGGCGCGCAGTTCAAGCACGGACGTCCTCCACGGCGTGCGGGTGGTGGCAGGCGACCGTGCCGGTCCCCGGGGGCGGGGTGGCGCAGACGTCGGTGGCGCGGTCGCAGCGGGCGGCGAAGGCGCAGCCGCCGGGCAGGTCGCCGAGTTCCGGGGGCATGCCGGGAATGGGGACGAAGGCCCGGTCGGGCAGGGCGTCGAGCAGGCCGCGGCTGTAGGGGTGGCGGGGGCCGGGCGCGCCGAAGAAGGCGGCGGCGTCGGCGAGTTCCACGATCCGGCCCGCGTACATCACCGCCACCCGGTCGGCGATCCGTTCGGCGGCGGCCAGGTCGTGGGTGATCATCAGCAGGGCGCGGCCGGTGCCGTCGGCGTCGACGTGCCGCCGCAGTTCGTCCACCGTGCGGTCCACCAGGTCGCGGTCGAGGCCCGTGGTCGGCTCGTCGGCGAGCAGCAGCGGGGCGTCGCCGACCAGGGCGAGCGCGGTGGCGGCCCGCTGGGCGAGGCCGCCGGACAACTCGTGCGGGTACCGGTCGAGATGGCCGGACGGGAACGCGGCGCGTTCGGCGGCGGCCTCCGCGGCGGCGCGCAGCGCCTTCCGGCCGCGGACCGGGGCCAGCGCGGCGACGGTCTCCTCCAGCTGGGAGCGGATGGTGCGTACGGGGGTGAGGTGCGCGGCCGGGCTCTGCGGGACGAGACCGATGAGACGGCCCCGGACCGTGCGGGCCAGGGTCCGTTCGCCGACGGAGAGCAGGTCCAGGTCGCCGAGCAGCGCCTGCCCGGCGGTCTGGGCGTTGCCGGGCAGCAGGCCGAGCAGGGCGGAGGCGAGCACGGACTTGCCGCAGCCGCTCTCGCCGATCAGGGCCAGGCACTCACCGGCCGCCACCTCGAAGTGGGCGTCGGTCACGGCGGCGATCCGGCGTCCGCCGGGCATGAGGAACCGCACGGACAGCCCGCGCACCGCGAGCACGGGTCCCTGACGCCGGGCCCCCGTGCCGGCCGGGGCCCCGACGCCGGCTTCCGCCGCCTCGTCGGCCTTCACGACGGCGTGGGCTTCGGCTTCGTGTCGGGCTCTGGTGCCCTTCTCGGCCTCGGCCGCCGCGTCTGCCTCGGTCACCAGGTCCGCCACGGCATCCGCCTCCCTCACCTTCTCGCCTCCGCCGACAGCTTCCGCCGCGGTCACCCTGTCGCCTCCGCCGACGGCATCCACATCCGCATCCGCATCCGTCACCTTCTCGCCTCCGCCGACGGCTTCCGCCTCCGTCACCGCGTCCGCGCCGCCGACGGCACCGGACTTCCTCACAGCGCCGGATCCGCCCGTGACCTCGGCGGTCGTCCCCGCACCGGCCCCGCTCACCGCATCAGCCTCCGCCACCGGACCGGTTCCACCGGCGGCAGCCCCCCTCACCGGGTGCGCCTCGTTCACAGCATCAGCTCCGACCGGCGACGGGGGTTGATCCGCTCCCGCCAGGCGCCGGCGAGGCCCGCGATGGCGAGGGTCGGCAGAATGATGAGCAGGCCGGGGAACAGGGTGGGCCACCACTGTCCGGCGAGCAGGGAGCCGCGGGCGCCCTGGATCAGGGTGCCGAGGCTCGCGGTGTGGGTGGGCAGGCCGAGTCCGAGGAAGGACAGCGCGGACTCGTGCCACATGGCGTGCGGCACCATCAGCACGGCGGCGAGCGCGGCCTGCGGCATTACGCCGGGCAAGAGGTGCCGTACGGTCACCCGCCATCGGGACGCTCCCCCGCTGACGGCGGCGTCGATGTACGGGCGGGAACGCAGGGACAGCACCTCGGCGCGCACGATCCGCGCGGTGGACAGCCAGTGGGTGAGGGCGACGGAGACCACCACCGGCCAGACACCGGGCCGGAACATGGCGACGATGAAGATGCCGAGCAGCAGGTGCGGCACGGAGGAGACGGTGTCGACGATCCGCATGATGCCCCGGTCGGCCCAGCCGCCGAGCGCTCCGGCGGCGGCGCCGACGGCGGTGCCGATGACGGTCGCGGTCAGCGCCGCCGCCACGCCGACGAGCAGGGAGACCCGCAGCCCGTAGACACAGCGCAGCAGCAGGTCGCGGCCGACGTCGTCGGTGCCGAACGGGTGCTCCCAGGAGGGGGCTTGCAGCTTGGCGGCCAGGTCGACGGCCTGCTGGTCGAGCTGGACCAGGGGCGGGACGAGCAGGACGGCGAGGACGGTCGCGGCGAGCAGGGCGGCCGAGACGCGGACCCGCAGGGTGCGGGTGGTGCGGCGTTTCCCGCCGTACGACCGCCACACGGGTCCGGCCGGGGACGGGGGCGCGGCGGGCGCCGGTGCGTCACATGTCACTGAGCTTCACCCTCGGGTCGAACAGTCCGTAGAGCAGGTCGGCGAGCAGGTTGCCGAGGAGGACGGCGGCGGTGGCGAGCGTGGTCAGCGCGGCCAGCAGCGGGAAGTCGACGGCGGTGGCCGCCTCGACGGTGGCCGCGGCGATGCCGGGCCAGCTGAACACGGTCTCCACCAGCAGGGCACCGGTGATGAGTTCGGGCACGCGGGAGCCGATCAGGGTGAGCACGGGCAGCAGTCCGGAGCGCAGCGCGTGGCCGAGCAGCACGGTGTGCTCGGCCAGGCCGCGGGCGCGGGCGCCGCGCACCGGGTCCTCGGCGAGGGCGTCGGCGACGCCTTGGCGGACGTAGAGCGTGAACCAGGGCAGCTGGGAGACGGCGAGGACGCCGGCGGGCAGCAGCAGGTGGCTGGTGACCTGCCCGAACGTGACGTGTTCGCTGGCGGTGTCGGTGAGGCCGCCCGCCGGGAGGAGGTCCCACTGGAGGGCGAAGAGCCACACGGCGAGCAGCGCGATCCAGAAGACCGGGGCGGCTTCCAGCAGGTAGGCGAGGGAGGTGACGGCCCGGTCCGGGAGGGAGCCGGGGCGGCGCGCGGCGAGCACCCCGAGCACGGTCCCGAGCAGGACGGCGACGGCGAACGCGACCGCGCAGAGCAGCGCGGACCACACCAGGCGTTCGCCGATGACCTGGGTCACCGGCTGCCGCAGCACGCTGGAGTGGCCGAGGTCGCCGCCGAGCGCGGCGGTCAGCCAGTCCCACCAGCGGACCCAGAACGGCTCGTCCACGCCGAGGTTGGCGCGCAGCCGGTCCAGGGTCTCCTGGTCCGCGCCGAGCGCGGCGGTCCCGGCGTAGGCCTTGACGGGGTCGAACGGGGAGGCGGCGGCGATGGCGAACACGCCGAAGGTGACGGCGAGGAGGACAGGCCCCGCGAACAGGGCCCGCCGTCCCGCCAGGCGGGCCATCGCCCCCCAGGGAGGGGTGGTCATCGCTTGGCCTGCCAGTCCTCGATGTTCCACCAGGGGCCGCTGGCGAAGCCGTGCTCGTGCGGTTCGAGCTGGGTGGTCAGGCCGTCCCAGCGGTCGGCGAGCACGTAGAGGTGGTCGATGTGGGTGAGGAAGGTGTACCCGGGGTTGTCGACGAGGGCGCGCTGGAGCGTGCCGTAGGCGGCCTTGCGTTCGGCCGGGGCCTGGGTGCGGCGGCCGGTGTCGAGGGCCTTGTCGACGGCCGGGTCCCGGTAGCGGGCCATGTTGTTGAAACCGTCGCCGGCGAGGGAGGAGTGCAGCAGGGTGTAGAGGCCGAAGTCGGGATCGCCGACGCTGCCGAAGCCGGCGAGGACGGCGTCCTTGCCCATGCGCGGCTCGATGACCTCCCAGGTGGCGCTCTCCACGGTCACGTCGATGCCGGCCTTCTTGGCGTCGGAGGCGTAGGCGAGGGCGTGGTCCTGGCGGACCTTGTCGCCGGAGGGGTAGAGCAGGGTGAACGCGGCGCGGCGGCCGTTCTTGGCGCGGATGCCGTCGTCGCCGGGCTTCCAGCCGGCCCGGTCGAGGATCCGCCGGGCCTTGGCGAGGTCGTGGGCGCGCTGGATGCCGGCGGCGAAGTAGGGGTCGTCCATGGGCAGCGGCCCGTAGGCGGGGCGGCCGGCCCCGTCGAGGATCTTGTCGACCATGGCCTGGCGGTCCACGGCGGCGTCGAGTGCCTGCCGGACGGCGCGGTCGCCGGTGACCTCGTCGCCGGTGGGGAGGGTGACGGCGCGGAAGTCGTAGGACTTCGCCTCGTAGGTGCGCTTGTCGTTGTCGTGTCCGAAGGTGGCGGCGAGGTTGGGCGGCAGGACGGCGCCGTCGAGGTCGCCGGAGCGCAGCCGGGTGGCGCGGACGTCGTCGTCGGCGATGACCGCCATGGTGAAGGTCTTCACCTCGGGCGCGGGGCCCCAGTAGTGCGGGTTGGCCTTGAAGGTGAGCTTCTCGCCCTTGCGCCACTGCGCGAGGACGTACGGCCCGGTGCCGACCGGTTCGGTGTTGAGGGAGCCGGTGTTGGGGTCCTGCTTCGCGGCGATGTGCTCGGGGACGATGGGCAGCACGGTGCGGGCGGCGAAGGGCGCGTACGGGTACTTGAGGGTGAAGACGACGGTGTCGTCGCCGTCCGCGCGGACGCTCTTGACGGCGTCGAGTTCGCTCTTGGCGGTGTTGTTGGTCCTGGCGTCGAGGACGGTCCGGTAGGTGTAGACGACGTCGTCGGCGGTGAGCGGCTCGCCGTCGCTGAACTTCACGCCCTCGCGCAGGGTGAAGGTGTAGGTCCGGCCGCCGTCGGCGACCTTCGGCAGCGCGGCGGCCAGGGCCGGCTTCAGCTTCAGACCGGCGTCGCGGGCGAGCAGCCCGTCGAAGATCTTGGAGTTGCCGTCCTTGCCGTAGCCGAGCAGCGGGCTGAGGGTGTCCGGCTCGGAGGCGACACCGATGACCACGGACTCGGCGGCCCTGCCGTCGCCGGCCGTGTCGCCGGGTGCCGAGCAGGCGGCGACTGCGACGGTCATCGCCGCCGTGACGGCGGCACCTCGTATCCGACGGGCCGTCATCTCTCTCCCACCCCTGTTGCCAGATTCTCGTTGTTGCATAGCGATGGCAATTAAAGGTCACCGAGGTGGCCGAACACCAGTCGGGGTGGCTGGATCACCACGTACGTCCCCCCGTGTGACGACACCGCAAGGCACATCCGAATTGCGCATTTTGTCTGCTTAGCATGCGTACTCCGCGTGACTGAGAGGACATCAGATGGCGCCCACAGGCCGTGGCACAGGCCTGCCCGAGCTTCCTTCCGCCCGCATCGACGCCGTGTGGCGTGCCGCGGCCCCGCACCTCGCCCGCCGCCGCTTCTTCACCGTCGCCGCGGCGGCCACCGCGCTCGCCTTCGGCACCGGCCTGCCCGCCCGCGGCGCGATGGCCGCGCCCCGGCTCAACGCCCGCCGGATCACGGAGAACCCCTTCACGCTGGGCGTCGCCTCCGGCGACCCGCTGCCCGACGCGGTGGTCCTGTGGACCCGGCTCGCCCCCGCGCCGTACGAGCCGGACGGCGGACTGGGCCAGGAACAGGTCTCCGTGAACTGGGAGGTGGCCCTCGACGACCTGTTCGTCTTCGTGGTGCGCGAGGGCGTCGCCCTGGCCCACCCGGAGTACGCGCACAGCGTGCACGTGGACGTCCAGGGCCTCACCCCGGACACCACGTACTACTACCGGTTCACCGTCGGCACCTGGGTCAGCCCGCAGGGCCGCACCCGTACCGCGCCCGCCGAGGGCAGCGCCGTCTCGTCCCTGCGGCTCGCGGCCGTCGCCTGCCAGGCCTACCACGACGGCTACTACACCGCCTACCGGCACCTGGCCCAGGAGGACGTCGACCTGGTCTTCCACCTCGGGGACTACCTGTACGAGTACCCCGTGAACTCGGCGGGCGGCGAACGCGGGTACGCCGAGGGCACGCTGCCGGACGCCTACAACCGGGAGACGATGACCCTCACGGACTACCGGATGCGGTACGCCCTGTACAGGAGCGACGAGGACCTCCAGGCGGCGCACGCCACCCACCCCTTCGTCGTCGCCTGGGACGACCACGAGACCGAGAACAACTACGCGGGCGCCATCCCCGAGAACGACGTGCCGCCGGAGGAGTTCCTGCTGCGCCGGGCCGCCGCCTACCGCGCCTACTGGGAGAACCAGCCGCTGCGCGCCGCCCAGCTTCCCCAGGGTCCGGACGCCCGGCTGTACCGCCGACTGCACTGGGGCGACCTCTCCCAGTTCGACGTGCTCGACACCCGGCAGTACCGCTCCGACCAGGCCTACGGCGACCGCCCCCACGTCCCGGGCCCCGAGTCGGACGACCCGGCGCGCACCCTCACCGGCGACGCGCAGGAACGCTGGCTGATCGAGGGCTGGCAGGCCTCGAACGCACTGTGGAACGTGGTGCCGCAGCAGGTGCTGTTCTGCCAGCGCAACTTCGACGTCACCGATCCGCCGAAGGTCTCCATGGACGCCTGGGACGGCTACCGCGCCTCGCGCAACCGGGTCGTCGCCGGGGCGAAGGCGGCCGGCCTCGCCAACTGGATCGTCCTCACCGGTGACGTCCATGTGGGCTACGCCCTCGACATCAAGGACAACTTCGACGACCCGGCGTCCCGCACCCTCGGCACGGAACTCGCCTGCACCTCCATCACCAGCGGCAAGGACGGCGCGGACAAGCCGGTCAACTGGGAGGCGCATCTACGGGCCAACCCGCACATGAAGTTCTACAACGGCAAACGCGGCTACCTCCGGATGGAGCTGGACCGGGAGGCGGCCCGGTCGGACTTCCGGACCGTCTCCGCCGTGACCACCCCCGGCGCGCCCGTCACGACGGCGGCGTCCTTCGTCACCGAGGCGGGCGATCCGGGCCTGAAACCGGCGTGACCCCCGCCGTGCCCCGCGCCCCGCGCCCGGGGCACGGCACCTCGCACCCGGCACCCCGGGCGCGGCGTACTGCACATGGCGCCCCCTGGCGTCACCGAAAGCGCGTAAGCCCGCCGCCGACGACATAGCCGGGGGCCGATTGCGGCAAGTCCTAGAGCTCATGGCAGCTTCCCCCTGAGCGAAGGAGACAGGCCGCATGGCCCACAGACACACCGTCATCCGGCACCGGGCCGCGCTCACCGTGCTCGGCGCGCTGGTCCTCGCCGGGCTCCCGTCGGCCGCGGCGGGCGAGCCGAAGCCGTCCGCCGGGTCCCCCTCGTCGGCGGCGCAGACCCTCGGCGCCGACAAGCCGGCGCAGGGAGTGCTCCTCGCGCTGGAGCGCGACCTCGGGCTGACCCCGAGTCAGGCCCGGACCCGGCTGGTCAACGAGGCGGAGGCCGGCACTCGCGCGGGCCGGCTCCGCAACGCGCTGGGCGAGCGCTTCGCCGGTGCCTGGCTGCGCGGCACGGTCTCCGCGGAACTGACCGTCGCGACCACCAGTGCCGACGGCGTGGCGGCCATCGAGGCCGAGGGCGCGAAGGCCGTGGTCGTCAGGAACACCCTGCCCGGGCTGCGAGCGGTGAAGGCGCAGCTGGACAAGACGGCCATCCGCGCCGACACCCGCGACACCCCGCTGTGGTACGTCGACGTACCGGGCAACCGGGTCGTGCTGGAGGCCACGGACCGGTCGGCCGCGGACGCCTTCGTCAGGGCGGCCGGGCTGAGGCCGGAGCAGGTCGGCATCCGCGTGACGACGAACCGGCCGCGGCTGTTCGAGAACCTCACCGGCGGCGACGCCTTCTACATCGACGGCCTCGCCCGCTGCTCCGTCGGCTTCTCCGTCACCAAGGGACAGCAGCAGGGCTTCGTCACGGCCGGCCACTGCGGCAGGCCGGGCGCCAGGACGACCGGGTACAACGGGGCCGCCCAGGGCACCTTCCAGGCCTCCACGTTCCCCGGCAAGGACATGGCGCACGTGGCCGTCAACGCCAACTGGACGGCGACCGCCGACGTCAAGGCGGCTGGCGGCTCGAAGGTGCAGGTCAACGGGTCGGTCGAGGCGCTCGTCGGGGCGTCGGTGTGCCGGTCCGGCTCGACCACCGGCTGGCACTGCGGAACCATCCAGCAACACGACACCAGCGTCAGCTACGCCGAGGGCACCGTCGACGGCCTGACCCAGACCACGGTGTGCGCGGAGCCCGGCGACTCCGGGGGCCCGTACGTCGCGGGCAGCGGCCAGGCGCAGGGCGTCACCTCCGGCGGCACTGGCAACTGCACCAGCGGCGGGACCACCTTCTACCAGCCGGTGAACCCGATCCTGAGCGCCTTCGGTCTCACCCTGAAGACGGCGTCCACGCAGGCCGCGCCCACCCCGCAGGGCACCGCGTCGGCGGACGCGTGGGCCACGGGCCGGGTCTACGACGCCGGGGCCACCGTGACCCACGCCGGAGTGCGCTACCAGTGCCTCCAGCCGCACCAGGCGCAGGGCGTGTGGTCGCCGGAGGCGACTCCTGCCCTGTGGCAGCGGGTGTAGCGGCGGTCCCCGCTACAGCTCCGCGAGGAGCCCGTAGGCCGTGGTGACGAACGGGTCGCGGTACCGGAAGCGCCGGGTGCACACCGCGGCCAGGGCCGTGCCGGTGTCGGGCCGTAAGCCGAGGAACGCCTGCTGGCCGAGGGTGGCCCCGCTGTGGAAGTACATCGGGCCGCCCTCGACCGGGTGCCGGAACCAGCCCACCGTGTGGACGTGCCGGTGCCCCAGCCCCCGGCGGAGCACCGGCGTGCGCACGGCCCCCAGCGCGGCGACCAGGTCGTCGGGGCCTTCCGAGTCCGCCCCGGCCGGATCCAGATGCGCTTCGAGGAAGGTCAGCAGGTCGTGCGGGGTGGCGCGGATCGCGCCCGCCGCCTCGAAGCCTCCGGCGTCGAACGGGGGCACGGGTGTGCGGCCGTCCTTGGTGTGCCCGGTGGCCTCGCTCTTCGAGTCGTCCGCCCGCAGGCCGGTGCCGTGCAGGCCGAGCGGGCGCAGCAGGTGCGCGGCGAGCAGGTCCGCCCAGGCGGTGCCGGTCGCCGCCGCGACGGCGTGCCCGAGCACGGCGACCCCGAAGTTGGAGTAGCGCCAGCGGGTGCCGGGCCGGCGCCGGGGCCGGTACCGCAGGAACGCGGCGGCCACCCGGCCGGCCGGGTAGCGGGCATAGGGGTTGGTGCGCCAGGCGGGCAGGCCGCGGAAGTAGAAGTCGTGCGGCAGGGCGGGCAGTCCCGAGGTGTGGGTGAGGAGGTGGGCGAGGGTCACCGGGTCGGTGCCGGTGGGGCGGCCGGGGTCCAGGCAGGCAGCGGCCGGTTCGCCTCCGGTCAGCAGGCCGCGCCGGATCAGCCGGGCGAGCAGCAGCCCGGTGAACGTCTTGGAGGCCGATCCGATCTCGTAGCGCAACTCGTCCCGGGGCACCGGCGGGGGCGGGGCTGTGCCGCCGCGGTGCACGACGCGGCGCCCCGCGCGGGAGACCGCGAAGACGGCGTCGGGTGCGTCGACGGCGTCGACGGCCGCCGCCAGCCGCTCCCGCAGTTCGGCGTCGGAAGGCTCGGCGGCCGGCCGTGGGGGCGGGGCGGGGTCCGGTTCCTCCGGGTCACCCGGCCAGGGCGTGGTGCGGTCGCTCATGACGCGGTGTGCGCCAGTTCGGTGAGGACCCGGGAGGTCGCCATGACGGAGGCGAACGCGGCGACCAGCGTCGGATGGTAGACGATGTCGAACACCTCGTCCGGCTCGCCCTCCGGCATGGACCTCACGGCGGGCATGGCGCCGTCGGGCTGCTGGGCGGCGGCGAAGCCCTCCCAGGCCCGCTCGTCGAAGGTGGGGCGGGGCAGGCAGGCGTCGACCACCAGGAGTTCGCCGAGCAGGTCCCAGCGTTCCAGGTCCAGCCAGTCGTCGAGCCAGGCCGGCAGCCAGGTGGCGAGGTAGTCGGCGAGCCGGGGCGGCAGGCCCTCGGGACGCTCGCCCCAGTCGGTGAGGTGGAACACCGTGTGGGTGAGGTGGTAGGCGATGCGCGTGGTGACCGTCCAGGGCTCCGGGGTGCGGGCCAGCCAGGTGGTGTCCACCAGATCGGCCTCGGGCGGGCGCGGGACGAGGCCGAAGCGGCGCTGGAACGCGGACAGGCCGAGGCGGCGGGTCGGGGCCACCTCGTAGGACGTCCAGCTCTCCAGCCGGTGGTTGAGGACGATGGCGCGCTCCAGCTCGGGCCGGCTGTAGCCGAGTTCCTTGTAGGCGAGGTACACCTCGAACGGGATCGGCGAGATCGGCTCGATGCGCTGCCCGCGCACCAGCATGCCCCCGCCGTCGAGGGTGTCGCGCCAGGTGTGGTCGATCAGCCGGCGCGCCAGCTCGGCCTGCCGCGACCCCGCGACGCCCTCGCGCAGCAGCACCTTGCAGATCAGGGCCAGCTCGCCGACCGGTTTGAACCGCTCCAGGAAGCCGACGTCGGGGTCGACGTCGACGTCCAGGCGGAATCCGTCACGATGCGCCCAGAGCCATTCCATGGCGCGCACACCGACGCTGTGGATCAGACGGGTGGAGGTCATCGGGGCACTCCTTGTCCGCCGTGCCGGCGGAGGGGGGCGCCGACCGGGTGACCGTCGCTCCCGCCGCCTCCGGTGAGGCGCGCCAGGGTCACGGCAGCCGCGAAGGTGGCCGTCAGGGTGGAGTGGTAGCAGTGCAGGAAGTCGGGCTCCGGACCCCGGCTGCCGTCGGCGCCGCGATCCGGTTCCTCCTCGGGCAGCGCGCCCGAGTCGTAGCAGGCCGAAGCGATCCGGGGCCAGGAGTCGCGCAGCAGCGCGGGGTCGGGCGGATCGGGGAGGCCGGCGGCGACGGCCAGCAGCTCGCAGCTCAGGTCCCACATGCCGGCGTCCAGGCAGGTGTCGAGCCAGGGCGGCAGCCAGTCGGCCAGGTAGCCGGCCAGGTCCGGCGGGACTCCGTGGGGGTCGCGGCCCCAGTCGGTGAGGTGGAACACCACGTGCGTGAGCGAGTATCCCGCGGAGCGCTCGAACGCCCAGGGTTCGGCCAGGCCGCCCAGCCAGGTGGCGCGCAGCGCCTGCGCGGGGTCCTCCGGCCGCTGGATGCCGCTGCGCCGCTCGGCGCGCAGCAGGCCGAGCCGGCGGGTGGGCTTCTGCTCGGTGAGCCGCCAGCCCCGGCTGCGGGCCACCCTCGCGGCGGCGGCCTCGTATCCGGGGTGGCGCAGTCCGGCCGCGGTGAAGACGGAGTACACCTCCAGCGGGTAGGCGGCGAACGGCTCCAGCCGCTGCAGGCTCAGGAACCGTTCACCGTGGTCCGTCTGCCGCCAGGCGAAGTCCAGCAGCTCTGCGGCGCGGTCGTGCAGCGGGTCCGACGGCGGAGTGTGCAGCCGTACGGTGGTGCACACCTGCGCCAGTTCGCCGAGCGGTTTCCAGGTGGAGTTCACCGGGCCCTCGGCGGTGAGCGTGTCGTCGCCGAGGGCGAAGTCGCCGCGGTGCGCGGACAGCCACGCGAGCGCGGCGGACTCCACCTCCCGGATCTCCCGCACGTCCACGGCCGTCATGCGACGGCTCCGGCCGCGCGCATCACCCGGGCGGCCTGGATCTGGAGGGCGACCCGCGGATCGCCGCCGCCCATCAGCTCCACGAAGTCCAGCCCGGTCTCCAGACCCAGCTCGGCCGGCACGCCGTCGAGCAGGGTGAGCCAGCGTCCGGCACCGGCGGCCTGCTGCCAGTCCCGGCGGCGCACCGCTCGGACGAATCCCCGGGCCACGTCGACCGGGCGGCTGCGCGCCACCTCGGTGACCGCGCAGGCCTCGCCGGGGACGGCGAGCGCGGCCAGGACCGCCAGCTGGTGGGTCAGATACTGCCAGCCGGCGCCCTCCAGCCAGTCGGTGTCGACGTCCGGTGCGGTGTCCTGTCCGGGTGCGCCGTCCGGGGCGGCCTCGAAGCGGCGCAGCGTACGGCGCATGGCCCAGTGGCTCCACCGTACGGCCGGGGCGGCGTCGGCGCGGGCCGGGAAGGACTCCACGGCTTTGCGGAACACGGCGAGTTCCGCCAGGTCCGGCTGGCTGCGGAAGAGGACCCGCGGCAGCAGCAGGTCCGCGCCGAGCACGCGCACGGCCGGGAGGACGAGGTTCGCCGTGGGGGTGTCCTCACCGATGGCTCCGGAGACGGTGACGTGGTCTCCGCCACGGAGGGCGGAGACCACGCCGGAGGCGAGATCCTGCACCGCGCCCTGCAGGAGGGCCGTAGTGCCTGACTGCTCCATTCAGCTGTTCCCCTGTTCTGCGCTCAGCCCTTCTTGGGGCGAGGGGTCGGCGGGGACAGAAGCAGCTTTCCCCCGCCTTCCAGGACCGCCAGGGCGGCGCACTCACGGCTGTCCCGGTAGACGCCGTCCGGTTCGGCCGGGTCGAGAGCAGCCTCGACGTCGGCGGCCTGGATCTCGATGACTTCTTCGAAGGTCTTGTCGTGGGAACGCACGAGCATCATCTCCCTTGAGGCTTTCACTGTGCCTTCAACACACCACTTCACCAGATTCGGACAAACTATGCGAAATCGCCCAAAAAAGTTGATTCCAAAGTTCAACTTCTCACCCGTCGGACATGCCGGACTCCGGACCGGACGACACCCTGAAGCCCCTGGATGATTGACCGTTCACCCGAAACGCATCGGCTCGGAGCGCAACGGAGAGGCGCCCGCGGCGCGAACTCACGCCGGGACGCCCCAGGTCCGCCGCACTCCTCCGACAGCGGAGAGTTGGCGCCCCGTCAGTCGAAGTACGACTCGAGTGTCCCCCTGCGCCGGACGTCGAGCGTGGCGCAGTGGAAGGAGCCGCCGAACGGGGCGTAGTGCAGCAGGTCGCACGGGATCGGTTCGAACCCCCAACGCTCCAGCGCACGCAGCATCTCCGTGTGGTGCCGCTCCGCGATCACCCTCCGCTCGTCGACCATCAGCACGTTCATGCTGAGCCACCTGCCGCACATCGAGGTGAGCTTGAGCAGCGGGTCCCTGATGGGGGTGGGTTCGGGCGCGATCAGCACGTCCCACGAGTCCAGGATGCCGGGCAGCCGGTCGACGTCGACGTACTCGGGATTGACCAGCACCTTGCCGGGCGCGAGCGGCACGAACGTGGTGTCGATGTGCATGGGCGTGCGACAGCGGCTCTCGATCTCGTGGATGCGGTAGCCGGGGCCCAGATGGCGGCGCAGCCATTCGATGCCCATCCGGTTGGTCACATTGCTCCGGGTGACGAAGAGATCCCGCCCCGCGCGCACGAAGTCCGCCGCGTCGAACACCGGCTCGAACTCGGTGAGGATGTAGCGCATCGGCTCATCCGGGCCCGGGACCCGGAAGTCCTCCTCGAAGAGATCCTCGGTGAGCTGGGGCCGGGGCGCCGCCGTCCAGCGGGCGCCCCGCCGGAAGTAGTCCTTGAGGACCGCGCGGTAGGAATGGGTCTCGAAGTACCGGCACGGCCATGCCATCGGGGTCTCGATGATCTCGTCGCCGATCACCAGCATGCTGTCCCGCGGGCAGGTGTTGCAGAACCCGCGCGAGGACCAGTCCGGGGTGCCGAAGCGCCGCCCGTGATCGACCGCGTCGGGCCGCCTGACGGTGACGCCGAGGGACTCCAACAAGCCGACGAAACCGTTGAGTTCACGCTGCGCGCGCTCGACCAGCAGGCGCGGGTAGCGGCGGCCGGCGGCGAGCCCCTGCATGCGCGCGGCCCACGGCGGCACGTTGCAGCTCACCACCGGATGATTGGCGGGGATCCGTGACCCCTCCAGCCGCCCGACGATGATCTCCTCCAGCGGGTCCCATTCGTTGTACGAGCTGACGGGCGAGACCAGGGGTTCCGCGGAGTCGTCCGTCGCGAGGGTCCGCACGAGCGTCATGCCCACCCGCTTTCGATCGCCGAATCGATTCGCTGTGATCACTACGTTACTCAACGTGTACCCCGCCCGTCGGCACCCAGGCAGCCACACGTGCCGCCGCACGCGCCACCGGCCGGCAACGGCGGGCGAACCGGGCCGTATCCCACAGGTCCGACGACGCCTCATCCGGCCTCTGGCATATGACAAGTAGCCGTTGCCTCCACTCTGTGCCACGGTGAAGGAGGTGCCCATGGGCAGGATCGGGCCGTTGCCCCGTCCCCGGGCGCCCTGTGTGCGTCCGGCATCCCAGCCCCGGTGACGCATCGCTCGACCATCACAACGCTCAACCGTCCACACCTGCCGTTCGGCCGTTCGTGTGCCCGCCCTCGCCCCGGGGCCGGGCCGCCTCGCGCCGGCCGACGTGAGGGAGCGCCGGAATGGTCAGTGCCATCGTGGACTACGCCTTCATCGGCGAAGCACGTCCCGCAGCCGTTCGCACAGCCAGGTGCTGTGCGCCGTCCCGGCGAGGGACGGCGGATGCGGCTCGGCGACCAGCGCGTTGAGCAGTTCCCCGGCGCCGAGCACCTCCCCCGTCCGCAGGGCCGGCACGGCCGGCCTGAGTTCGGCCGCGGCCCGCCGCGAGCCGGCCGGGACCCGGAGGGCTGGGCCAGGACCGGTTCGAGGAGCAACCGGCCGAGCAGCTCGTCGCGGCCGGCCAGGACGGCGCCGACACCGGCCGCGGTCAGGGCGAGCAGGGCCGGGCAGAGGTGCGGCGCGTCGTCCCGTCCGCCGCCGTCCCGGGGTACGTTCAGCGGCCGTTGCAGGGCCCGCACCCACACCCGCGTGTGCGCCCCGCCCTCGTCGCGCCACGCGCCCACGGCCAGCAGGTGCAGCAGGGTGTCGCAGTCGCTCCGGTACCGCTCCGGCAGCTCCCGGTAGGCCTTCGCGTCCGGGTCCGCTCGCCCGGCGGGTACCGGTCGCCGTCCGAGAGGCGTGCCACGACCCGCAGCGCCTCGGCGTCCACCAGCTCGTGCAGGTCGATGCGGCGCACCGGGTCGGGCAGCGCGCGTTTGAGCCGGGCCACGGACAGCTCGCGGGTCGGCGCGGGCTCCGCCCGCTGCCCCAGGGCCTCGGCCCGGGCCATCAGCCCGGGGAAGAACTCGTTCGCCGTCATGCCCCGGACCACCACGGCGCCGTGCCGGGCGACGAGTTCGGCGGCCTTGCCGTGCAGGCAGTGCGGGGCCGCCCAGAACATCCAGCCGCAGGACCACCGCGGCCGCCGTCGGCCTGTACGTGGTCGCTCATCCCCTCACTCTGCGCCGCCGCCCCCGCCCTCGCCTCCCGGACGCGCGTCGGCCCTGAGGGCGGCCGGCCGGCGAGTTCACACGGGAGGTGTCAGCACGCGCTGGAGGAGCGCGCCGTAATGCGCCACCAGCGCCGGGCGGTCGGTGCGGAGCAGCGTCTCGTCCTGGGCCACCCACAGCGCGTACAGCATCCCCGCGGCCAAGGCTGCCGCGAGCCGGGCACGGAGGTCGGCGTCGGGCCCGGACAGGCGGCGGCGCAGGGGCGCGATCAGCACCTGTTCGTGGGTGTCCCTCAGACGTCGCTGGATCCGCTGTTCGTCGCTGCCGTGCACCAGGGCCAGGAAGATTCCCCGGGCGGCCCCGTCGAGGTCGACGAGGAGTTCGACGAGCCGCTCCCCCAGTTGCTCCAGCGGGACGCCGAGCAGCGGCTCGTCGTCGATCGTCAGGTGCATCGTCTCCAGGAACAGCAGCTCCTTGCTCTTGAAGTACCGGATCACCAGTGCGGGGTCGGCGCCGGCCGCCGCGGCGATCCGCCGGACGGTGGTCCGGGCGTACCCCTGCTCCTGGAACAGCCGGGTGGCGGCCGAGCGGATGGCCTCGCGCGTGGTGGTGCCGGGTTCGGCGAGGGGGCCGGTACGGGGTCCTGGCTGCGGCATGGCGGCAAGGATAGGGGCCCGCTCGCCGGGTGGCCCGTCGTCGGCCGCCGAACCGGGGGCGGCGGTTGGCATTTCAAGAAGTTCGGTCAACAATGTTGACGCCCGCGTGACGCGCCTTCACATTACTTATCGGTAGTACCGATCGGTAATCCCGCACCCGGTTGTTCCCGGCCGTACGGCACCCCCTCGCTCGCCCGTTTCCCCGAGAAGAGAGAGCACATGCCGAAGCCGATCAGATATGTCATGTGCGCGTCAGCAATGGCCGGGGTGCTGAGCCTCGGCCTCACCGGCGCCACCAGCGCCCACGCCACCCAGACCTTGGACTACGTCGCACTCGGCGACAGCTACAGCGCCGGCTCGGGCGTCCTCCCGGTGGACCTCACCAACCTGCTCTGCCTGCGCTCCACCGCGAACTACCCGCGCGTGATCGCCGCCCGGACCGGCGCCCACCTCAAGGACGTGACCTGCGGCGGCGCCCAGACCAAGCACTTCAGCGAGGCCCAGTACCCGGGAGTGGCCCCGCAGCTGGACGCCGTCACCGACGGCACCGACCTGGTCACCCTGACCATCGGCGGCAACGACAACAACACCTTCATCAACGCCGTCACCGCCTGCGGCTCCGCGGGCCTGCTCAGCGGCGGCAAGGGCAGCCCGTGCAAGGACAAGCACGGCACCTCGTTCGACGACCAGATCGAAGCGAACACCTATCCGGCGATCAAGGCCGCTCTGCAGCGCCTGCACGCCAAGGCACCCGGCGCCCGCGTCGCCGTCCTGGGCTACCCCTGGATCACCCCGGCCACCGCCGAACCGGGCTGCTTCGCGAAACTCCCGATCGCCTCCGGTGACGTGCCGTACCTGCGCGGCATCCAGACGCACCTCAACGCCGTCGTCCAGCGCGCCGCCGAGGAGACCGGATCCACGTACGTCGACTTCTCCCGGGTGTCCGACGGCCACGACGCGTGCAAGCCCACCGGCACCCGGTGGGTCGAACCGCTCCTCTTCGGCACCAGCGTCGTCCCCGTCCACCCCAACGCCCTCGGCGAGCGGCGCATGGCCGAGCACACCATGGACGCCCTCGGCCTCGACTGACCCGACGCGAGAGGACGAGACGACGCAAGGACTGGAGGACTGGAGGACTGGAGCAACGCGAAAAGGTGGCCGGGATCGCTCCCGACCACCTTCGCGATCTGTGTCCGAGGGGGGACTTGAACCCCCACGCCCGATAAAGGGCACTAGCACCTCAAGCTAGCGCGTCTGCCATTCCGCCACCCGGACAAGGTGTCCGTCGCCTTGCCGGGGGTGTTCCCCGCGGCGACAGGGACAACAATACCAAGGTTTCGGAGTGCGTCTCACCTGCGTATCCGTCCCCCTGGCGGGGCCTGGACCGGCTGACGGCCGCCCCGACGCAAGGCGTCACCGTAGGTCATGAAGGAGTCACTCGTCGGTGTCGCGCGCCTCGGTGGTCGGCTCCACGATGCCCTCGCGCCGGTCCCGGGGCTGTGCCGCCGCTCCGCCAGTCCCTGGTCCCGCCCGGCGGGTTTCCGGGGGCAGGGGAGCACTGTCGACGGCTTGCGCCTACGGTGACGGGAACCTGACACAGGGTGGTCGCCCTTCGGTCGCCGGCGCCGGGCGCGGGAAGGGCCCTTCCCGGAGCCGGAGCTCCGGGACAGGGCCCTTCCTGGTGCGCGGGCGCGCGGTCAGCACTTCTCCCGCAGCGAGTGCAGGTGTGCGCTGGACTTGCGGGCGAAGGTGAACGACTCGGCCGGGTTGTCGTGCTCGGCCTGCCAGTGGTGGGCGAACCGCTCGCCGCGCAGCCGGGTGACCGCGGACAGGAACCGCCGGTAGTCGATGTCGCCGTCACCGACGTCGGCCATGCGGTAGCCGTGCTCGGTCGACGGGTCGCTCAGCCCGTCCTTCACGTGGAACAGCGGGTAGCGGTGCGGCTGCCTCAGCACGTAGTCGAGGGGGTCGAAGGGGGCGGGGGTGCCGTCGGGCCGCCGGGAGAAGCGGAACTGGCCGACGTACGCCCAGTAGATGTCCATCTCCAGGTACACGAGGTCGGGGTCGGTCTCGGCGAGCAGCACGTCGTAGAGGCGGACGTGCGGCTTGTCCGTGGCGAAGGAGAACTCCTCGGAGTGGTTGTGCTGGTAGAACTTCATGCCGCGCGCCTTCGCCGCGGCGCCGTAGGTGTTGAAGTCCTCGGCGGCACGCTTCCAGGCGTCGACGGTCGAGCCGTAGCGGAACGGGTTGGACGCGGTGCCGACGTGCTTCAGGCCCAGGGCCTGGGCGTCGTCGAGGACCTTGGTGAGGTTGGTGGCGAAGGTGTAGGCGTTCGGGTCGCTGGAGTGGTAGCCGACGTGGCTGCCGATCGGGTTCAGGCCGTGGTTCCTGGCCAGCCGCTTGAGCTGGGCGAGGGTGATGGGGCCAGCGGAACCCTGGGTGTATCCGGCGAACTCCACCTCGTCGTAGCCGTACCGCTCCAGCTCGGCGAAGACGGGGCCGAAGCCGAGCGTGGAGACCTTGTCGCGCAGGCTGTAGAGCTGGATGCCGAGCCGGCCGGGCGGCAGGACGGGGCGTCCCCGGCCGGGCGCGCCGGCGGTACCGGGGGTAGCCGCCGTGGCTCGCGTGGCAGCGGTCGCGGGGCCGGCCGCCGCGCCGAGCAGGGCGGCGGCGGTGGCACCCGCGGCGACGCCGAGCATGCCGCGTCTGCCGATGCGGTGGGTGAGTTCGGGGTCGGGCTGGGAGAAGCGGCTCATGCCTGGAACTCCTCTGGGTCGGGGGCCGTTGTCAGTGGTGGGTGCTTCACTGGTGGCAGGTCAGGAGAGACCGGCCAGCTGGAGCAGGAGTGCTTTCACGTCGGTCGCCGCGACGCGGTCGCCGACAGCGCGGGGGGTGGAGCAGATGAGGAGCGGACCGTCGTCGTCGCTCGCCGGGAGGCGGCCGTGGCTGCCCCGAATAGGTGAGGGATCCAGGGGCACGACCGCCATGCGGTAGCGCAGGCCCAGCTTCTTGCGGGCCAGGGCGGTCGCCGCCTTCACCTTGACGTAGGGGTCGAGGGGATCCATGAAGAGTTCGACCGGGTCGTAGCCGGGTTTGCGGTGGATCTCGACGAGCCGTGCGAAGTCGGGCGCGCGGGCGTCGTCGAGCCAGTAGTAGTACGTGAACCAGGCGTCCGGCTCCGCCACGGCGACGAGTTCGCCGGAGCGCGGATGGTCCAGATGGTGGGTCTTCTTGCCCTCGTCGTCGAGGAGCAGGTCGATGCCGGGCAGGCCGGTGAGCGCGGCCCGGGCCGCCGCCAGGTCCTCCAAGCGGCGGACGTAGACGTGGGCGATCTGGTGATCGGCGACGGCGAACGCGCGGGACGCCATCGGGTCGAGGTATTCCATGCCGTCCTGGGTGTGCACCTCCAGCAGTCCGGCGCGGCGCAGCGCCCGGTTGATGTCGACCGGCCGGGACACGCGGGTGATGCCGTACTCGGAGAGCGCGACGACGGTGCGGCCCTCGGCCCGGGCGTCGTCGAGCAACGGGGCGAGCGCCGCGTCCAGGTCGGCCGCCGCGCGGTGGGAGCGCGGGTCGTCGGGGCCGAAGCGCTGCAGGTCGTAGTCGAGGTGCGGGAGGTAGCACAGGGTCAGGTCGGGGCGGCGGGTGCGCTGGATGTGCCGGGTGGCGTCGATGATCCAGCGGCTGGAGACCAGGTCGGCGCCGGGTCCCCAGAAGTGGAAGAGCGGGAACGTGCCGAACTCGCGGGTCAGTTCGTCGTGCAGGTCGGCGGGGCGGGTGTAGCAGTCGGGTTCCTTGCGGCCGTCGGCGTAGTAGACCGGACGGGGGGTGACGGTGTAGTCGGTGTCGGCGCCCATGGCGTACCACCAGCAGATGTTGGCGACGGTGTAGCCGGGGTGGGCCCTGCGGGCGGCGTCCCAGAGCTTGTCGCCGGCGACCAGGCCGTTGTGCTGGCGCCACAGCAGCACGTCGCCCAGTTCGCGGAAGTACCAGCCGTTGCCGACGATGCCGTGCTCGGAGGGCATCGTGCCGGTGAGGAAGGTGGACTGGGCGGCGCAGGTGACGGCGGGCAGGACGGTGCCGAGCGGCGCCCGGGAGCCGGACCGGGCGAGGGCTCTCAGGTGCGGCATGTGGCCGAGGAGGCGGGGGGTGAGGCCGACGACGTCGAGGACGAGGAGCGGGGTGGGGCGCGCCGGGGCGTGGGCGGTCACGGCAGCTCCTTCAGGCCGAGGTCGGTGAGGAGGTCGCGGGCGAGGGCGAGTTCGGCGGCGATGCCGT
>NZ_MUND01000194.1:246-5951 GCF_002154375.1 Streptomyces glaucescens | reverse complement strand
GTCCCACATGTGGGACTGGAACAGCGGGTTCTCGCCGCGCGCGACGCGCTCCTCGGAGATCGCCAGCAGCGGGCGGACGTACCCGTCGAGCTTGTCCTTCGGGCAGTGGTCGGTGTGCAGGGCGACCGTCACGTCGTACTTCTGGGCGACGATGTGCGCGAACTCGGCCAGGGCGACCGCGCCGGTCACCATGTCCTTGTTGTGCTGGCCGCCCAGGAACTCGGCGCCGCCCGTCGAGATCTGGATGATGCCGTCGCTCTCGGCCTCGGCGAAGCCGCGCAGCGCCGCGTGCAGGGTCTGCGACGAGGTGACGTTGATGGCCGGGTAGGCGAACTTGCCTGCCTTCGCCCGGTCGAGCATCTCGTTGTAGACCTCGGGGGTTGCGATGGGCATCTGTCCGCTCCTTGTATGTGCGGGTGGGCGTGTGGTGCGTTTACGGCCCTGACCTAGACCATGGGGGCGACGTCATCGTCGGCCCCATCTTTCCAGACTCGGCCGGAAGGTCCATGGGGCCGTCCGAGCCGTGGGCAGCAGGGGCCGGCCGGAGTCAGTCGAGGCCCAGCTCGTCCTTGGAGAAGGCGTACAGATAGGGCACCCCCGCGCCCTCCTCGATCTTCTCCGCGGCGCCGGTGGCGCGGTCGACGATCGTCGCGACGGCCACCACCTCGGCGCCCGCCTCGCGCACCGCCTCGACGGCGGTCAGCGGGGAGCCGCCGGTGGTGGAGGTGTCCTCGACGACCAGGACGCGGCGACCGGCGATGTCCGGGCCCTCCACGCGGCGCTGAAGGCCGTGCGCCTTGGCGGCCTTGCGGACCACGAAGGCGTCCAGGCGCTTCCCGCGCGCGGCGGCGGCGTGCAGCATGGCGGCGGCGACCGGGTCGGCGCCCATGGTCAGGCCGCCGACCGCGTCGAACTCCAGATCGGCCGTCAGGTCCAGCAGCACCTGGCCGACCAGCGGCGCGGCCTCGCCGTCCAGGGTGATGCGGCGCAGGTCGACGTAGTAGTCGGCCTCCAGACCCGAGGAGAGGGTCACCTTGCCGTGCACCACGGCCTTGTCCTTGATCTGAGCGAGCAGCGCCGCGCGTGCGCCTTGCGGCGTTACTTCGTTGACGTCCGTCATGCCCCACAGCTTAGAGCCGGGTCCAGCTCCAGGTCGTGGTGGCCTCCAGCGGCTCCAGCGGCGTGACCAGGCGCGGTGCCGTGTTCAGCCCGTTCGGCGGACCGGTCTGCGGCTCCACGCACACGGCCGCCTCCTGCTCGTCGTAGACGACGACCCACCGCTCGGGGCTGGTGACCTTCAGACGGAGCACGCCCGGCCAGGTCAGGGTCACGTCGACGCCGTCGGGCATGCCGAAGCAGTCGTCCCACGGTCCGGGCTCCGGGTCGGTCCGGTTGCCGGTGGGCAGGTGGTCGTCGCCGCGCTCCTCCTGCCAGGCAGGTGCGAAGTCGATCTCCACGCCGGTCCCGCCGAGGGTGCGGTTGAACCACGGGTGCCAGCCGAGCTGCGCCGGGAAGGACGACTGGTACGTCTCGACCGACATGGTCAGCGTCAGCGCGTCCGGCGTCAGCGCGACCACCTGGGTGACCCGGCCCGGGTAGGGCCACGGCTCGGTCAGGTCGTACGTGAGGACCGCCTCGTCGGCGGCGGTGCGGGCCACGGACCAGGCGGCGTCGCGGGCCGTGCCGTGGATGGCGTGCGGGGCGGCGTTGAGCGGCATCTGGTGCTCGGCGGCGCCGTCGCGGAACCGGCCGTCCCTGATCCGGCCGCACCAGGGGACCATGGGGAAGCAGCCGAAGCGGTCGCCCTGGCGGAGCAGCTCGGTGCCGCCGACGCGCAGTCCCGTGACCCGGCCGCCGTTGCCGGGGGCCAGGGTCGCCTCCGCGTCGCCCGCGGACAGCGTGATGTCTTCGTTACTCACGGGACGACCCTACTGGGCCGATCAAGAGGGCGTTCCCGCCGACGGCCCCGCGGTGGCTCAACGGCGTCTGCGCAACGCCCGCCCCACCACGATCGCCGAGGCGACGGCCACCGCCGCCGCGGGTGCCGCCCAGCGCAGCGCGCTGCCCCGGACGACGGTCTGCGGAGCGGGCACGGGGGCGTACCGGCCGCGTGGCGGGGCGTGGTCGACCTCCTCCGCGCTGCGGCCGATCATCGTGCGGCGCGCGTGCGCGGCCTCGGCGGGCGGCTCGGCGGAGTCCGCGAAGTCCCACCCGCCGGCGGCGGCCGCCACGTCGTCGGCGTCCGGGTCCAAGGAGGGGGGCGGCACCTCGGCGTCGAACACGGAGGCGTGCTCGCCGGCATCAGGACCGGCCGTCTCGGCGGTGTCCGGGCCGGCCGTCTCGGCGGCGTCCGCACCGGCCGTCCCGGCGGTGTCCGGGCCGGGCATCCCGGCGGCGTCCGCACCGGCCGTCCCGGCGGTGTCCGGGCCGGGCGTCCCGGCGGTGTCCGGGCCGGGCGTCTCCCCGGCCGGTTCGGTGGCCGCCTCGGCACCCAGGTTCTCCGCGAACCGGTTCAGCAGCCGGGTCGTGGCGGACCGCACCGCCTCCTGAGGCAGCTCGGCGATCCGGCCGTCCGCCGTGGCCGTCCCGGTGAAGACGAGGGCCGTGCCCTCGTCCTGGGGGCGCAGGCGGAGGGTGAGGTCGAGCGTGACCGTGCCGGAGCCGCGGGTCTCCGTGCCGTCGCCGACGACGCCGTACGACCCGTCGTCGCGCGCGGAGAGGAGAACGGCGCCCCGGTAGGTGATGGTGGTGCCGCCCGCCCGCAGCTTCAGCCGCCCGGCGACCGGCTCGGCGCCCGCCTCCTGCTGGAGCCCGGGGACCGCCCGGGCGACCCGCGCGGGGTCCGTGAGCGCCGCCTTCAGCCGGTCGGCCGGTACCGGTACGAACACCTCGTGTTCCATGACGTCGCAGCCTACCCAGTGACGGCCCGGACACACCCCGCCCGGCGGCCGTCCGTCACCCGCCCGACGCGCCCGTCGTCACCAGCCCTGTCTCGTACGCCGGCACCCTCGCCTGGGCCCGGCCGGCCAGGCCGAGCCCGGCCTCGGCCCGGTCGAGGTGGGTCCTGGCGGTCGTCTCGCTGATGAACAGGCGGTCGGCCGCCTCCGCGTCGGTCAGCCCCCGGCCGGCCGGTTTCCGGACCTCGGCCTCCCGCCGGTCAGCGCCGCCACACGCTGAACGTCGTCCGGCCACTGCCGACGGAGGTGCGAGGCGGCCCGTCCCACTCCTGGGGAAAGGCGGGGCGGGCCGCCCTTCCGCACACCGGTCAGCCGCGGTAGCGGGGGTGCACCAGCGTCGACGGCGGCAGGCCCGGGATCCGGCCGGCCGCCGCCTCGGCCCGCCCGGCGGCCAGCAGCCGCGGGGTGAGGCTGTGCGGGCGCGGGGCCCCGGGTCCGGTGGCCAGCCCGAGCGGCGGGCGGGCGCCGGGGGCGGCGAGGACGAGGCCCCGGTCGCGGGCGGCCAGGTAGGGCGTGGTGCGCAGGCCCGCGGCGTGCAGGGTGCTGTCGACCGTCCACAGGAGGCGAGGGCGGGGGGCCGCCGGGCCGGTGTGGACCACCAGCCGGCCGCCCGGCGTCAGGGCGCGGCGGGCCAGGCCGTAGAACTCCTGGGAGTACAGCTGGGCGCCGGCCGCGCGGTCCGGGCCCGGCAGGTCGGCGATCACGACGTCGTACGCCGCGTGCGGTGCACCGCGCAGCCAGTGGAACGCGTCCGCGGCCGTCACCCGCACCCGCGGGTCGTCGTAGGCGTGGCCGTTGAGGGCGGACAGCGCCGGGTCCGTGGCGGCGAGCCGCACCAGGTCCGGGTCGTGCTCCACGACCCGGACCCGCCGCACCCCTGCGAACCGCAGCACCTCCCGCGCGGCCAGCCCGTCGCCGCCGCCGAGGATGAGCACGCGGCTGTGCGGGCCGTTCATCGCGGGGTGCACCAGCGCCTCGTGGTACCGGCGTTCGTCGCGTGCGCTGACCAGCAGCCGTCCGTCGAGGTACAGGTCGAGGGGGCGGCCGTGGGTGCCGCCGGTGAGGACGACCTCCTGGACGTCCGTGCGCACCGCGACCCGGACGTCCGCCCCGTAGACCGCGGTGCGCGCGGCCCGTTCGAAGTCGTCGACGAGGACGGCGGCCGCGGCGAGCACGCCGAGCACGGTGAGGTTGGCGGTCAGCAGGAGCAGCCGGGCGCGCCGGGTGAGGTCGCGGCCGAACAGGCCGAGCACCAGGGCGCCGCCCGCGACGACGTTGACCGCGCCGGTGAGCAGCGCGCCGGTCAGCTGGCCCATGAGGGGCAGCAGCAGGAAGGGGAAGGCGAGGCCGCCGGCCAGCCCGCCGACGTAGTCCGCGGCGAACAGGTCCGCCACTGCGCCGCCCGCGTCCTGCCGGCGGATGCGCTGGATCAGCTCCATGAGCAGCGGGATCTCGGCGCCGATCAGCAGTCCGATGGTGAGCGAGAAGGCGACCATGAGCGTCCGCGGCCCGGCGGCCCACGGTCCGCCCCAGTCGCCGGTCCAGGCGAAGACGGCGTAGAGGGCCATCGCGCTGCAGCCGCCGACCAGCGCGAGCACCGCCTCGATCACGGCGAACCCGGCGGCGGCCTGTCGCCGCAGCCTCTTCGCGATCAGCGAGCCGATGCCCATCGCGAAGACCATGACGGACAGGACGACGGATGTCTGGGTGACCGGGTCACCCGTCAAGTACGCGGCGAGAGCCACCAGTTCGAGTTCGTAGACGAGCCCGCAGGCCGCGCACACGAACACGCCCGCGAGGACCAGGAACCGCCCGGTTCCCGGACGGACGGGCAGCCGCGCGGGACCGCGCCGGGACGGCGGGGCGCCGGGCCGGGCCGGCGCGTGCGGTTCGATCACGACAGTGACGTTACGTCACGGGTGTGGCGCGCTTCGTCACCCACACGTGTGGATCTGGTTTGGGACGGGCCCGGGGTGGTTTGCGCCGTCAGGCGGTCACCGGCACCCGCGCCCCCACCCGTGTCCGGGTCGCCACCAGCTGGCCGTCCTGCGGATACGCGTGCCAGGTCCGCCAGTGCACCTGGCCCTCGTGGCGCTGCGCCAGCATCGCGGTGAAGGCGTGCGGGCTGCCGGGGAAGACACCGGCGAGGCCGTTGGGATGGTCGGAGACGAGGGCGAGGAGTTCCTGGGCGCGCCCCGCGAAGGAGCCCGGGGACAACACCTCGACGCGGGCGGCGAATTCGTACTCCCAGTCGTCCACCCGCTTGGCCACGCCGAGCGGCAAGGGGGTGCTGCTTCCGGGGATGCACGCCACCGTCTCCGAGCAGGTGCCCCGCTCTTCCTCCAGGAGCACCTGGTGGGAGGCGCCGAGCAGGCGCAACTGGAGTTTGGAGCCCGCCAGTTCGAGGTCGAGGGTGGCGAGGGCGGGCAGCGGTTCACGGCCCAGTGCCCAAGCGAGGTCGGCCGCGCGCGTGTCGGTATAGGAGGTTTTCAGGGTCGTGAGCATGGATCGGCTCCGCTAGCACGCAAAGGGAGTTCGACGCCGGGAGATCGGCCCGGTCAGCCCAGTCAGGAAGGGTGTCCGCCAGGACGTCCGAGGGCTGCGTTGGTGATGTAGAGGGAATCATGAACCGAGGCGCTGCCACAGCGTTTTTACCCAAGTTCGGAGGGTTTCCATCCCTCAGAGGGCTCGTCAGTTCAACTGTTCAACCAGGGCGCACGCCTGTACGTCGGCCGCGCACGCCGGAGC
>NZ_MUND01000194.1:0-218 GCF_002154375.1 Streptomyces glaucescens | reverse complement strand
CATCCGCCGCCACCGCCGCCGCAGGAGGACCCGCCTCCGCAGGACGACGACGAGCCGCTCCCGCAGGAGTGTCCCCCCGAGCCGTGACCCGAGGATCCCGAGTCCGAGGAGGACGAGCCGCTGTCGCCCGTGCTCGCCGCGCCGATCACCCACCAGCTGCTGTCACCGCTGTTGTGGGTGCTGCCGCCGCCGTACGACCCCCCGCGGCCCCCCGACCG
>NZ_MUND01000193.1 GCF_002154375.1 Streptomyces glaucescens | reverse complement strand
TACCGGCAGTGGTCGCAGGCGGTGGCCGAGTACGCCCGTCGGCGGCCGGAGGAGAGGGCCTACTGGGAGGACCTCCTCACCGACCTCGACCCCGCCGTCGGAGGCTGGACCGACACCGGCACCGACCGCAGCGAGGAGTTCACCCTCCCTGAGGACACCACCCGCGACCTGCTCGGCCCGGCCCACCGCGCCTACCACACCCGCGTCGACGACCTGCTGCTCACCGCGCTCGCCCGCGCCCTGGAAGGCGTCGCGGGCGGCCGCGTCCACCACGTGGTCCGCGAGGGCCACGGCCGCGAGGACCTCGCGCCCGGCCTCGACGTCAGCGGCACCGTCGGCTGGTTCACCACCCTCCACCCGGTGCGGCTGCCGCTCGCCGACGACCTCGGCGACAGCATCCGCGCCGTCAAGGAGAGCCTGCGCGCGGTTCCCGCGGGCGGTATCGGCCACGGCCCGCTGACCGGCGACCGGCCGCTGCCCCCGGTGTGGTTCAACTACCTCGGCCGGCTCGACGCCGAGCAGGCCGGCTCCGCCGACTGGCGGCTCGTCCTCGAGGACGCCGGCGAGACCATGCCCGCCTGCAACACCACCGGCGCGCTGCTGACCGTCCTCGCCCACGTCGGCGGGGGACGGCTGCACGTCCGCCTGGACAGCAGGCTGGACGACGCCACCACCCGGTCCCTGGCCGGTGCGCTCGAAGCCGCCCTCACCGAGGTCGTCGGCCACTGCGTCACCCGGACCGCCGTCCACTACACGCCCAGCGACTTCCGGGACGTCCGGGGCGAGGCCGATCTGCCGGCCCTGCCGCCGTCCGTGGGCGCCGACCCCGGGGCCTGGTTCGACATGACCGAGATCCAGAAGGCGTACCTCGTCGGACGGCTCGGCAACTACGAGATCGGCAACGTCGCCAACCACGTCTACAGCGAGTACCACTACCGCGACCTGGACACCGACCGCCTCGAGGAGTCGGTCAACCGGCTCGTCGCCGAGTGCGACGTGCTGCGCACGGTGTTCTCCCACGAGCGGCTCCAGCAAAGGATCCTGGCCCCCGCCGAGGTGCCCCGCTACCGCATACCGGTCCACGACCACACCGACCGCGACTACGACCCGTCCGGGCCGAGCGAGGTGCGCGAGCGGCTCTCCCACCACCTGTACGACCCGGAGCGATTCCCGCTGTTCACGTTCGAGGTGAGCCGGTTCCGCGACCGCAGCGTGCTGCACATCAGCTGGGACCTGATCGCCCTCGACGTGCGCAGCAGGCTCGCCGTCATGCGACGCCTCGACGACCTCCACCGGGGAACCGACCGGCGCCCGCCGCTTGCCGGGGCCGGCTTCAAGGACTACCAGGACTACGTCGCGCTGCTGAAGCACTCCCGGTGGTACGAGGACGACCGCGCCTACTGGCAGGACCGGCTCCCCGCCCTCCCGCTGCGCTGCGCCCTGCCGTTCGCCACCTCGCCCGACACGGTGACCCACCCCCGCTTCGCCGAACACACCCTGCGCATCGGGCCCGAGGTGTGGGACCGGTTCAAGGAGCAGGCCCGGCGGCACGGCGTGTCCACGTCGTCGGTGCTGCTCGCCCTGTTCGGCAGCGTGGTCTCCTACTTCTCCGGCGCGGACGAACTGCCCATCACCCTGACCCTGTCCCAGCGCCTGCCGGTGTTCGAGGACAGCGACGAGCTGCTCGGCAACTTCACCTCCACGGTCCTCCACCACCACACCGACCGCGGCGCCGACGCCGAGGCCCTGATCCGGCGCACCCACGACCTGCTGTGGGAGAGCATCGGCCACGCCCTGTACTCGGGCGTGGAGGTGCAGCGCGATCTGAGCCGCCTGCACGGCCTGGACCCCACCCGCGCCGTGTCGCCGATCGTGTTCACCGGCGTGGTGGGCCAGGAGACGCGCGACGCCGACCGCGGCGCGTTCCTCGACGACAGCGAACTGACCGGCGAGCGCCACTGGAGCGCCCAGACCTCCCAGGCCTGGATCGACCTGCAGGCCGTCGAGGTCGCCGACGGCTTCATGAGCAAGTGGCTCCACGTCGACCAGCTCTTCGACCGCGGTGTCATCGACCACCTCAACCGGCTGTACTGCGCCCTCATCGAGCACCTCGCGAACGACGACTGGGCGAGCGGACTGCCCCGCGACCGCTATCTCGCCGAGACCGACCGCGCCCTCATCGGGGCGGCCAACGCCACCGGTGAGGCCCCGGACCGCGACGACACCCTCTTCGGCCTGTACGAGGCCGGGCTGGACGATGGCCGCCGTGTCGCCGTGGCCGTCGTCGACGCGGGCACCGGCCGCAGCCACACCTACGGCGAGCTGTACGACGACAGCACCAGCCTCGCCCGGCACCTGCGCGACGCACTCGGCGCCCCAGCCGACGGCCGGCTCGTCGCCGTACTCGCGGAGAAGGGCTACGCCCAGGTGCTGGCCACCACGGCCGTGATGAAGGCAGGCTTCGCCTATCTGCCCCTGCACGTCGACTGGCCCATGGGCCGCATCGAGGACGTCCTCGCGCAGGCGGGTGCGGGGGTGGTGCTGGTGTCGCGGGCGCAGGCGGTGCGGCCGGAGGTGGCCGCGCTGGGTGCGGGATGCCGGGTGCTGGTGGTGGAGGATCTGCTGGCCGGTGAGGTGCCGGAGGTGGAGCTGCCGCTGGTCGCCCCGGACGATGTGGCGTATGTGATCTTCACGTCGGGTTCGACGGGCCGTCCGAAGGGGGTGACGATCAGTCACCGGGGTGCGGTGAACACGCTGCGGGCGGTCAACGACCGTTTCGGTATCGGCCCGGACGACTGTGTGCTGGCGTTGTCGGAGCTGAGTTTCGATCTGTCGGTGTACGACCTGTTCGGTGTGCTGGCCGCAGGTGGGACGGTCGTGTTCCCGGCTCAGGGGGAGACGAAGAAGCCCGCGCACTGGCTGGAGCTGGTGCGGGAGCATCGGGTGACGGTGTGGAACAGCGTGCCGCAGCTGGCGGGTCTGCTGGCGGACGAGGCCGGGGACACGCCGCTGGAGTCGTTGCGTGTGGTGCTGATGTCGGGTGACTGGATCCCCACTCGACTTCCGGCGCGACTCGAGGCGTTGGCGCCGTCGGCGACGGTGATGAGTCTGGGTGGTGCCACGGAGGGCAGTATCTGGTCGATCTGGCACGAGATCGACCGCGTGGATCCCGAGTGGGCGAGCATCCCGTACGGCACGGCGATGCCCGGTCAGCGGATGTACGTGCTGAACGGCCGGGGTGAGCACTGTCCGGTCGGCGTGGCGGGGGAGATCCACATCGGGGGAGCGGGTGTGGCCCTCGGTTACTGGCGGGATGAGGAGCGCACCGCGGAGCGTTTCTTCGAGCATCCCGAGCTGGGGCGGTTGTATCGCACGGGTGATCTGGGCAGATGGACGCGGCAGGGCTGGATCGAGTTCCTCGGCCGCGACGACTTCCAGGTCAAACTCAACGGCTACCGCGTCGAACTCGGCGAGATCGAGAGCGCGCTGACCCGCGTCCCGGAGATCACCCAGAGCGTCGTCCTGGTCAAGGAACACCAGGCCCAGGACGGCCCTGCCCGGCAGCTTCTCGTCGCCTACTACGTCTCCCCGGCCCCGCTGGACGCCCAGCACCTGAGTGAACGGCTCGCCGCCGGCCTGCCGGCGTACATGGTCCCCGAGACCTTCGTGCACCTTCCGGAGCTGCCGCTCAGCCCCAACGGCAAGCTCGATCGCGGCGCCCTGCCCGACCCCGCCCCGGCCGCCGAAGAGGTCGTGCCCCCGCGCGGCGAACGGGAGCGGCGCCTGCGTGACCTCTGGGCCGACGTGCTGGGCATGCCCGCCGAGCGGCTCGGCATCACCATGGACCTCATGCGGCTGGGCATGGACAGCATCGTCGCCATCCGGCTGGTCAGCCGGATCCGCAGGGAGTTCGGTGTCCGGGCCGGCGTCCGGGACGTCTTCGAGCACCGCACGGTGGAGAGGTTCCACGACCGGGTCCTGGCGGTGGCGGAGCCGGA
>NZ_MUND01000192.1 GCF_002154375.1 Streptomyces glaucescens | reverse complement strand
CGCCGATCCCCGGCTGAGCGCGGCGCTCGCCGCCTGGGCCGAGGACCGCACCGCTCTCGGCCCCGTTCTCGAAGCCCTGAAGGGCGCCCGGCTGCTGGTCCCCGTCGTCGCCGTGCTCGGCGAGGCGGAGGAGGACGAGAACGGGCTGCGCCGCGAGAAGACCAGCGACATGGCCGTCCCCACCCTGAAGGCCGCGGGCCGGACCGCGCTGCCCGCCTTCACCTCCACCGACTCCCTCGCCCGCTGGGACCCGCAGGCCCGCCCCGTGGCCGTACCGCTGCACCAGGCGCTCCAGGCCGCCGCCCACGAGAAGGCGGACACGGTCGTGCTCGACCTGGCCGGCCCGGTGCCGTTCGAGCTGACCGGACCCGCGCTGCTGGCGCTGGCGGAGGGCCGGACGACGACCGACCCCCTCGCCGATCCCGCCGTCCGGGAGGCGGTGCGCGCCGCCGTCGCCGCCGAGCCCGCGGTGGTGCGCGCCCATCTCGGTCCGGGAGCGGCCGACGGCACCCTCGCCCTCGTCCTGGACCCGGCCGCCGTCCCCGCGGAGGCCGCCCGCGCGGTTGCCCGGCGGCTCGCCGCCGACGAAACGCTGAGGGCCCGCCTGGTGCGCGGCCTCGACCTGGCACTGCTGCCGGCCGGAACCACGCCTCCGGGCGAGCCCCTGTACGTACGCGGATGAGGTGCGGTGACTAGCCGTAGACGGGACCGGTGTACTTCTCGCCCGGTCCCTGGCCCGGCTCGTCCGGGACCAGCGACGCCTCGCGGAAGGCCAGCTGGAGCGACTTCAGGCCGTCCCGCAGCGGGGCCGCGTGGAACGAGCTGATCTCGGTGGCGCTGCCGTCCAGCAGTCCGGCCAGGGCGTGGATCAGCTTGCGGGCCTCGTCGAGGTCCTTGTACGTGTCGCCCTCCTCGGTCAGACCGAGCTTCACGGCGGCGGCGCTCATCAGGTTGACGGCCACCGTCACGATCACCTCGACCGCGGGGACCTCCGCGATGTCACGGGTCATGGCGGCGAAGTCGGGCGTCTCGGCGGAGTCCGAGGGGGAGGTCTCACTCATGCACCACACCATAGGGGGTGCGGTGCCGTGCCCTCCCGGTTAGCCCTTGTCAAGCGTTCCTGGTAATCTGGTGGACGACCGGCCGGACACCACCGTGTGCTCGGCCCACAAGTGGAGGCTTTCGAACTCCCACCTGACCACCCCCCGGGGCGGCGGGTCACCGGTCAGACGGTCCCGTCCCCGAGGCGGCGATCCGTCCGAATGCGCGCCCCGCGATGATTCGCGGCGGTGCTCCGGTAGTTCGAGGAGCCCCGCCTGTGATCGTCCGGGGCATTTTTTCTGTCTCGGCGCGGTTAGGTCTAACGAACAGAGACGTTACGCGGCTGTCCGCCAGACCGCCGTGTGGTGCTACCGAGGAGGATCCATCAGCGCCGAGCCCCGCATCAACGACCGGATTCGCGTTCCCGAGGTGCGACTTGTCGGTCCCAGTGGCGAGCAGGTCGGCATCGTGCCGCTCGCGAAGGCACTGGAGCTTGCGCAGGAGTACGACCTGGACCTGGTCGAGGTCGCGGCGAACGCCCGTCCGCCCGTGTGCAAGCTCATGGACTACGGGAAGTTCAAGTACGAGTCGGCCATGAAGGCCCGTGAGGCGCGCAAGAACCAGGCGCACACGGTCATCAAGGAGATGAAGCTCCGGCCGAAGATCGACCCGCACGACTACGACACCAAGAAGGGTCACGTCGTCCGGTTCCTCAAGCAGGGCGACAAGGTCAAGATCACGATCATGTTCCGTGGTCGCGAGCAGTCCCGGCCCGAGCTGGGCTACCGGCTGCTGCAGCGGCTCGCGGAGGACGTCCAGGACCTCGGCTTCGTGGAGTCGAACCCGAAGCAGGACGGCCGAAACATGATCATGGTTCTCGGTCCGCACAAGAAGAAGACCGAGGCGATGGCCGAGGCTCGCCAGGCGCAGGAAGCCCGGAAGGCCGAAGCGAAGGCCAACCCCGGCCGCTCGATGAACGCCGCGGACCCCGACGCCGCCAACGCCGAGGCTCCGGCCGAGGCTCCGGCCGACGCTTCTGCCGAGGCGTGATCCCCGGGGGTGCGAGCCCCCAAGGATGTAACCGATACAAGCGACGCTCCACCGTGCCCGGTTTTCGTGACCGGGCACCGGAGCGCCACCGACGAGGAGAGAACGGCGCTATGCCGAAGAACAAGTCGCACAGCGGTGCCAGCAAGCGCTTCAAGGTCACCGGCTCCGGCAAGGTGCTCCGCGAGCGCGCCGGCAAGCGCCACCTGCTCGAGCACAAGTCGTCCCGCGTGACGCGTCGCCTCACCGGCAACGCCGAGATGGCCCCGGGCGACGCCGCGAAGATCAAGAAGCTTCTCGGCAAGTGAGGTCGGGCGCGTGAGCGCCTGATCCACTGCGCAGACCGGGACCCAATCGTTTCCGGGCCGTGTGAGGACACCCACGGCCCCGCTACAAGGAGTAAAACAAGTGGCACGCGTCAAGCGGGCAGTCAACGCCCACAAGAAGCGCCGGGCGATCCTCGAGCAGGCCTCCGGCTACCGCGGTCAGCGTTCGCGCCTGTACCGCAAGGCCAAGGAGCAGGTCACCCACTCGCTGGTCTACAACTACAACGACCGCAAGAAGCGCAAGGGTGACTTCCGCCAGCTGTGGATCCAGCGCATCAACGCCGCTGCCCGCGCGAACGGCATCACGTACAACCGCTTCATCCAGGGTCTGAAGGCCGCGAACGTCGAGGTCGACCGCAAGATCCTGGCCGAGCTGGCCGTGAACGACGCGAACGCTTTCGCCGCGCTCGTCGAGGTCGCGCAGAAGGCGCTGCCGTCGGACGTCAACGCGCCGAAGGCCGCGTGACGCCGCGCTGGCTCTGAGCCGACGTGACTGAACGGACCCGTGGGCTGTGCCCGCGGGTCCGTTGCGTTGCGCAAGACGAACCCGCTGATGCTGATGAAGGTGAACTGAACATGCTCCCCGCCAGCCCCGAGCTGATCTCTCCCCGTTCCCCCCGTGTCTCCGCCGCCCGGCGGCTGGCCAAGCGGAACTTCCGGGGCAAGGAGCGGCTGTTCCTCGCGGAAGGGCCGCAGGCCGTGCGGGAGGCGGCGGCGTACGCGGACACCCTCGTCGAGCTGTTCGCCACCGTGGAGGCCGCGGAGCGGTACGCCGACATCGTCGGCGAGGCCCGGGACACCGGCGCCCGCGTCCACCTCGCCTCGGAGCAGGTGATCGCCGACATCTCCACCACCGTCACCCCGCAGGGCCTGGTCGGTGTCTGCCGGTTCGTGGACACGCCGTTCGAGGAGATCCTCCGGGCGCGGCCGAAACTCGTCGCCGTCCTCGCGCACGTCCGCGACCCCGGCAACGCCGGAACCGTGCTGCGCTGCGCCGACGCCGCGGGCGCCGAGGCGGTCGTGCTCACCGACGCCTCCGTCGACCTGTACAACCCCAAGGCCGTACGCGCCTCGGTGGGCTCCCTGTTCCATCTGCCCGTCGCCGTCGGCGTGCCCGTCGAGCGGGCCGTCGCCGGGCTCAAGGACGCGGGGGTGCGGATTGTCGCCGCCGACGGGGCCGGCACCGACGACCTCGACGACGAGCTGGACAAGGGCACCATGGGCGGACCCACCGCCTGGGTCTTCGGCAACGAGGCCTGGGGCCTGCCCGAGGAGACCCGGTCCCTCGCGGACGCCGTGGTCCGCGTCCCCATCCACGGCCGCGCCGAGAGCCTGAACCTCGCGACCGCCGCCGCCGTATGTCTCTACGCGTCGGCCCGCGCGCAGCGCGCCTCCGGAGGGTGCCGAACCGTCACCGAGAGCTAGTAGGGTGACGGGCTCGGGGGCCCACTCAACCATCCGAGAGGTGGGATACGGGGATGAGCGTCGGCACGAGCAGCGCACCGGGAGCACGGGACGTGCGGCACCCGCCCGCGCCCCGGTCCGGTGACCCGGCGGCGGGGCTCGGGATCGACCCCGACGACCTGCCCGACGGCCTCGTCGTCGCCGACGAGGACGGCCGGGTGATCTGCTGCAACGCCGCCGCCGAGCGCATCGCCGCCGTCCGCGCCGCCGACGTCCTCGGCCGGCCGCTGGAGACGGCCCTGCCGTTAGAGGACCTGGAGGGCCGGCGCTGGTGGCAGCTGACCGACCCCTACGGCGGCCTCGCCATCCGGGTCGGCCAGCCCGAGCGCAACCTGCTGCTGCCGGGCGGCCGGGAAGTGCTGGTCTCCGCCCGCTACGTCCGCAGCGAGCCCACCGGGCCCGTCCGCCGCGTCGTCGTCTCCCTGCGCGACACCGAGGCCCGGCGCCGCACCGAGCGCAGCCACGCCGAGCTGATCGCCACCGTCGCCCACGAGCTGCGCTCCCCGCTCACCTCCGTGAAGGGCTTCACCGCGACGCTGCTGGCCAAGTGGGAACGGTTCACCGACGACCAGAAGCGGCTGATGCTGGAGACGGTCGACGCGGACGCCGACCGGGTCACCCGGCTCATCGCCGAACTGCTGGACATCTCCCGCATCGACTCCGGACGGCTGGAGGTGCGCCGGCAGCCCGTCGACATCGGCGCCGCCGTCGGCCGGCACATCCAGGCGTACGTCGCCGCCGGCCAGGCCGCCGACCGGTTCCTGCTGCGGATCGAGCAGCCGCTGCCCGACCTGTGGGCCGACCCCGACAAGATCGACCAGGTGCTCAGCAACCTGCTGGAAAATGCGGTGCGGCACGGCGAGGGAACCGTCACCATCGACATCACGGCCACGGCGTCCCTCCGTGAGGGGGAGTCCGCCGAGAAAGCAGCCACGTCGGTCACGGTGAGCGACGAGGGGCCCGGCATCCCGGAGGAGTCCATGAACCGCGTCTTCACCCGCTTCTGGCGAGGCAGCAAGCGCGGCGGCACCGGCCTCGGGCTCTACATCGTCAAGGGCATCGTCGAGGCCCACGGCGGGACCATCACGGTCGGCCGCGCCCCGCGAGGCGGCGCCGAGTTCCGATTTACGCTGCCCGTGGGGGCACCGGCGTATCTCGCCCAGTGACCCACGGGCGCATTCGTACACGTCCACCCCGTTAGACTCGGCCTTTGGCACCTTTGTGTCCTGCACACGGCCCAGACGAGCCAGTTCACCGGCCGGTCACGGGGACCATCCGCCAGGGGGCACCTCCCAGCGAAGCTGGGGGACAATCGGAAGCACGGGAAGAGATGTCGGCACCCAATAAGTCGTACGACCCTGTCGAGGTCGAGGCGTTGAAACCGGAAGAGATCGAGCGCATGCGGGACGAGGCGCTCGCCGCCTTCGCCGCCGCGGACTCCCTCGACGCGCTCCAGGAGGCCAAGGTCGCCCACACCGGCGGCACCTCCCCGCTGGCCCTCGCCAACCGCGAGATCGGAGCCCTGCCCCCGCACGCCAAGGCAGAGGCCGGCAAGCGCGTCGGCCAGGCCCGCGGCGCGGTGAACAAGGCGCTCGCCGTCCGCCAGGCCGAGCTGGAGGCGGAGCGGGACGCCCGCGTGCTGGTCGAGGAGGACGTGGACGTCTCCCTGCCGTACGACCGTGTCCCGGCCGGCGCCCGCCACCCGCTCACCACCCTGTCCGAGCGGATCGAGGACATCTTCGTGGCCATGGGCTACGAGGTCGCCGAGGGCCCGCAGGTCGAGGCGGAGTGGTTCAACTTCGACGCCCTGAACATCGGCCCGGACCACCCGGCCCGCGGCGAGGCCGACACCTTCTTCGTGGAGGGCCCGGACGGCGGCGCCGACTCCGGTGTCGTGCTGCGCACCCACACCTCGCCGGTGCAGATCCGCTCCCTGCTCGACCGCGAGCTGCCGGTCTACGTGATCTGCCCGGGCCGCGTCTAC
The DNA here is from genome assembly GCF_002154375.1 of Streptomyces glaucescens. GTDB lineage: Bacteria > Actinomycetota > Actinomycetes > Streptomycetales > Streptomycetaceae > Streptomyces > Streptomyces glaucescens. Next base: position 6,581 of record NZ_MUND01000192.1, on the reverse strand, counting down.
CGCACCGACGAGCTCGACGCCACCCACACCCCGGTCTTCCACCAGGTCGAGCTGCTGGCCGTGGACGAGGGCCTGACCATGGCGGACCTCAAGGGCACCCTGGACCACATGGTCCAGTCGCTGTTCGGCGAGGGCATGAAGACCCGGCTGCGGCCGAACTTCTTCCCCTTCACCGAGCCGTCCGCCGAGATGGACATGGTGTGCTACGTCTGCCGCGGCGAGTCCGTCGGCAACCCCGACCGCCCCTGCCGCACCTGCTCCAGCGAGGGCTGGATCGAGCTGGGCGGCTGCGGCATGGTCAACCCGCGGGTGCTCACCGCCTGCGGCGTCGACCCGGAGAAGTACAGCGGCTTCGCCTTCGGGTTCGGCATCGAGCGGATGCTGATGTTCCGCCACAACGTCGAAGACATGCGAGACATGGTCGAGGGTGACATCCGGTTCACCCGGCCCTTCGGGATGGAGATCTGATGCGGGTCCCGCTTTCTTGGCTGCGGGAGTACGTCGACCTGCCGGCCACCGAGACCGGCCGTGACGTCCAGGCCAAGCTCATTTCGGCCGGTCTGGAGGTCGAGACGGTCGAGCAGCTCGGCCACGACCTCAAGGGCCCCCTGGTCGTCGGCCAGGTGCTGACCATCGAGGAGCTGGAGGGCTTCAAGAAGCCGATCCGCTTCTGCACCGTCGACGTCGGCCGGGCCAACGGCACCGGCGAGCCCCAGGAGATCGTCTGCGGCGCCCGCAACTTCGCGGTCGGCGACAAGGTCGTCGTGGTCCTTCCGGGCGCCACCCTGCCGGGCGGCTTCTCCATCTCCGCGCGCAAGACCTACGGCAGGACGTCCCACGGCATGATCTGCTCCAGCGACGAGCTGGGCATGGGCGACGACGGCACCAAGGGCATCATCGTCCTGCCGCCCGAGACCGAGGTCGGCCGCGACGCCATCGAGCTGCTGGAACTGGTCGACGAGGTGCTGGACATCGCCGTCACCGCCAACCGCGGCGACTGCCTGTCCATCCGCGGCGTGGCCCGCGAGACCGCCATCGCCTACGGCCTGCCGCTGCGCGACCCGGCGCTGCTCGACGTCCCGGCGCCGAACGCCTTCGGCTACCCGGTGAAGATCTCCGAGCCGCTCGGCTGCGACCGCTTCACCGCCCGCACCGTCTCCGGGCTGCGTCCCGAGGCCCGCTCGCCGATCTGGCTCCAGCGCCGGCTCCAGAAGGTCGGCATGCGCCCGATCTCGCTCGCCGTCGACGTCACCAACTACGTGATGATGGAGCTGGGCCAGCCGCTGCACGCCTACGACCGGGGGCTGGTCCAGGGCGCGATCGGTGTGCGCCGGGCCGAGGAGGGCGAGACGATCGTCACCCTCGACGGTGTCGAGCGGACGCTGCACGCCGAGGACCTGGTCATCACCGACGACCGAGGCCCCATCGGCCTCGCCGGTGTCATGGGCGGTGCCAACACCGAGATCGCCGATCACGAGGACGTGGAGGGCGCGACCACGGACGTCGTGATCGAGGCGGCGCACTTCGACGCCGTCTCCATCGCCCGCACCGCCCGCCGCCACAAGCTGTCCTCCGAGGCGTCCCGCCGCTTCGAGCGCGGCGTCGACCCGCAGGCCGCCTCCGCCGCCGCCCAGCGCACCGTCGACCTGCTGGTGCTGCTCGCGGGCGGCACCGCCGACGCCGGCGTCACCGAGGTCGTCGCGCCGTCCGCGCCGCACACCATCACCGTGCCCGCCGACCACCCCGACAAGGTCGCGGGCGTCACCTACGGCCGGGAGACCGTCGTACGGCGGCTCCAGGAGATCGGCTGCGACGTGTACGGGCAGGACGAGCTGATCGTCACCGTCCCGTCCTGGCGCCCCGACCTCCTGGAGGCCAACGACCTGGCCGAGGAGGTCATCCGGCTGGAGGGCTACGAGAACCTGCCCTCCACCCTGCCCAAGCCGCCGTCCGGCCGCGGTCTGACCCACCGGCAGCGGCTGCACCGCCGGGTCGGCCGGGCGCTGGCCGGCGCCGGCTTCGTCGAGGCCCCGAACTACCCGTTCGTCAGCGAGCAGGTCTTCGACCAGCTCGGCCTGGACGCCGACGACCCCGCCCGCCGCGTGGTCAGGCTGGTCAACCCGCTCAGCGACGAGGAGCCCGCGCTGCGCACCTCGCTGCTGCCGGGCCTCCTCGGCGCGCTGCGGCGCAACGACGGGCGGGGCTCGCACGATCTCGCGCTGTTCGAGACGGGCCTGGTCTTCCACCCGCGGGCGGAGCGGCCCGTCGCCGGGCACGTGCCGGTCGACCGCCGTCCCACCGACGAGGAGATCGCCGCGCTCGACGCCGCGCTGCCCGAGCAGCCGCGCCATGTCGCCGTCGTCCTCGCCGGCGCCCGTGAGCAGGCCGGCTGGTGGGGCAAGGGCCGTCCGGCCGACTGGGCCGACGCCGTCGAGGCCGCTCGGGTCGTCGCCCGTGAGGCCGGGGCCGACCTGGTCGTCCGCAAGGGCCGGTACGGGCCGTGGCACCCGGGCCGGTGCGCCGAGCTGGTCGTCGTCGCGGACGGCGCCGAGCAGGTCGTCGGCCACGCGGGCGAGCTGCACCCGCGCGTGCTGAAGGCGCTCGGGCTGCCCGAGCGGACCTGCGCGATGGAGGTGAACCTGGACGGGCTGGAGCGGGCCGGCGACGACACGCCGCAGGCGCCGGGCATCTCCACCTTCCCGGTGGCCACGCAGGACGTCGCGCTCGTCGTGGACAAGCCGGTGCCGCACGCCGAGGTCGAGGCCGCGCTGCGCGAGGGGGCCGGTGAGCTGCTGGAGGGCATCCGGCTGTTCGACGTGTACGAGAACGCGGAGCAGCTCGGCGACGGGAGGAAGTCCCTGGCGTACGCGCTGCGTTTCCGGGCCGGTGACCGGACGCTGACGGTGGACGAGGCGTCGGCGGCGCGGGACGCGGCGGTGGCGCTGGCCGCCGAACGGACCGGGGCGGTGCTGCGGGGCTGAGTCTCCGCGCCCGCTGAGCGGGGTGCTGCGCGAGCGTGGGCGGCTGTCGGTCGTCCTCGCCTGATCGCGCGGCACCCCGCGCCGTTCTGGGCGTGCCCGTCACCTCACTCGATCGGGTGAGGTTTGTGGCTGATCCGTTGCGACGGGGCATGCGATCGACAGAATCGGACCGGCCTCTCGGGGCCGGTCTGCGCTGTCAGGGCCTACTTGGGGGGCCATCGGCATGATCCGTATCAGGGCCCGGGCCCCCGGCCGCCGTGCGCTCGCGCTGGGGCTGCCCACCGTCTGGGGCGCCGCGGCCCTCGCCTGCAAGCTGACCTGTCCGCTCGCCCGGCAGGACAGGCCTGGGGCGCGGATCGTCTCCGGCGCAGTCCTCTTCGCCGTCGGCGCCGGGCTGGTCCTCCATGCCCGCCGGGTGCTGGTGCGCGAGCCGCGGCGCACCCGCGAGGTCGCCGCTGCCGCCCAGGGGGCGTTGCCGCGACCACTGCCGCCGCGCGTCGGCGGGCTGCGGGTGGCCGCCGCCCAGCTCTCCGCAGACCGGGGTGCCGGGGTGGGCGGTGACCTGTACGAGGTCATCGCGACCGAGCACGGGGTGCGGGCCGTGATGGGCGATGTGCGCGGGCACGGGATCGGTGCCGTCGGGACCGTCGCCGCCGTGCTCGGCAGCTTCCGGGAGGCCGTGCACGACGAGCCCGACCTCGGCAGGGTGCTGCGCCGGCTGGACCGTGGCCTCGCCCGGCACCTGCGCGAACGGGCCCGGACGGCCGGCGCGGACAGCCCGGTCGCCGAGGAGTTCGTCACCGTCCTGCTGCTGGAGATCGGCCGCGGGGGCGAGGTGCGGGCGCTCAACTGCGGGCACCCGTGGCCGTACCGCCTGCTGGACGGCCGGGTCGAGCCCCTGTCGTGCGCCGAACCCCTGCCGCCGCTGGGCCCGTTCCCGCTGCCGCCCGAGCTGCCCGACGTACGGTGCCGGACGCTGAGCCCCGGTGAGACGCTGTTCCTGCACACGGACGGTGCGGAGGAGGCCCGGGACGCGCGGGGCCGGTTCTTTCCCCTGGCGGCGGTGCTGGCGGAGGCGCTGAGCGCGGGGGCGGGCACGCCGCAGGCACTGCTGGCCGCCGTCTTCACGCGGCTGATGAAGCACACGGCCGGACAGCCGGCCGACGACGTGGCCCTGCTGGTCCTGCACGACGAACGCCGGCCCCGGCCCGCCGCGCCGGGGGCGGGGGGAAGCACGCGAGCCACCACCATGCGATCCCTGCCGACGAAGCACCTGTGATCCTGCCGGGCCGGCGGCAGCCGCCGCCCCGCCACGGAGTGTCGGGCAGGCGGCGGGGCGGACGGCTGGGACACGGGCCGCCGCACTGTACGAGGGGGAGCCGACGGCCCGGGCCGGCCTCTTTCGAGGCATTTCAGTCAACCGGCTGGAAACGCTCCGCGACAGCGCGCACACAGCGCGGATGCGAGCACTCCGTTCACACCCCGTGTGAAGCCGACTTCACTACGCTGTCAGCACCGAGCCACCACTGGGGGCGTCCCTATGCAGCCCAACACCCTGCTCGACGCGATTCTCGACGAGGCGGGCATCTCGCACGCCGGACTGGCCGCGCACGTGAACCAGGCCGGCCGGGCGCGCGGACTCGCGCTCCGGTACGAGCACACCGCCGTGGCCCGCTGGCTGAAGGGCCAGCGCCCGCGCGGCCAGGTGCCGGACCTGATCTGCGAGGTGCTCGCCGCCCGGCTGCACCGGCCGGTCACCCTCGACGACATCGGCCTCGGCGTCCCCGGCGGTGAGCCGACCGGCCACGGCACCTCGCTCTCCGGGTTCGTGGAGCGGGCGACCGCCCTGTGGCGCTCCGACGAGCAGCAGCGCCCGCACATCCTGGGCGCCCCCGCGGTCACCGGCACTCCCGCCGTGATGCCGGTGTGGGAGTGGGAGAACCCGCCCGAGGACGTCGACGTCTCCCGCGGCGGACGGCACCGGGTCACCCCGGCCGACATCGACATGCTGCGCGCCGCCCGCACCCACTACGAGCAGATGTACCGCAAGGCCGGCGGAGTGGCGACGCGCACCCGGATCGTCGGCTTCCTCAACGCGGAGGCCGCGCCGCTGCTGCGCGGCGGCTACACCGACGCCACGGGGCGTCAGCTGCACCGGGCCACCGGTGGGCTGGTGGCGATCGCCGGCATCTGCGCCTACGATTCCGACGCGCACGGCCTCGCCCAGCGCTACTTCCACCAGGCGCTGCGGCTGGCCAAGGCCAGCGGCGACCGGGGGCTCGGGGCGTACGTGATCGCCCTGCTGGTCAACCAGTCGCTGTACATGAGGGAGTACCGGCAGGCCGTCGCCTTCGCGGAGGCCGCGCTGCGCACCGCGGGCAGGCACATCACCCCGGCGCTCGCCTCCGACCTCTACGCGATGCAGGCGAAGGCGTACGCGCATCTCGGCGACGGCAGCAGCGCGCTGTCCTGCATCCGGCGGGCGGAGCGGGCCGCCGAGCGCATCCGGCGCGGCTACGAGCCCGACGAGACCGGCTATGTGCAGCCCGGCCTGGTCAACGTCCAGGTGGCGGAGGCGCTGCTCAGTCTCGGCGAGCTGGCGGCGGCCCGGGAGCACGCCGAGGCGGCGGTGGACACCCCCGCGCACGACCGGGGCCGGGTGCACCGGCTGGCCATGCTGAGCACCATCGAGCTGCGCCAGGGCAACGCGGACAAGGCCGTGCAGACCGCGGTGCGGATGGCCGAGCAGGCGCGCGGAATGGAGTCCCAGCGGCTGCGGGACAGACTCCGGGCGGTGCGCGAGCGTCTGATGCGGAGCGGCGGCGCGGGGACGGCCGAGGCCGCCGAACTCATCGACGGGGCCTTGCGCGTACCGCTGTAGCCGCCCCGGTGACGGTGAGCCGGGTGAGTCACCCGCGTTCACCGCTTCCCATCGCTGTTCACCGCCGTTCCTCGCGATCCGGCGTGATCCACTGCGACGCCGCGCGACACGCTGCGCCCGCCGCCGCCCGCGAGCGGCCCGCCGTGCGCCCTGCTGCCCGCCCCGCTCCTGCTGCGATATTGCCCCTTACTCAGCGGAAGGTGGCAGAACCGTGCAGTGGACGAAACAAAGCGAACAAACTGTGTATGAAAACCGCTGGTTCAGCGTCAATCTCGCGGATGTCGAGCTGCCGGACGGCCGGCACCTCGACCACTTCCTGATACGGCTGCGGCCCGTCGCCGTGGCCACGGTGGTGAACGAGGCCAACGAGGTCCTGCTCCTGTGGCGCCACCGCTTCATCACCGACAGCTGGGGGTGGGAGCTGGCGGCGGGCGTCGTCGAGGACGGCGAGGACATCGCCGCGGCGGCCGCCCGGGAACTGGAGGAGGAGACCGGCTGGCGGCCGGGACCCCTGCGCCACCTGATGAGCGTGGAGCCGTCCAACGGGCTCACCGACGCCCGGCACCACATCTACTGGGCCGACGCGGGCGAGTACGTCGGGCACCCCGTGGACGACTTCGAGTCGGACCGCCGGGAATGGGTCCCGCTCAAGCTCGTCCCCGACCTGGTCGCCCGTGGCGAGGTCCCGGCCGCCAACATGGCGGCCGCACTGCTGTTAC
>NZ_MUND01000191.1:265-16754 GCF_002154375.1 Streptomyces glaucescens | reverse complement strand
TTCGGTGAAGTAGCCGACGACCTTGGAGCCGGCGGCCGCCTCCGCCTCGGGCGCGGCGGTCGCGGTGGTGGCGCCGGCGCCCGCGAGCAGTCCCGCGGGGGGGACGGCGGGACAGGCGGCGGAGACGAGCGACAGGAACCGAGCGGGGGGGCGGTGGGGGCGGTGGGGAGTTCGCATCGGTGTCTCCTCGTGGGGGAGAGGGGAGAGAACGCCGTGTCGATTGGCATGAACGCGATGACGCGTGCGGTGATCCGACACCGTAGGGAGGACTAGACCAGTCAGTCAATGGTTCGGACCAATTTGCAGCGGATGCGCCCGCCGCTCGGAGGGCGGAGGATTCTTTGAAGTAAGCGGTCGTTAACCGGTGACGCGGAGGCCCGTATCGGGCATACTCACTGCGCACAGCCGCTGGTCAGCGGCTTCCGTGACCCGGGAGCCCGCCCCGCGGCCGGCCCTCATGAGACCGGCGGAGCCGCCCCACCCACGGCGCTCGTCCGCCGTAGTGCCCGAACGGGAGGAGAGCGTCGCCATGCCCGACCACGCCCCGCAGCCGGTGGACCGACAACTGCCCACGGACGAGGCCCGGGACCTGATCTCGCTCGTCCGCGACATCGCGCAGCGTGAGATCGCGCCCAAGGCGGCCGGGGAGGAGGCCGCCGGACGCTTCCCGCGCGAGACCTTCACCCTCCTGTCCGAGTCCGGCCTGCTCGGCCTGCCCTACGACGCCGAGTACGGCGGCGGGGAGCAGCCCTACGAGGTCTACCTCCAGGTCCTCGAGGAGCTGGCCGCGGCCCGGCTCACCGTCGGCCTCGGCGTCAGCGTGCACACACTGGCCTCCTACGCCCTCGCCACCCACGGCACCAAGGAGCAGCGGGCCGAGCACCTGCCCGCGATGCTCGGCGGTGGTCTGCTCGGCGCCTACTGCCTCTCCGAGCCCGCCTCCGGTTCCGACGCGGCCTCCCTGCGCACCAAGGCCGTCCGGGACGGCGACCGGTGGGTGCTCACCGGGACCAAGGCCTGGATCACCCACGGCGGCATCGCCGACTTCTACACCGTGATGGCCCGCACCGGCGAGGACGGCCCGCGCGGGATCACCGCCTTCCTGGTGCCGGGCGACGCGGAGGGGCTGAGCGCCGCGGCACCGGAGAAGAAGATGGGCATGAAGGGCTCGCCCACCGCCCAGGTCCACCTCGACGGGGTGCGCGTCGGCGACGAGCGGCGCATCGGCGAGGAGGGTCAGGGCTTCGCGATCGCCCTGTCCGCCCTGGACTCCGGGCGGCTCGGCATCGCAGCCTGCGCCATAGGCGTCGCCCAGGCGGCGCTCGACGCGGCGGTGGGGTACGCGCGCGAGCGGCGGCAGTTCGGCCGGCCCATCGCCGACTTCCAGGGCCTTCGCTTCATGCTCGCCGACATGGCGACGCAGATCGAGGCGGGCCGTGCCCTCTACCTGGCGGCGGCACGGCTGAAGGACGCGGGCCGGCCGTTCGCCAAGCAGGCGGCCATGGCCAAGCTGCACTGCACCGACACGGCGATGAAGGTCACCACGGACGCCGTCCAGATTCTGGGCGGCTACGGCTACACCGCGGACTTTCCCGCCGAGCGCTACATGCGCGAGGCCAAGGTGCTGCAGATCGTCGAGGGCACCAATCAGATCCAGCGGATGGTCATCGCCCGTCACCTCGCCGGTCCGGAGACCCGCTGAACTGACCCGGCCTGACCAGGGGCGCCGCCAGCCGGACCCACTCCGGGTCGTGCCGCCCCGGGAGGGTACGGCCGCGGGTGGCCCAGGCGTGCAGCAGGTCGCGGTAGATCGGCGGGTCCTGGAGCGGTGAGGAAGCGGGCGGGGACGGAAACGGAACCGATTCTGCGACGGTCGGGACGAACAGTGGACGGCGCCCGGTCGTGGAATAGGTGACGGTCATACCAGGGCAACGCGGCGCCGGGCGGACAGGTCACCGGCGCACGGAATCGGGCGTGAGTTCACGGGGCGCCCGACCGGCGCACGGCGTCCTCCCCGTGCGCGGCGTCCTCCCGGCGTGCGGCGCCCTGCCTGATCCGTTCGGCGGGTGGCCGCCCGCCCGATCAGCGCGGCGCGTGGGCCAACAGCCCCCGCGCGGCAGGTCATGACGAACCGCCCAGCGCATCGAGCCCGGCGCATGCGCTGGGCGCACCCAGGCCCACGGCACCCAGGCCCACGGCACCGAGCCCACCGCGCCGAGGCCCACCGCACCCAGGCCGACCGGATCCGCCTCGGGGTGCAGGGGTGCGGCAGGACATGCCGTACCCCGCAGCCCGTCGACATCCGGCGGATGCGCCGGCTCGTGACGAGATCCGCCGACCCACTCGGCGCTCAGGCGGCGCGGCCCGTCCACCCCGCGCAGCAGGGCTGCCGAACCGCCCAGCGCGTCGGTGTCCGGCGAGTGCGCCCGGCGCACCGGGGCCCGCCGGATACGGTCCGGCCTGTCAGGGCGTGCCGAGCCGCACCACGGCACTGCCGGGCCGCGGTGCGGGGCGGTGAGGAGGGTGTGCCAGAAGGCTCAGGCGGCGCGGCGGCGCATCGTCGGGACGCGCATCGGGCGCGAGCCCGGGCCGCCGACGTGCGAGAACGGCTGCGTCCGCCAGTCAAGCCCCTGAGGCAGCGTCAGCAGCAGGGCGGTGTCCTGCTCCTGGGGCTCGAAGGACTCGTCCGCGGGACGGGCGTCGGCGGCGCGGCGGCCGGTGCCGGCGCAGACCGTGAGGCCGAACGGATTCCACGGCGAGGCGCACAGCGCGTGCTCCGGCAGGACCTCCTCGTCCGCCAGCAGGGCGATGGGCTGCGCGCAGTCCGGGCAGATCACCCGGTACATCTCGAAGGTGTCGTACGCGTCGAACTCGTCCGCGTCGTCGTAGGCGTCGGGTTCGACGCCCTCCGGCTCGGGTTCGACGACCGGCTGCTGCCGCTTGGGTGCGGTTCGACCAGGACGCTTAAGACTCTGCATGGGATTCTCCCCCTCGGGCTGGGCCGTTCAGGCGCTGCGGCCTCGACCACAGCAAGCACTTCCCGCCGGACTTCGGGGGTAATCACGGGAACATCACGGAGACGGCCAGAACCCTGTGGTGTTCGTCACATGCCATGCGCAAGGGTCCTGCTCCGCGTCCCGGTCACGCGGTTGGCTCATCATCCGGGCGCGCACATCACGAACCGGGCATGACCTGTTCCGATCGGCTATCCGAGGAGATCAGCCGCACTGTAGGTTCTTGCGCCATGGAGGAGCTGGACCGACAGATCGTGCAGCTGCTCGTCAAGGACGGGCGGATGAGCTACACCGACCTGGGCAAGGCCACGGGCCTGTCCACGTCAGCCGTGCACCAGCGGGTGCGCCGGCTGGAGCAGCGTGGCGTCATCCGCGGGTACGCGGCCGTCGTCGACCCCGAGGCGGTCGGGCTGCCGATGACCGCGTTCATCTCGGTGAAGCCGTTCGACCCCAGCGCTCCCGACGACATCGCCGACCGGCTCGCGGGCGTCCCCGAGATCGAGGCCTGCCACAGCGTCGCGGGCGACGAGAACTACATCCTGAAGGTGCGGGTGGCCACCCCGCACGAACTGGAGGAACTGCTGGCCCGGCTGCGCAGCCTCGCCGGGGTCTCGACCCGTACGACCGTGGTCCTGTCGACGCCGTACGAGGCCCGCCCCCCGCGCATCTGAGCACCTGGTTGTGGGGCGGCGCGCGCGGGGCGCGAGACTGTATCCCATGAGTGAGCGCACCGCCCCGACGAACACCGTCCTCCTCCGCCGCGGAGAGGTCCACAGCCCCGCCGACCCGTTCGCCACCGCCATGGTCGTCGAGCACGGCCAGGTCGCCTGGGTCGGCTCCGAGGGCGCTGCCGACGCCTTCGCGGACGGCGTCGACGAGGTGATCGACCTCGACGGCGCCCTCGTCACCCCCGCGTTCACCGACGCCCATGTGCACACCACCGCCACCGGGCTGGCCCTCACCGGGCTCGATCTGTCCGCCGCGCGCGACCTCGGCCAGGCGCTGGACCTGGTCCGGGAGTTCGCCGCAGCGCGTCCGCACGACCGGGTGCTGCTGGGGCACGGCTGGGACGCCGCCCGCTGGCCCGGCGGCCGCCCGCCGACCCGCGCCGAACTGGACGAGGCGACCGGCGGCCGGCCCCTGTACCTGAGCCGGATCGACGTGCACTCGGCCGTGGTCACCACGGCTCTGCTGGACCTGACCCCGGGCCTCGGTCCGGTGGGCGACGGCCCGCTCACCGCCGACGCTCATCACGCCGTGCGCGCCACCGCCCTCTGCGCGATCACCCCCGCCCAGCGCACCGAGGCCCAGCGAGCCGCCCTCGCCCACGCGGCCTCCCTGGGCATCGGCTCGGTGCACGAGTGCGGCGGCCCGGAGATCTCCTCCGAGGACGACTTCACCGGGCTGCTGCGTCTCTCCGCCGAGGAGCCGGGCCCGCGCGTCGTCGGCTACTGGGCCGAACCGGACGTCGACAAGGCCCGGGAACTGGGCGCGCTGGGCGCCGCCGGCGACCTCTTCGTCGACGGCGCCCTCGGCTCGCACACCGCCTGTCTGCACGAGCCGTACGCCGACGCCGCCCACACCGGCACCGCCTACCTGGACGCCGCCGCGGTCGCCGCGCACGTCGTCGCCTGCACCGAGGCGGGCCTCCAGGCGGGCTTCCACGCCATCGGCGACGCCGCCGTCACCGCCGTCGTCGAGGGCGTGCGCGCCGCCGCCGAGAAGGTCGGCCTCGCCCGGATCCGGGCCGCCCGGCACCGCGTCGAACACGCCGAGATGCTCACCCCCGAGACCGTCGCCGCCTTCGCCGAACTCGGCCTCACCGCCTCCGTGCAGCCCGCCTTCGACGCCCTGTGGGGCGGCGAGGACGGCATGTACGCCCAGCGGCTCGGCGCCGGGCGCGCCCGCACGCTGAACCCGTTCGCGGCCCTGCTGCGGGCCGGGGTCCCGCTCGCCCTCGGCTCCGACAGCCCGGTCACCCCGCTGGACCCGTGGGGCACGGTCCGCGCTGCCGCGTTCCACCGCACTCCCGAGCACCGGGTCTCGGTGCGGGCCGCGTTCACCGCCCACACGCGCGGCGGCTGGCGGGCGATCGGCCGCGACGACGCGGGCCTGCTGGTGCCGGGCGCGCCCGCGGACTACGCCGTGTGGCATACCGGTGCGCTCGTCGTGCAGGCCCCGGACGACCGGGTCGCCCGCTGGTCCACCGACCCCCGCTCGGGCACCCCCGGCCTGCCCGATCTCACCCCGGGCGGTGACCTGCCGGTCTGTCTGCGCACGGTGGTCGGCGGGCGGACGGTGTTCGTGCGGCCGGGCGAGTGATCTCCCGGGCCGGCGGCGGCGCGCACGGCGGCGGCGCGCCGTCGCGCGACCTGCGCATCCACTCTTCCACCCGCAGCCGGCGGGTCCCGGATCGGCCCGAAGGGCGCCGGGCCCCCCGTCCGCCGCACGGCCGGAAAGCGTGGAATCCACCCCGCTCGCGCGCGGTCGACGCCACCACCCGCACGTCTTGTCACGTCATCGCAGGCCGCGGCCACTATGGTGGACCTCTGCGACGGACATGAAGGGGCAGTAGTGAACGACGGCGAAGGGACCCGCGCGGCAGAGGCCCAGGGGAGGCGCTTCGGCCCGCTCGGCACGGCCTTGGTGATCATTCCGACCTACAACGAGGCGGAGAACATCAAGGCGATCGTCGGCCGGGTGCGCGAGGCGGTCCCCGAGGCGCACGTTCTGGTGGCCGACGACAACAGCCCCGACGGCACGGGCAAGCTCGCCGACGAACTCGCCGCCGCCGACGACCAGGTCCACGTGCTGCACCGCAAGGGCAAGGAAGGCCTCGGCGCCGCCTACCTCGCGGGCTTCCGCTGGGGCATGGAGCGCGACTACGGCGTGCTGATCGAGATGGACGCCGACGGCTCCCACCAGCCCGAGGAACTGCCCCGGCTGCTGACCGCGCTCAAGGGCGCCGACCTGGTGCTCGGCTCCCGCTGGGTGCCGGGCGGCCGGGTGGTGAACTGGCCCAAGTCCCGCGAGTTCATCTCCCGGGGCGGCAGCCTCTACTCGCGCATCGCGCTCGACCTGCCGCTGCGCGACATCACCGGCGGATACCGCGCCTTCCGCGCGGAGACCCTGCGGGGCCTCGGCCTCGACGACGTCGCCTCCCAGGGCTACTGCTTCCAGGTCGACCTCGCCCGCCGCGCGATCAAGGCCGGCTACCACGTCGTCGAGGTCCCCATCACCTTCGTCGAACGCGAACTGGGCGACTCCAAGATGAGCCGCGACATCCTGGTGGAGGCCCTGTGGCGGGTCACCACGTGGGGCGTGGGGGAGCGGGTCGGCAAGCTGATGGGCGGCAGGGACAGCGGTGCGGCGAAGCCGTAGGCCGTAGACCCCGGGGCGTCGGCCTGCGGCCTGGCGAGGCCCTTATCCCGTGCTGAGCCGGGCGCAGGCACACTGGACCCATGATGACTGGCGCTTCGACCCCTCCGCCCGCCACCCGGCCCCGACGGTCCCGGCTGCGCACCGTGCTGCCGCTCGCCGTCGTGGCGTGGCTGGTGCTGGAGATCTGGCTGCTGACCGTGGTCGCGGACGTGGCGAGCGTGTTCACGGTGTTCCTGCTGCTGATCGCCGGGATCGTCCTCGGCTCGGTGGTGATCAAGCGAGCGGGCCGGCGTGCCTTCCAGAACCTCAACGAGGCGCTGCAGCGGGGCACCGCCCCGTCCAGCGGCGGCGGCAGCGGCCTGACGATGCTGGGCGGCCTGCTGCTGATGCTGCCCGGGCTGGTCTCGGACGCCGCCGGCCTGCTCCTGCTCGTCCCGGCGGTCCAGAAGGCCCTCGGGCAGTACGCGGAGCGGGCGGTGGACCGCAAGCTGCGCCGGTCTGCCCCCGGCGGGCTGGGCGATGCCTTCCAGCAGGCCCGTATGTACCGTCCCGACGGCAAGGTCGTGCAGGGTGAGGTCATCCGCGACGAGCCCGGGGACGCGGCGCGCGAACAGCGCCCGCCGCTGAACCGCTGAGCGGCCCGCCGCGCGCACGACACGCACAACGACCGCGGGCGCCGTACGTGGAGTCACGTACGGCGCCCGCGGTCATATGCGCTGGATGTCGGGCCAGGCCCCGTGGGACTCAGGCCGACTTGCGGCTGTCCCGGGGATGAACGGCGATGTTCATCGCGCCGGAACGCAGCACGGCGAGGCGCTCCTCGAGGACCTCTTCGAGCTCCTCGCGGGTGCGCCGCTCCATCAGCATGTCCCAATGCGTTCGCGCGGGCTTGGCCTTCTTCTCCTCAGGGCCGTCGCCGTCCACGAGGAGTGCCTGGGCCCCGCAGACCTTGCACTCCCACTCCGGCGGGATCTCCGCCTCGACCGAGAAGGGCATCTCGAAGCGGTGCCCCTTCTCGCATGCGTACTCCACGGCCTGGCGCGGGGCCAGGTCGATGCCGCGGTCCGTCTCGTAGCTGGTCACCACGAGGCGCGTGCCGCGAAGAGCTCGCTCACTCATGAATCGTGCCTCCCGGGCTTGTCGCCCACAGGACAGGTGTCGCTGTCGTCGTCATCCGGTCAACGTCCGGTCGGCGGTAAAGATTCCCGTTCCGAGTCACGTTCCGGGTCATGCGTCGCCGTCGTAGCCGCAGCCTTGTCAACCAGTGCAGTACCCACAGGCGCCCGGTTTGTCACATCTCATCGGAGATGTCACCCAGCGTTTCGGCATCTTTGACGCGCAGTAACGGTACGCCTGGCAGGCCAAACGCGTACACTACAGCCCTTTCGCTCGGAGCGCTAAATCCTTTCGGGAACCGGGTTGCCCGCGTCGCCGATCGCCCGTCGCAGCGGCACCCTCGCCAGCAGCAGGAATCCCAGCACGAAGAAGGCCACCAGCGAGATGATCGCGTCCCGGTAGCTCCCGGTCAGCTGGTAGGTCAGGCCGAACAGCAGCGGGCCCAGCCAGCTCATGCCGCGGTCGCTCAGCTCGTACGCCGAGAAGTACTCGGCCTCCTTGCCGGGCGGTACCAGGTGCGAGAACAGGGAGCGGGACAGCGCCTGGCTGCCGCCGAGGACCAGGCCGATCCCGGCCGCCAGCACGAAGAACCACACCGGCGCCCCGGCGGGCAGGAAATATCCCGCGGCGAGGATCACGATCCACGCCACCAGCGAGCCGAGCACCGTGCGCTGGGCGCCGTACCGCCGGGCCAGCCGCCCCAGCAGCAGCGCGCCCGCCACCGCCAGCACCTGGACCAGCAGCACGGCCCCGATGAGCGTCGACTGGCCGAGCCCCAGCTCCTTCGAGCCGTAGACCGAGGCCTGGGTGATCACCGTCTGGATGCCGTCGTTGTAGACCAGGTACGCGAGCAGGAAGGCCAGGGTGAGCGGATGGCGGCGCATGTCGCGCAGGGTCGCCAGGAGCTGCCGGCGGCCGGAGAGCGATGGTGCCGAGCGCGCGGCCGGGCGGTCGCGCAGCCGGCGCAGCGGGATCACCGCGAACGCGCCCCACCACAGTCCGGCCGAGGCCAGGCAGATCCGCACGGCCTCGCCCTCGGTGAGGCCGAAGGAGTCGTGGGCCAGGTAGAGCACCAGGTTGACGACGAGGACCAGCGCTCCGGCCGCGTACCCGAAGGCCCAGCCGCGCGAGGAGACGGCGTCCCGCTCCTCGGGCGGCGCGATCTGCGGCAGATAGGAGTTGTAGAGCATCATCGCCACCGACTGGGCCGCGTTCGCCACGATCAGCAGCGCCCCGCCGAGCAGATAGCGGTCGCCGGAGAGGAAGAACATGCCCGCGGTGGCCGCCGCGCCCACATACGCGGCGGCGGCCAGCAGGGGCTTCTTGCGGCCCGTGCGGTCGGCGGCGGCGCCCACCAGGGGCATCGCCACGATGGCCACGATCACCGACAGGGACACCGCGTACGCGAAGAAGGACCCCGCGCGCACCGGAACGCCCAGGGGGTGGACGAACCCGTCGGTGTCCGCGGCCGACTCGGCGACCGAGGTCAGATAGGGGCCAAGGAACACCGTGAGCACGCTCGTCGAGTACACGGAGCACGCCCAGTCGTAGACGTACCAGCCCCGCTGTTCGCGCCGTCGCGCGGCGGACTCGTCCGCGTCCTCCGCGCCGGTCCGCACGGTGTCGCTGCCCACCCGAGCCCTCGCCTCCCCCTGCAGGTGCGCGGGCCGGGGCGGGGTGCGTCGCGTCAGGCCCAGACGCCCCGGTCCTCCATGACCTTGCGCAGTGTGTCGATGTGATCGGTCATGATGCCATCGACCCCCAGGTCCAGGAGCCGGTGCATGCGTTCCGGTTCGTTGATCGTCCACACGTGCACCTGCAGCCCGCGCGCGTGAGCGGCACGCACGAAGCGGTGGTCCACCACCGGGATGCCGGACTGGGACTCGGGCACCTGGGCGGCGACGGCCGAGCGGCGCACCGCCGCCGGCACGCCCCAGGAACGCAGCCGCAGATTCAGCACCCCCCGGGTGCCGTACGACGTCGCCAGGCGCTCTCCGGCCAGGCGCTGGGCGCGCACCACGCGGGCCTCCGAGAAGGAGCCGACGCAGATCCGGTCCCAGGCGTCGGTACGGGCGACCAGATCGAGGAACGGGCGGAGCGCGGACTCCGCCTTGAGGTCGACGTTCCAGCGCACCTCGGGGAAGGTCTCCAGCAGTTCCTCGAACAGCGGCACCGGTTCCCGGCCGCCCACGCGCGCGCGGCGCACCTCCGCCCAGGGCAGGTCCGCGATCCGGCCCGCCCCGTCGGTCACCCGGTCCAGCGTCGCGTCGTGGAAGGCCACGATCCGGCCGTCCCGCGTGGTGTGCACGTCCGTCTCGACGTACCGGTAGCCCGCTTCGACCGCGCGCCGGAACTGGAACACGGTGTTCTCCACGCCGTCGGCCGCCCCGCCCCGGTGGGCGAAGGGGATGGGGCCGGGATGGTCGAGGTAGGGATGGCGTATGCGCGAGGTCACCGACGCAGTATCGCTCGCCGCGGTTGCCCGGCGGCGACCACCGTGCTGCCGTCGGATGCCGACGGGAGGGCGAACACCCGCAGGAAGAGCTGGGCGAGCGGGCCGATCGAGACCGCGTACAACAGCGTGCCGACGCCGATGGTGCCGCCCAGCACGAAGCCGGTGACGACGACCGCCACCTCGACGGCCGTCCGCATCAGCCGGATCGAACGGCCGGTGCGCCGGTGCAGCCCGGTCATCAGCCCGTCGCGCGGCCCGGGCCCGAACCGGGCGGCGATGTACAGGCCGGTGGCGGCGCCGTTCAGCAGGATGCCGGCCAGCAGCAGGGGGATCCGGACGGTGAGGGCCTGCGCCGCCGGGACGAGCGCGAGCGTGCCGTCCATGGCGACACCGACCACGAACACGTTCGAGACCGTGCCCAGGCCGGGGCGCTGGCGCAGCGGGATCCACAGCAGCAGCACCGCCGCGCCCACGATGATCGACACCACGCCGATCGTCAGACCGGTGCGCTCCGCCAGGCCCTGGTGGAGGACGTTCCACGGCTCGAGGCCGAGGCCCGCCTCCACGAGCAGTGCGGAACTGGCGCCGTACAGCGCGAGCCCGGCATACAGCTGGGTCAACCGGCGTGGAAGATGCCCCTGTGCGGACAAGGTGTGCCCCCCTGGTGGTAGTGGCCTGACGCATGACACTCTGTGGCGTGGAGTGAAACATCATCCATGGCCAATTCAGGGAAGGTGGACTGGTACTCATGGCGCAGTGGACCTCGGCGGTGGGGGCCGCGCAGCTCGCTCGGCTGCTCAAGTCCCAGCAGGACCGCCCGACGGGCGCCGGCAGCCGCCGTCCCCCCGCCTACCGGGCGCTCGCCGACGGCGTCCGCCTGCTGGTCCTGGAAGGGCGGGTGCCGGTGGCCGCCCGGCTGCCCGCCGAGCGCGAGCTCGCCCTCGCACTGTCCGTGAGCCGTACGACCGTGGCGGCGGCGTACGAGGCGCTGCGCAGCGAGGGCTTCCTGGAGTCCCGGCGCGGCGCCGGCAGCTGGACGGCCGTACCGGCCGGGAACCCGCTGCCCGCGCGGGGGCTGGAACCGCTGCCGCCCGAGGCGCTGGGCTCGATGATCGACCTGGGCTGCGCGGCGTTGCCCGCGCCCGAACCATGGCTCACCCGCGCCGTGCAGGGCGCCCTGGAGGAACTGCCGCCGTACGCGCACACGCACGGCGACTACCCGGCCGGGCTGCCCGCCCTGCGCGCGATGATCGCCGAGCGCTACACCACGCGGGGCATCCCCACCATGCCCGAGCAGATCATGGTGACGACCGGCGCGATGGGCGCCATCGACGCGATCTGCCATCTCTTCGCGGGGCGCGGCGAGCGGATCGCCGTCGAATCGCCGTCGTACGCCAACATCCTCCAGCTGATGCGCGAGGCCGGTGCCCGCCTGGTGCCCGTCGCCATGGCCGAGGGGCTGACCGGCTGGGACATGGAGCGCTGGCGTCAGGTGCTGCGGGACGCCGCGCCGCGCATCGCCTACGTCGTCGCCGACTTCCACAACCCCACCGGCGCGCTCGTCGGCGAGGACCAGCGGCGGCGGCTGGTGGAGGCGGCCCGGTCCGCCGGGACCGTGCTGGTCGCCGACGAGACGATGAGCGAGCTGTGGCTCGACGAGGACATGGCGGGCGCGATGCCGCCGCCGGTGTGCGCCTTCGACCCCGCCGGGTCCACGGTGATCACCGTCGGGTCGGCCAGCAAGGCGTTCTGGGCCGGGATGCGCATCGGCTGGGTGCGCGCGGCACCGGACGTCATCCGCAGCCTGGTCGCCGCGCGCGCCTACGCCGACCTGGGCACACCGGTGCTGGAGCAGCTGGCCGTGCACTGGCTGTTCAGCACCGGCGGCTGGGCGCAGGCCGTGGAGCTGCGCCGGGAACAGGCCCGGGAGAACCGGGACGCGCTGGTGACCGCGGTGCGGCGGGAGCTGCCGGAGTGGGAGTTCGAGGTGCCCCAGGGCGGGCTGACCCTGTGGGTGCGCGCCGGGGGCCTGTCCGGGTCGCGGCTCGCCGAGGCGGGAGAGCGGGTCGGCGTACGGGTGCCGTCCGGGCCGCGCTTCGGGGTCGACGGGGCGTTCGAGGGGTATGTGCGGCTGCCGTTCACGGTGGGCGGCGCGGTGGCCGAGGAGGCCGCGGTGCGGCTGGCCGCGGCGGCGCGGCTGGTGGAGAGCGGGGGGACCGTCGGGGTGGAGGCGGGACGGATGTTCGTGGCGTGAGGAGCCTCGTGCGGGCCCGCGCCTGATGTGCGGGAGGCGGGCCCGCGCGGGGCCCGCCTCCCGTCCTTACCGGTGCGTGTGCTGTTCAGGAACTGTCCGCCGCGACCGCCTTCGCCGCCACCGGCTCGCCGACCGGCTCCGCGGGGACCTCGGAGTCCGGTTCCGCCAGTTCCGTCGGCTCCGCGTCCGCCGGGGTGCTGCGCGGCGGCAGCAGGTCGAGGACGGCCTGCCGATGGGCGTCGCTGGTCGCGTCGTCGTACGGGTCGGGCGTCGCCGGGACCTGGAGGCGCAGCACCGGCCCGGCACCGAGCCGGGCGTAGCCGCGGCCCGGCGGGACATGGGCGGTCGGCGTGGTGTGCGGCCGATCGCCCAGAACCGCCTGGAGCTGCTCGGTGGTGGCCGGGCCGAGCACGACCCGCGCGCGCGTGTGCTGCCGTACCGCGTCACCGAGGCCGTCCATGGCGTCGAACTGCTCGGCGACCACCACGGTGACGCCCGCCGCGCGACCGTGCCGCAGCGGCACCTGGAGCAGGGACAAGGGGTCCTTGGCGCCGTCGGCGGCGGCCACGTGCCCGAGCGCGGTCGGCCGGTCCAGCAGCAGCCACAGGGGCCGCCTGGTGTCGGACGGCGGCGGGTTGCCCTCCTGCCGGGCGCGGTTGACGGCGATCAGCCGGCGCTCGGTCTCGGTCGCCGCCCACTCCAGTCCGGCCAGTGCCCCGGTCAGGCCGCACTCGACCGCCAGCACGCCGTCGCGGCCGGTCAGACAGGCGTACTCGCCGGTGCCGCCGCCCTCGACGACGAGGATGTCGCCGTGCTGCAGGGCCTGGAGCGCGATGGAACGCAGCAGGGTGGAGGTGCCGGTGCCCGGCTGGCCCACGACCAGGAGATGTGGCTCCGTGGAGCGGATCCCGGTGCGCCAGACGACCGGCGGGACGTCGCGCCGCTCCTCCCCGTGGGTGAGGGGGAGCGTGCGCTGGACCTCGGTGGGATCGGTGAAGCCGAGGACCGTCTCGCCCGGGGCGGTGACGAAGCGCTGGGCGGCGATGTCGGTGGGCAGCGGGGCGAGGACGGTGACGGTGAGCTGGTTGCCCTCCTCGTCCCAGTCGAAGTGGTACTCCCGGCCGCGGCCCGACTTGGCGGAGAGCAGGTGCTCCACGCGGGAGCGCGACTCGGGCTCCCCGTCCGGGAAGTAGGCCGGGTAGCGGACCGCCAGGTGGGAGACCCGGCCCGAGCTGTCGAACTCGTATTCGGGGAATGCCTTGTCCCACGCGCCACCGTGGGCGTAGAGCGGCTCGGGATCCTCGGCGGCCGAGAAGTACGGGACCAGGGCCTCGTAGAGCGACTTCAGCCGCTCGGTGCGTGACTCGTCGGGCCCTTCGGGCGTGGCCGGGGCGCGGTCCCGGCCCTGCCAGGCTGCCGCCGCCATCAGCGTGATGACGGCGAGCAGCGGACCGTACGGCACGAGTGCCACGACCAGGATCACCGAGGCCACCAGGAACAGCAGCGGCCCGCGCTTGTCCTTGGGGGTGTCGGCCCACTTGCGCCGTCCGGCCGCCGCCAGCCGGCGCAGACCGCGCGTGATCGTGATCAGCGGATGGAGGACGTCGGTGGCGCTGTCGGCCGCCGTCCGGGCCAGCTCCCGGCTCCGGGCGATCTGCGCGCTGCCTGTGCTCAGGATGCGGGGGAGGGGGCGCCGGGCCACTGCTGTCTCCTGGAGGTGCGTACGGGCGGGACGGACGTCAGAACTTGATGCCGCCGAGCAGGCTCGCCAGGCTCTCGCCGCCGGCCTTGATGCTCGGCGCGATGGCGGTGCTCGCGAGGTAGAAGCCGAAGAGCGCGGCCACCAGGGCGTGCGACGCCTTGAGTCCGTCCTTCTTGAAGAAGAGGAAGACGATGATGCCGAGCAGGACCACGCCTGAAATGGACAGGATCATTTGAGTTCTCCTGGTTCGCGGGGACAGTCACCATGAGTACTTCCAGGCTCACAGGATGTATCCATACGATAAAAGGTGCAACTGGGTGAAATCCGGCAGATTTCGCCCAGCCGGCCGAGCTGGTCGGTCGGCGCTGAGCTGCGGGGTTGCGTCCGGGCGGGTCTGTCGTGATCTTTACCTCGGGCACATCGGGTCATGTGCCGCGCGAGCCAGTACCCTGGCGATTCACCTGAACGGTTGCAGTGAGAGGCGGTCCGGCCGATGAGTGAAGCCCCCGACCCCGAGGTCGTGGAGCTGGCGACGAAGATCTTCGATCTGGCCCGGCGGGGACAGACCGAGGCGCTCGTGGCGTATGTCGACGCGGGTGTTCCGGCCAACCTCACCAATGACCGCGGCGACTCCCTGGTGATGCTCGCCGCCTATCACGGCCACGCGGAGACCGTGCGGGCGCTGCTCGCCCGGGGCGCCGAGGCGGACCGGATCAACGACCGAGGCCAGACCCCGCTCGCCGGGGCGGTCTTCAAGGGTGAGGAAGACGTCATCCGAGCGTTGCTGGACGGCGGAGCCGACCCTTCCGCCGGGACTCCGTCAGCGGTCGACACCGCCCGGATGTTCGGCAAGGCCGAGCTGCTGAAGCTGTTCGGCGCGGATTGATCCTGAGCGCCTGATCAGGTAAAACGCACGTTCCGAGCAGGCAGGACAGAGACCACGGGGGAGGCGGTACGGGGCCGCCGGAAATTTCGGTCGCGGCATCGAGAACCGCCGAGTCATCATGACGTCGTGATTCACGGACGCGATGGCTGGGCAGGTGTTGCCGCACCGCGCGGGCCGTGATGCGGTCCGCAAGGGCCACCGACGAGAGGCAGAGGAAGATGGTCTACAGCAAGCATGAGACGGCGGGGGCCCCGACGTGTTGTCACGCGACCAGGTAATGCCAGTTTCCCGGTTGCGTCGACGCTTGATGTGAGGCTGTTTCCCATGTTCGATCCGGTCATAGCGCCCAGCGGTACGCTGCTCGGCCTGCTCCAGCGGGGCCGCGGCGACGGTACGCTCCACGCGCTCACCGCCCCCCGTGACGAGGCCCTGACGGCCCTGAACCACTGTGTGCTGCGCGACCCCCGCCACGACTGGCAGGTGGAGAACCGCTCCCTTTACTACGCCCGTCTCTACCTCGACCTGAACGGCGAGCTGGACGCCATCGAGGCGCACCTCTTCGACCCCGAGGACATCCTCGACACCGACGAGGCGCGCACCGGGCTGGCCCTGGCCGTCCTCGGCCACCTCGCCTCGTACGGCAGGCGGGACGCCCTCGAACTGCTGCGCGGGTACGCCGCCCACGGCACCAACTGGGCCTGGGCCCTCGACGAACTCGCCCTTCGCGACGACGACGCCGGGCTGCGCGGTCTCGCCGCCCACGTTCTCGCCCGGTTCCCGGCCGGTGCCGAGGGCGATGCCGAGCTGGCCGCCGTCGTACGGGACTCCTTCGAACCCCGGCCCTGGCGGCTGTGGGCCGAGGACCCGCGCGAATGGATCGCCACGCGTGTGCGTGCCGCCCAGGAGACCGGCTGTTTCGACCGCTGGCAGCGGCAGATGCGGTCCTCGGGGCCGCGCCCCGGCTGGAGCGTGCGCGCGGTGTTCGAATGGGCCCAGCAGGGTCTCGACCGCGGCGCCGCCCTCCATGTGCCCGCCGCCCGCTGCCTGACCGCCGTCGCGGGGCCCGAGGACCGGCCCGAGATCGTCCAGGCCGCCAAGGAAGGCTCCGACGGCGCCCGCTGCACCGCCCTGCGCTACCTCGCCGACGGCAGCGATCCCGACGCCCTCGATCTGATCGAGGCCGCCGTCGGAACCGGCTCGCCGACCGTCGTCGAGGCCGCCCTCGACGCCTTCGAACGCATGCGCAGCGTCGCCGCCGTCGACCGGGCGCGCGGCTGGGCCCGGCGGCCCGACCCGCTGGGCGCCGCCGCCGGCCGGGTGCTCGCCTGCCGCGGCGGGGCCCAGGACAGCGAACTGGTCCTCGGCGCCCTGCGCGAGGCGGTCCGGGGCGAAGGCCCCGACGCGCCGACCCTGTGGACCCTCGTCGACGGCGCCGGGCGGCTCGGCATCGCCTGCGCGGCACCGGTCCTGCGCCACGTCTACCGGGAGACCGCCTCCTCCCACCTCCGCGGCCGGGCCGCCCGCGCGCTCGCCGCCACCGATCCCTCCTTCCCCGCCGGATTCGCCGTCGAGTGCCTGTGGGACTGCGAGGAGACCACCCGCGAAATCGCCGCCCGGCACGCCGAGACCGGGGACACCCGCGTCGTCGAGCAACTGCGCCGGCTCGCCGCCGACCCGGCCG
>NZ_MUND01000191.1:0-223 GCF_002154375.1 Streptomyces glaucescens | reverse complement strand
GGGCGAGGCCGGGACGGGGGCCGGCGGCTCGCCGCGTGAGCCCGGATGCCCCGGGTGTGAGGAGCCGCGGCCGTGCAGAGGCCGGTCGGCTCGCCGCGTTCCGTGAACAGTCCGGGCGCATGGCGAACGGTCCGGTACGTGATCAGCCGACCCGGCCCGCTCCGTGAACAGCCGGCCCGCCGGCTCAAGAACAAGCCGGTCCGCCGGCTGACCCGCCCCCGCT
>NZ_MUND01000190.1 GCF_002154375.1 Streptomyces glaucescens | reverse complement strand
TGACCCCGCCGGCCGGCGGGGCGGGGCGTCCGCTGGCCGGCGTGGACGGGCAGATCGCGGGCGTCCCGCTGACCCTGCGGGTGGAGAACCGGATGCAGGCGGGGGACGACAGCTCCAGCCTGCTGCTGCACCGGATCACCGTCGGCACCGACGCGGGCAACCTGATGCTGGCCAACACCCACGGTCCGGTGCTCTGGAGCCCGGTGCTGCGCATGCCGTCCGACGCGACGGGGCATTTCCTGCCGGGGCCGGCGGACGCGGGGGAGCGGTGGCCGGACGGGCTGAACGTCACGGGCGCATATGTGGGCGCGCCCGAGACGCCGACCTGGGCGACCGCGCTGCACGAGGTGTGGGGGGAGGGGGTGCTGGCGGCCCTGGACCGGCTGCGCGAGCGCGCCGAGGCGGGCGCCGACCCGCTGCGGGGCGGCCAGCGCCATCTGGCTGTCGCCCGCGCCTGGCAGGAACTGACCGAGGCGCTGGGCTATCCGGAGGTGGCGCACCCCGATCCCGGAGCGCCGCTGACCGTCGCCGACCTGTAGCCGAGGAGGCTTCCGGAGGCCGGCGGGGCACGGTCCGGAGGCCGTGCCTCCCAGCCGGTGGCCCATCGAGCCGGTCCACGCTAGAGTAATATCGGAACGCGTTTTAAAATCGATGGGAGACCGATGAGCGCGATCGACCCCGCTGCGACGAGGGAGCGGTCCAAGCCGTTGTCGGATGCCGGCTCCGCAGCGAAACCGAG
The DNA here is from genome assembly GCF_002154375.1 of Streptomyces glaucescens. Taxonomy (GTDB): domain Bacteria; phylum Actinomycetota; class Actinomycetes; order Streptomycetales; family Streptomycetaceae; genus Streptomyces; species Streptomyces glaucescens. Next base: position 27,644 of record NZ_MUND01000190.1, on the reverse strand, counting down.
CATGGGACGACTGCTGCGCCCGTTCGCCGGGAGCTTCGCGGCCGTCGTGATCTTCCAGGTGATCGGCGCTCTCGCGGGCCTGGCACCGCTGCTGGCGGTCGTCGAGCTGGGGCGGACCCTGCTGGCACCCGGCCCGATCGATCGCGACCACGTCTGGTTCGTGGTGATCGCCGGTGCCGTCGGCCTGTTCGTCCGGCTGCTGTTCACGGCCGCGTCGTCCGGGATCGGACACATCCTCGACGGCAAGGTCCAGCTGACGTTCCGCCGGCGACTGGCCGAACAGCTCGGGCGCGTCCCGATCGGCTGGTTCTCCCGGCGCAGGACCGGTGAACTGGCCAAGGTGGTCGGCGAGGACGTCAGCGCCGTGCACCCGTTCATCGCCCACACGCCCGGCGAGCTGGTGTCCGCCTTCGTGGTGCCGCTGGCCTCACTGATCTACCTGTTCACCATCAACTGGAAGCTCACGCTCATCACGCTCATCCCGGTGGTGCTGGCGATCGCGCTGGTCCCGCTGATGATGACCCCGACCCGCCTGCGCGAGCAGGAGGAGTTCGACACGGCGATGGGGCGGATCTCCAGTTCCGTCATCGAGTTCGTGCAGGGCATCGCGGTGGTCAAGGCGTTCGGCGCGTCCGGCCGCGCCCACCGCAAGTTCCTCACCGCCGCGGACGAGTTCGTCGGCACCTTCAACCGGTGGGTGCACGGCATCTCCACGATCGCCGCGGGCATGCAGCTCGTGCTCTCGCCGCCGTTCGTGATGCTGGCCGTCCTGATCGGCGGAACGGCCCTCATCACCGGCGGCGACCTGGCCCCGGCCGATCTGCTGCCCTTCCTGCTGCTGGGGCTCGGCCTGACCGCCCCGGTGGCGGCCCTCGGCCACGGCTTCGACGAGATGCAGTCCGCGGGGCGCGCCGTCGGCCGGATCAAGGAAGTGCTGGAGGTCCAGCCGCTGCCGGAACCCGCGCACCCCGCCGCCCCGCGCGGACACCGCGTGGAGCTGCGCGACGTGCGCTTCGGCTACGAGGAGGACCGGGAGGTGCTGCGCGGGATCGACCTCGTGCTGGAGCCGGGAACGGTGACAGCGATCGTCGGCCCCTCCGGCAGCGGCAAGTCCACCCTGGTCCAGCTGCTGCCCCGGTTCTTCGACCCGACCCACGGCTCGGTCGTGCTGGGCGGCGTCGACCTGCGCGAGCTGGGCAGCCGGGAGCTGTACCGCACGGTCTCCTTCGTCTTCCAGGACGTACGGCTGCTGCGCGCGACGGTCGCCGAGAACATCGCGCTCGCCGTCCCGCACGCCGACCTGGAAGCCGTCACGCGTGCGGCCCGCCTGGCGAACATCCACGACCGCATCCTCGAACTGCCCCGCGGATACGACTCGGTGATCGGTGAGGACGCCGGCCTGTCGGGCGGCGAGGCGCAGCGCATCGCGCTCGCCCGCGCCCTGCTCGCCGACGCGCCCGTCCTCGTCCTTGACGAGGCCACCGCCTTCGCGGACCCGCAGACCGAGCAGGCCGTACGCCGGGCCCTGGCCACACTGGGCGGCGACCGGACCACCCTGGTCATCGCCCACCGCCTGGAGACGATCGCCGACGCCGACACCGTCGTGATGCTGGAGGACGGCCGGATCGTCGAGCGCGGCAGGCCCGCCGAACTCCTGGCGCGCGGCGGCAGGTTCGCCGCGTTCTGGCAATCCCACCAGTCGGCGGTCGCCGACGACATCGAGATCCACGGTGGCGTACTGCGAGGAGACGAGCCCCGATGATTCGAATGCTGCTGCGCGTGCTGGGCCGCGAGTACGCCCAGCCGTTGCGCCGCACCGTGATCCTGATGACGCTGACCGCGGTGGCCGAGGGTCTGTCGTACGCCCTGGTGGTTCCCGTGCTCAGGGAACTGTTCGGGGACACCCCCGAGGACGCCTGGCCCTGGCTGATCGCGTTCGGCGCCGCCTTCCTGGTCTACGCCGCGCTGCGCTACATCAGCGACCTGTTCGGGTTCCGCGTCGGCACCACCATGCTGCGCGGCATGTACCACCGCCTCGGCGACCATCTCGCCCGGCTGCCCATCGGCTGGTACAGCGCGGGCCGCCTCGGCGAGGTGTCCGTCCTGGCCAGCCGGGGCGTGCTGGACGCGATGAGCGTGATCGCCCACCTGCTGGCACCGTTCATCTCCGCCTGCGTGACGCCCCTGACGATCGTCGCCGTCATGCTCGTCTTCAACTGGCAGATGGGACTCGCCGCCCTGGTCGCCGCACCGATCGTGGCGGCCATCCAGATCCGCACCGCGCGCTCGACCGCCGCCCAGGACGCCGAACGCGAGGAGCGCGACCACGAGGCCACCGGCCGGGTCATCGAGTACCTCCAGGCCCAGCCGGTGCTGCGGGCCGGCGGCCGGACCGCCGAACGCTTCCGGCTGCTCGACGACTCGCTCAAGGAGGTCCAGCGGGTCTCCCGCCGCACCGCGCTGTCCGCGCTGCCCGGCGTGGTCGGCCTGACCCTCACCGTGCAGGCGATGTTCACGGGCCTGCTGTTCCTCGGCGCCTACCTCGCGCTCGACGGGAACATCGGCGTCGCCGAGATCCTGACCATCCTGGTGCTCGCCGCCCGCAGCGCCGACCCGCTGCTGTCGCTGACCGACATCGCCGGCAAGCTCCGCGGCGCGCGGTCCGTGCTCGCGCGGCTCGACGGGGTGCTCAGCACCGAGCCGCTTCCGGAGGCCGCCGACCCGGTCGAACCGACCCGCCACGACCTGGAGTTCGACTCCGTCGTCTTCCGCCAGGGCGACCGCACGGTCATCGACGACGCCTCGCTGTCGATCCCCCAGGGACAGCGCCTCGCCGTCGTCGGCCCGTCGGGCGCCGGCAAGTCCACCCTGCTGCAACTCCTCGCGCGGTTCTACGACGTGGACTCGGGCGCGGTCCGCGTGGGCGGGGTCGATGTGCGCGCGATCGACCCCGAGGTGCTGATGGCGCGGATCGCCATCGTCTTCCAGAACGTCTACCTGTTCGACGGCACCATCGAGGAGAACGTACGGCTCGGCCGCCCCGACGCCACCGACGCCGAGGTGCGGGCCGCCGCCACCGCCGCCCGCCTGGACGAGGTGATCGAGCGCCTGCCCGGCGGCTGGGAGGCCAACGTCGGCGAGGGCGGCGCCCTGCTGTCCGGCGGTGAGCGCCAGCGCGTCTCGATCGCGCGCGCCCTGCTGAAGGACGCGCCCATCGTGCTGCTGGACGAGGTGACCTCCGCACTCGACCCGGTCAACGAGGCGGCCGTCCACGAGGGCATCGAGCGCCTGATGGCCGGCCGGACGGTCGTGATGGTCGCGCACCGGATGAAGACCGTCCGCCGCGCCGACCGGGTCGTCTTCCTGGAGGCCGGCCAGGTCGTGGAGGAGGGCAGCCACGACGAGCTGCTGCGCCGCGGCGGCCGCTACGCCGACTTCTGGAGCATTGCCATGGCCCCGGTAGCGAGGGACTGAGCCGAGATGTTCGATGCCATGCCGCAGGACCGTCACGTCGGCGCGTTCCGCCGCCTCACGCCACGACCGTACGCCCGGGCCCGGGTGCTGCTGTTCCCGCACGGCGGCGGCAGCGCCAGCTACTACCGGCCGTGGGCCGCGGCGGCCCCCTGGGACGTCGAGTTCCTCGCCGCCCAGTACCCGGGACGGGAGGACCGGTACTCCGATCCGGTGCCGGCGAAGCTGCAGGGCGTCGCCGCCGCGCTGGCGGCCGACCTGACGGACGGGGCCGACGGACCGCCGCTCCCGACCGTCCTGTTCGGCCACAGCATGGGAGCCGTCGTCGCCTACGAGACCGCCCGCCGGCTCACGGCGGCGGGCGAACCGCCGACGGCGCTGGTCGTGTCGGGCCACCCGGCCCCGCAGCTGACCCGGCCGGGCCGGGTGCACCTGGGCAGCGACGAGGAACTGATCGAGGAACTGCGCCGCACCGAGGCCACCCACCGCGACATCCTCGACAACACCGCGCTGATCCAGGCGTTCCTGCCGATCATCCGGGCCGACTACCGGCTGAGCGAGACCTACCGGCCGGCCCCCGGCGCGCGGCTGCGCACTCCGGTCACCGTGCTGTACGGCGACCGCGATCCCGAGATCCACGCATGGGAGGCCGAGGGGTGGCGCGAGGTCACCGACGGCGCGTGCGAGCTGCGGACGTTCGCAGGCGGTCACTTCTACCTGGAGGAGCACCGCGACGCGGTCATCGACCTCCTGACGACGCGGGCCCGCAAGGCGTCCGAGGCGTCGGCGATCTCGTGGCCCTCCGCGCCATGACCGCCGCCCGCCGCACCGGACGGCGACTCCTCATACATACCCCCAGCCGAGGTAAGGACAGGACACCGTGACCGTCGAAGTCACCGATCACCGTATCGATCTCCGCATGAGCCCCAGAGACCTGATCAACATCGGCGTCTTCGGAGCGCTGTACATCGTGACGGTGGGGTTGTTCAACCTGCTCGAGTTCATCAGCCCGGTGATGACCCTGGTCACCAGCGGGCTCAGCATCGTCGCGGCGGGCGTGCCGTTCATGCTGTTCCTCACCCGGGTGCGGCACGCCGGCATGGTCACCGTCCTCGCCGTCATCGTGACCGGGTTCATGCTGCTCATCGGCAGCCCGCCCGTCACCCTGCTCGTCGGCGTGCTGGGCGCGCTGATCGCCGAGGCGCTGCTGTACATGGGCCGGTACCGCTCGCGGCAGCTGAGCGTGCTCGCCTACGCCGCCTTCAGCACCTGGTTCGTCGGGCTGTTCCTGCCGATGTTCTACGCCCGCGACGAGTTCCTCTCCAGCCCCTACATGGCGGAGATGGATCCGGACTACGTCGAGAAGCTGGACTCGCTGCTGTCGCCGGGCGTGCTGATCGCGTTCGACCTGTCCACCGTGGTGTTCGGGCTGATCGGCGGCGTCCTCGGCCTGCGCCTGCTGGACAAGCACTTCCGGAAGGCCGGGCTGGTGTGAGCGGCACCAGTCCCCAGCTCGACACCACGGCCCTGGGCGTGACGGTCCCCGGCCCGCCGGAGGGGGCCGTCTCGCGACGGACACTGGACCCGCGCACCGCGGTGGCGATCCTGCTGGCCGCCAGCATCACCATCATGGCGCCGGGCGGCCTGCTGTTCGTGCCCGCCGCACTGGTGGCGGGAATGCTGCTGGCCATCGCCGAGCGGGCCTGGCGGCGGGTGCTCGCCCTGCCGCTGGCCGCGGCGACCGCCGCCGCGGTGGCCTACCTGCTGCCGCTCGCCGCCCCGTGGCCGGTCCTCGGCATCGTCGGGGTCATGGGCGGCTTCTCGCTCCGCCTGGTGGCCGTGGCGGGCATCGCCGCCCACCTGATCGAGACCATGCCGCCGACCCGGTTCACCGCCGCGCTGCGCTCGATGCGGGTACCCCACGCGTTCACCGTGTCCGGGTCGGTGCTGCTGCGGTTCGTCCCCACCATCCTCGCCGAGGCGCGGGCGGTGCGGGACGCCATGCGGCTGCGCGGGCTCGGCGGCTGGCTGGACATGCTGCGCCACCCGGTCCGCAGCATCGAGTACTTCACCGTGCCGCTCATCGCGTCGAGCCTGCGCTCGGCGGAGGACCTGTCGGCGTCCGCGCTGCTGCGCGGGCTGGGCTCGCAGCCGCACCCCACCTCGATGCACCCGCCGCGGTTCGGCCCCGCCGACGTGGTCGCCGTGATCGTGGTGGCGGCGCTCGTGACGGCGACCCTGCTGTGGGAGGCCGGACGATGATCGAGCTGAAGAACGTCCGGTGGGCGTACCAGGAGGGTGACACGGCCGTAATCGACGGACTTGACCTGCGCATCCGGCGCGGCGAGACCGTGGTGGTGTGCGGGCCCAGCGGATCGGGCAAGAGCTCGGCGCTGCGCCTGATGAACGGCCTCATCCCGCACTTCCACGACGGGAAGCTCGAAGGCGAGGTCCGCGTCGCGGGGGAGCCGATCACCGATCTCGCCCAGGTCGGGCGGGTGACCGGCACGGTGCTCCAGCATCCGCGCCGCCAGTTCTTCACCGACACCATCGACACCGAACTGGCCTTCGCCCTCGAGAACTTCGGCACACCGCCGGAGCGCATCCGCGAACGGGTCCGGGAGGTCGTCGCCGAGTTCCGCCTCGGCGAACTCGACGGCCGGCTGCGGGAACTGTCGGGCGGTCAGCAGCAGCGGGTGGCGTGCGCGGCGGCCGTCACCCACGGGCCGCCGACCCTGCTGCTCGACGAACCCACCTCCAACCTGTCCCCGCAGGGCATCGCGGACCTCACCGCGGTCCTGCGCCACCTCAGGGAACGGGGCACCACCCTCGTCATCGCCGAGCACCGCCTGCACTACCTGCGGGAACTCGCCGACCGCATCGTGGTGATGCAGGACGGCCGGGTCGCGAAGGAGTGGTCCAGGGACGAATTCCCCAGGCTGACCGAGGAGATGATGCGCGAGGAAGGCCTGCGCAGCCTCGACGCGCCCAAAAGGATCCACGTGGCGCCGGCGTCCGGGCACGGTCCCAGCGTCCAGCCGGCAAAGACCCGGCCCGAGGACACGGAGTCCACGGGCGAGGCCGGTGGCGCGACCGCCGTCGCACCCGCGGCCGGCCGGGAGGCGGCCGGCGGGGGTGTGGTGCTGCGCGGCATCCGGTGCGCGTTCCGCGGGCGCCCCGTCCTCGACATCACGGAAGCCCACCTGCCCGCCGGTGTCATCACCGCGGTCACCGGCCCCAACGGAGCGGGCAAGACCACCCTCGCCCGTGTCCTCGCCGGGCTCCAGCGCCACTCCGGCGAGGTGCTCCTCGACGGCCGCACGATGTCCCGCTCACGGCGCCAGCGCGAGACGGCGATCGTCATGCAGGACGTCCAGCGGCAGCTCTTCACCGACAGCGTCACCGCCGAACTGCGGCTCGGCGCCGTCCCGGAGCAGGCGGGCCACGCCGCCACCGTGCTCGCCGATCTCGACCTGGACCGCTTCGACGAACGTCACCCACTGTCGCTGTCCGGCGGCCAGCAGCAGCGCCTGGTCGTCGCCACGGCCCGCCTCAGCGGGCGCCGCGTCGTCATCTTCGACGAGCCCAGCTCCGGCGTCGACCGCCGCCATCTGCAATCCATGACACGCACCATGCGCGATGTGGCCGAGGGCGGCGCGGTGGTCCTGCTCATCAGCCATGACGCCGACCTGCTCGCCCTCGCCGCGGACCGGGAACTGCGCCTGCGCCCGATCCGGTGACCCGGCGGAAATCGGGATTCCAGTAAACGCCTCACCCCCGCTCACCGTGCATACTTCACATGGGCTGGGGTGAAGTGAACATTGTGGCGCGAACACCGCGCTGGGTAGTCTCCCGATATCAGTCTGATCTGAAATCGGGGGTTGTGAATGACGGGGGATCGGTCCGCCTTGAGACTTCCACTCACTCAGGGCCAGGCCGGTATCTGGTACGGCTGGCAGCTGGACGATTCAAAGCTCGCCCATTCTTTCGGCGAATTTCTCGACATCACCGGCCCGATGTCTCCCGCATTGCTTCGGGAGGCGATCCGCCGCACGATGAGCGAGGCGGAGGCGCTGACCGTCTCCTGCGGCGAGGACGCGGACGGTCCATGGCAGCGGGTGCGGCCGGACGCCGTCGTGGACGTACCGCTGGTCGACCTCGGCCGTGGGACGGGCACCGGGGCCGGCTCCGAGGCGGAGGCCTGGGCGGCGGCGCAGCGCTGGATGCGCGGGAGGATCGACAGCCCGCTGGACCCGGCCCGCGACGGTGTCCACCGGCACGCGATCCTCCGTGTCGCGCCGGAGCGGCACATCTGGTTCTGGCAGCTGCACCACCTGGTGGCCGACGGCGTCACCTCGCAGATGATCTCCCGCCGTACGGCGGAGGTCTACGGCGCCCTGGCCGCGGGCCGGGAGGTGTCCGCGAACCCCTTCGGAAGCCTGCTCTCCCTGATCGAGGAGGAGCGGCACTACCGCGCCTCGGCGCAGTACGCCCAGGACCGCAGGTACTGGCTGGAGCAGTTCGCGGACCTCGAGCAGGTGGCCGGACTCACCGACGAGGTCATGCTGCCGGCCGGCGTTCCCGTCAGGCGGATGTGGCACATCGGCACGGAGCTGGAAGACCGGCTCCGCGCCTGCGCGCACACCCACGGGGTGCCCTGGTCGCGGGTGGTGGTCGCGGCGTTCGCTGCCTACGTCGGCCGGCTCACGGGCCGCGACGGCACCGTTCTCGGACTGCCGGTGTCCAATCGCCACACGCCCGCGGCGGCCACCACTCCCGGCATGGTGTCCAACGTGATACCGCTGCGCCTGCGCGCCTCCCGCTCGACGACTTTTCCCGAACTTCTCCGGCAGACCGACGAAAAGATCAAAGAAACCCGTCCGCACCGGCGATACCGCTTCGAGGAATTGCGGCGTGAATTCGGGGAGCAGGGCGGTAGGGCGCGGGTTTTCGGTCCCATAGCCAATGTCATGACGCTCGACACCGACTTTTCCTTCGGTGACTGCGCGGCCCGGCACCACAATCTCACGCCCGGTCCGATCGAGGACCTGATGCTGGGCGTCTACGAGAAACCCGGAAGCCTCACCTTCTCGTTCGACGCCAACGCCGCCCTCTACGGCGCCGAGGACCTCCGCGGCCACGCGGAGAGGTTCCAGGCGTTCCTGCGCCAGGTGGTCGAGGACCCGTCGCGTCCGCTGGGGGAGGCCGAGCTCCTCGATGCCGCCGAGCGCCGCCGGTTCCTGGAGATCCGCCCGCGCCGCCGGCCGGCTGAGGATGGCCCGCGCACCCTTGTGGAGGCCTTCGAGGCACAGGCCGCGGCGACGCCGCACGCGTTGGCCGTCACATGCGGCGCGGAGCGGCTGACGTACGGGGAACTGAACGACCGGGCGAACCGTCTCGCCCGGCTGCTCATCCGGCACGGCGCCGGGCCGGAGCGGCTGGTCGCCGTCGCCCTGCCCCAGGAGGTCCACCTCGTGGTGGCGCTGCTCGCGGTCCTGAAGTCGGGAGCCGCGTACCTCCCGGTCGACCCCGACTACCCGCAGGACCGCATCGACTTCCTGCTCCAGGACGCCGGACCGCTGCTGCTGCTCACGACCTCCGGCCTGGCGGCCCGGTTCCCCGGCACGCACGTCCCCGTCGTGAGCCTCGACGCCGAGCCGGCCCGCGCGCGCCTGGCGGAACTCGCCCACGACAACGTGCGGCCCGCCGAGCGCGCGGGCCCCCTGGCGCCGGACAACACCGCCTACGTCATTCACACCTCGGGCTCCACCGGACGGCCCAAGGGAGTGGTCGTACCGCACCGCAACGTCCTGGCCCTGTTCGACGCCACCCAGGAACTCTTCGACTTCCGGGCGGACGACGTGTGGACGATGGCCCACTCCTACTCGTTCGACTTCTCGGTGTGGGAACTGTGGGGCCCGCTGCTGCACGGCGGCACCCTCGTCGTGGTTCCCACCGCCGTCCGGCGCTCCCCCGACGAGCTGATGCGGCTGCTGGTGCGCGAGGGGGTCACCGTCCTCAGCCAGACGCCCTCGGCGTTCCACCAGCTGCTCCAGGCGGACCAGGACGACCCGCGGGCCGGGCGGCGACCGGCCCTGCGGTATGTGGTCTTCGGCGGTGAGGCGCTCGACCTCGCCCGGCTGGCGGAGTGGTACGAGCGGCACGCCGACGACGCGCCCGTCCTGGTCAACATGTACGGGATCACGGAGACCACGGTGCACGCCAGCCACATGGCACTCGACGCCTCCCTCGACCCGGCCCGCACCGGGAGCCCGGTCGGGCAGAGCCTGCCCGGGCTGGCCCTCTACCTCCTCGACGAGCATCTGCGTCCGGTACCCCCCGGTGTCACCGGGGAGATCTACGTGGCCGGCGACCAGGTGGCCCGCGGCTACCTGGACCGGCCGGGGCTCACTTCCGCCCGCTTCGTCGCCGACCCGTTCGGACCGCCCGGATCGAGGATGTACCGGTCCGGGGACCTCGGCCGCCGGCGGGCCGACGGCCTCCTCCAGTACCGGGGGCGGGCGGACGACCAGGTGAAGATCCGGGGCCACCGCATCGAACTCGGGGAGGTCGAGGCGGAGTTGCGCGCCTGCCCGGGGGTCGCGACCGCCTGCGCGGTGGCCCGGAAGGACGCCGTCGGCGACCATGCCCTGATCGGCTACGTGGTGCTGGACGGTCCGTCCGTCACGGACCCGGCCGCGCTGCGCACCCGTCTCGCCCGACGGCTGCCGTCCCACATGGTGCCGGCCGCCGTGGTGGCGATCGACCGGATCCCCCTGACCGCCAACGGGAAGCTGGACCGCCGCGCCCTGCCCGAACCGGTGTACGCCCGCGCTCCGCGAGGAGCGGCCCCCGCCACTCCCCTGGAGCGGGACGTCGCCGACGCCTTCAGCCATGCGCTCGGCGTCCCGGGCGTCTCCGTTGAGGACGACTTCTTCGATCTGGGCGGCGACTCCGTCAAGGCCGTCCGGCTCGCGCGCAGGATCGGCCGGGGCCTGTCGGTGCTGGACGTGTTCCAGCACCCCACACCGGGAAAGCTGGCCCTCCGCGTCCTGGAACGGGAGAGCACGGACGGAGCACAGCGCATTCTGCGGCGGCTGACCCCCGAGGGGGCAGCGGGCGCGGAGTTCACCCTCGTCTGCATTCCCTACGGCGGCGGCACGGCAGCGGCGTACCAGGGTCTCGCCGTCGAACTGGCGCCCCACGCGGAGCTGTGGGCCGCCGCGTTGCCGGGGCACGACCCGACCCAGCCGGACGAGTCCCTGCTGACCCTCGACGAGAGCGCCGACGCGATCGCCGAGGAGATCCGGCGCTCGCTGACCGGGCCCTTCGCCCTCTACGGGCACTGCGCGGGATCCGCGCTGGCGGTGGCGGTCGCGGGGCGGCTGGAGCGCAGCGGGCACCTGCCGGCCGCCCTGTTCATCGGGGCCGCGCTGCCCGAGGCCGACCCGGAGGAGCGGCTGCGCCACGCCACTCAGTGGTCCGCGCAGGGTCTGCACGCCTACATGACCTCGCTCGGGGGTTTCGACGGAGCGCTGGACGACTCGGACCTCAGGACCGTGCTGGACGTGATCCGGCACGACATGAAACAGGGCCTGCACTTCCAGATCGAGGCGAGGAAGGAGCGGCACGAGCGGCTGGCCACCCCGCTCATCGCAGTGATCGGCGACGCGGACGACGCCACCCCGGGCTATGAACGCGGCCATCTGGAGTGGGAGCGCTACGCGGCGCACGTCGCACTGGCGGTGATCGCCGGCGGCGGACACTACTTCGTCACTCATCAGCCGAAGGTGCTCGCCGGGCTGATCCTCGAGCACGTGGGAACGCCGCCGTCCGGCCGGACACCGGTGCACTGACAGCCGGTCCGTCGGCCGCCCGTGCGTGCCGACTGCCGGTGCGTTGCCTGCCAAAGCGCGGAATCGTAGGGAAATGGGGTTGTGAAATGTGCGGGATCGCGGGATGGGTGTCGTTCGACGCCGACTTGACGCACCGGGGGGACACGCTCGATGCGATGACCGAGACCATGGCCTGCCGCGGGCCGGACGGCCGGGGCACCTTCGTGCGCACCCATGTCGGCCTCGGCCACCGGCGCCTGGCCATCATCGACCTGCCCGGCGGAACGCAGCCGATGAGCGTGAGCACACCGGCCGGCGAGGTCGCCCTGGTGTACTCCGGTGAGGCCTACAACTTCCAGGGACTGCGCCGGCAGCTGACGTCGCTCGGGCACGCGTTCCAGACGGACAGCGACACCGAGGTCGTGCTGCACAGCTACCTGGAGTGGGGCGAGAGCCTCGTCGACCACCTCGACGGGATGTACGCGTTCGCGGTCTGGGACGAGCGCGAGCAGAAGCTGCTGCTGGTGCGCGACCGCATGGGGATCAAGCCGCTCTACTACTACCCGACGCCGGACGGTGTGCTGTTCGGCTCCGAGCCCAAGGCGATCCTGGCGAACCCGCTGGCGCGCAAGGTGGTCGACACCGAGGGGCTGCGGGAGCTGTTCGCGCAGACCAAGACGCCGGGCTGGGCGCTCTACAAGGGCATGCACGAGATGCTGCCGGGCACGCTGATCAGTGTCGACCGCCGCGGCCTCCGGGAGCGGACCTACTGGCGGCTGCGGGCCGCCGAGCACACCGACAGCCGGGACGACACGGTGGCGCGGGTGCGGGAGATGCTCACCGGGATCGTCGACCGGCAGCTGATCTCGGACGTCCCGCAGTGCGTCCTGCTCTCCGGCGGACTGGACTCCAGCGCGATCACCGGCCTGGCGGCCGAGCGGCTGGCCCTGCGGGGCGAGCGGGTGCGTACGTTCTCGGTGGACTTCGCCGGCCAGGAGGAGAACTTCGTCCCGGACGAGATGCGCGAGACGCCGGACTCGCCGTTCGTGCGGGACGTCGCGGCGCACGTGGGATCCGATCACCACGACGTGATGCTGAACCCGGCCGACATCTCCGATCCCGCGGTGCGGCGCGCGACCGTCGGCGCCCGGGACATCCCGAACGGCTTCGGCGATCTCGACAGCTCGCTCTACCTGCTGTTCAAGGCGATCCGGGAACGCTCGACGGTGGCGCTGTCGGGGGAGTCGGCGGATGAGGTGTTCGGCGGGTACCCCTGGTTCCATCACGAGCCGCTGACCCGCGTCCAGACCTTCCCGTGGATGGCGGTCATCCCGCCGCTGAGCCTCGCGGCCCGCACCGACCACATCGAGCCGGGGCTGCGGAAGCGGCTCGACGTCGGGGCGTACACCGCCGACCAGTACGCGACGGCCCTGGCCGAAGTGGAGCACCTCGACGGCGAGTCCGAGCTGGAGCGGCGCATGCGCTCCGTCTTCCATCTGCATCTGACGCGGTTCGTGCGCAACATGCTGGACCGCAAGGACCGGCTGTCGATGGCGGTCGGGCTGGAGGTGCGGGTGCCGTTCTGCAACCACGAGCTGGTCCAGTACGTGTACAACACGCCCTGGGCGATGAAGACGTTCGACGGCCGGGAGAAGAGCCTGCTGCGGCAGGCCGCGGCCCATGTGATGCCGCGATCGGTGGTGGAGCGGGTGAAGAGCCCGTACCCGTCGCCGCAGGATCCCGGGTACGCGGCGATTCTGCAGCAGCAGGTGAAGGAGCTGATCGCGGCGCCGGACGCGCAGGTCTTCGCCCTGGTCGACCGCGCGTGGGCGCAAGCCGTCGTGGCCCAGGATCCGGCGGGCATGACGGTGGCGGTACGGGCCGGTCTGGAGCGGGTGCTCGACCTGCACACCTGGCTGGAGCTGCATTCCCCCGAGCTCCTGCTGGACTGATCACCCGCCGGCGTGTGACGTCGCCAGGGGCGGAGCCGTCGACCGGACGGCTCCGCCCTTCGGCGTTCGACGGCCGGCTCCCACCCGGTGAGGAATGCCTGCCTTTGGTTCAACGGTCAAGGAGGCTCGGGCTCCCCGCGTCCGACGGGACACGGAATGCGCGCGCCTTCATTTCTCTTCTCAGGACGCCGCTCTACCTGTCAGTCCAGGGGGTGACAATCGGTCACTCAGCCGCTACTGTGACCTTGCGCGCACAGCTTACGAGTATAAAAAAGCTGGAGGGCAGATGCTCGGCCAAACCTTGACTGGAGGTTTGTTCAGGGGATTCACCGGGACTCGGTCCGCTGATGTCAGGCGGATTGACTTCCGGCGCGGGGATCGGTCGGGGGGCGAATCCTATCGGGGGTCTGGCGGCGGGTGCGGCGTTTTCTGATGTCGTAACGGGAAAGCAGCCTCAGGTCGTGACCCAACAGGCGCGCGAACCTTCAGGCGGGGCGCATCCGGAATCTGATGTGCGACATTCTTGTGGCCGGTTCCGGCCTTGACCCGGATTCGGTGACCCTGTCGAAGGTGCGCCTTCTTCCGTGCAGTGGGTGGACCCGCTGGACATCTTCCCGGAGCCCGGTGCCTCGTTCTGGCCTGCGTGGCCGAGACGGCGACGCCCCGCTCCGACGCTCCGTGGTGCTCCGGGTGAGCGGTTCTCGCGGTGAGCCGACCAGGATTTTCGCCGGTCGCTCGCTTTCCTGATGCCGTCCGCCCGGGTGGTTCCGCCACGGCTGCCCAACATTCTCCACAGCTGGAAATGAGCGCTGCGCTGTCGATTCGGGGGAAGCGCCGGCGGGGGCATGTGCTGGCAGTCCCGCCCGTCTTCGCCCTGCCTACTCAGGGGATAGGTGTGAAGGTCCATTACCGCACAGCCACCGTGGAAACAAGGCGCGAGCCGCTCGATATCGCAACCGGACTCGCCTCCTCCGGAATCTGGGACACCTTCGTGGTGTACGAGGACCCCGATGGCTGGTCCATAGCCGGTGGAATAGCGGCCGAAGTCCTGCTGACGCCGCGATGTATTCGCACCACACGGGACGGTGTGGTCACGGAGGACCGCTGGAACGGGAATCCGCTCGACCGGATCCAGGAATTCCTGGCGGGCCTGCCGATAGCTGACTGGAGCGCCTACGGCTGGTGCGCGTTCGAACTGGCCCCGCTCCTGGCGGGGACGGCGGCCCCACGGGACGGTGTCCTCGCGCACCTGGTCGTTCCCGAGACGGAGGTGCGGCTGAGCGGCGGCCGGGCCGTCATCCGCAGTCTGCGCGGCGCGGCCCTCGCGACCGCGGAGGAAGCCGTCACCCACGCCGAGGCACCCGCCGGCGGTACGGGACGGCCGGTCCGCGTCGACCTCGAAGCCGACGCCGGCGACTACCTGCGCCACGTGGCCTCCCTGGTCCGGGACATCCGCGCCGGGCTGCTGCAGAAGGCCGTCATCTCCCGGGTGGTGCCCGTACCGGAGGAGATCGACTTCCCCGCCAGCTTCGCCGCCGGACGCCGCGCCAACTCGCCCACCCGTTCCTTCCTGCTGAGCATGGGCGGACTGCGCGCCTTCGGGTTCAGCCCGGAGACCGTGGTGGAAGTGGACCCCGAGCGCCGTGTCGCCAGTCAGCCCCTCGCGGGCACCCGGGCGCTGACCGGTGACTCCGAACTCGACCGCAAGCTGCGCGAGGACCTGCTCGCGGACCCCAAGGAACTCCACGAGCACGCCATCTCGGTGAAGGTCGCCGTCGACGAACTCGCCGGCCCCTGCGAACCGGAGACGGTGGCCGTGACGGAGTTCATGACGGTCAAGGAACGCGGCACCGTGCAGCACCTGGCGTCGAAGGTGGTGGGCCGGATGCCGGAGGGGGCCGGTCCCTGGCAGGCGTTCGCCGCGGTGTTCCCCGCCGTGACGGCCTCCGGGGTGCCCAAACCCGCCGCCTACGAGGCGATCTCCCGCTACGAGAGCCAGGCCCGCGGCCCCTACGCGGGAGCCGTCATGAAGGTCACGCAGGACGGGACGATGGATGCCGCCCTGGTGCTGCGCAGCGCCTACGCGCGCGACGGCAGGACCTGGCTGAGGGCCGGAGCCGGCGTGGTGGAGCAGTCCCGCGCCGAGCGGGAGCTGGAGGAGACCCGGGAGAAGCTGATGTCCGTGTCCCGGTCGCTGGTGGCTCGTACGGCCGAACCGGCCGACGGCACCGGCGCGGCGGAGGGCCGACCGCGACCGCCGCGCTGATGCGCGAGAAGCCGACGCAGGACCGGACGGAACACCACTTCAGGAGAGGACTGGCCGATGGCCACCACGGGGACACCTCTGCGCATACAGCTCCTGGGCCCGGTGCGGGCCTGGCAGGACGGGACGGAGGTGCCGCTGGGCCCGCCCAAGCAGCGCGCCGTGCTCAGCCTGCTCGCCAGCCGCGCCAACGACGTCGTGGGCGTCGACACCATCGTGGACGCCCTGTGGGACGGTGACACACCGCACTCCGCGGCCAACAGCGTGCACACCTATGTGGCCGGACTGCGCCGGGAACTGGAACCCGGGCGCAGCAGGAGAGGAGCCAGCGCGGTCCTCGTCTCCGCGTCCGGCGGGTACTGCCTGCGGACCGACCCGGACCAGGTGGACGCCACGCTCTTCGCCCGGCGCCACGCCGAGGCCCGCAGATCATGGGCGAAGGGGGACACCGAAACCTCCCTGCGGCTGTACGAGGAGGCTCTGTCGCTGTGGCGCGGCGAGGCGTACGCCGCGATCCCCGGCCCGTTCGCCTCCATGGAACGCACCCGGCTGCGGGACCTCAGGCTCACCGCCGTCGAGGAATGGGCCGCCGACATGCTGGCGGCGGGCCGGCACACGGAGATCGCCCCCGAGCTGATCCGCGCCGTCTCCGAGGAACCGCTGCGCGAGAAACTGCGCTGGCTGCTGATGCTGACCCTGTACCGCAACGGCCGGCAGGCTCACGCGCTGCGGGTCTACGACGAGATCCGGCGCCTGCTGAGCAGTGAGCTGGGCATCGAGCCCGGCGCCGAACTGCGTGACCTCTACCAGCAGATCCTCCGCGGTCACCCGGGGCTGCGCACCCATGGCGGGGACGCCACCGCCACGCTGCTGGAGGCGCCCCGCGAGATCGCGCTGCCCGCAGCGCCCAGCCCGCGGCAACTGCCGCCCTCCGCGCGCGGGTTCGTGGGCCGCGCCGGCGAACTGGCGCGGCTGGCGGACGTGCTGGACGACGAGCTGACGCGGTCGGGTGCCACGACCCCGGTCGCCGTGGTCGACGGCCCGGCGGGGGCCGGCAAGTCGGCGTTCGTCCTGCAGCTGGCGCACCGGCTCCTCGACCGCTTTCCCGACGGCCAGCTGTACGTGGACCTGTGCGGCACCGGACTGCGCGGTGAACCGGTGACCGCGGCGGAGGCCCTGGCACAGCTCCTGGGCAGCCTCGGCGTCGACACCACGCGAATGCCCGCCGGCCTCGCCGCCCGCGCCTCCCTCTACCGCAGCCTGCTGCACGGCCGCAGGATGCTGGTGGTGCTCGACGACGCCCACAGCGCCGATCAGCTGCGCCCGCTGATACCGCGCGGCTCCTGCTGCGTCCTCGCGACCAGCAGGCAGCGCCTCGCCGGGCTCGCGGCACGGGACGGCGCGCACCTGCTCACCGTCGGGCCGCTGGACGACAGCGCGTCGGCGCGCCTGCTCACCGCGCTGAGCGGCAACCGGCTCGCGGGACAGGACGAGGCCGTCCGGCGCCTGGTGGCGGTCTGCGGGGGACTGCCCCTCGCCCTGCGCATCGTCGCCGACGGGCTGACGGCCAACCCCGGGGTGCCGCTGAGCACGCTGGTCGAGCAGTACGCCGCCGAGCACAGCCGGCTCGACCGGCTCACGGTGGAGGACGACGCGGCCGCCAGCATGCGCTGCGCCTTCGCGGCGTCGTACCGGGCGCTTCCGGCCGACGCGGCCCGCATGTTCCGCTATCTCGGGCTGCACGGCGGCCCGTTCACCGTCGAGATCGCGGCGACGCTCGCGGAGACGGACCGGGACACCACCCGCAGGCTGCTCTCGCTGCTGGCCGCCCACCACCTGCTGGAGGAGGAACCGGGCCACCGACACCGCTTCCACGGCCTCATCGGCCTCTACGCCGCCGAGTGCGCGGAACGGGAACCGCCTGCCCTCCGTCAGGCGGCGCTCACCCGGATGCTCGAACGGGGACCGGCCGCTCCCCAGGCGCGGCCCGCGACCGGGGACTCCACGCGACAGGACGTCCGTACCGTCGCCTTGTGACGCCCGCGGCCGGCGGAGACCGCCGAGGCGTCACGCAGGATCCGGTCCGCGGCCGGGTGCCCGATATGTCCGTACACTGGAACGCGGCCACCGCGTCGTGTATAACCCCGCCCTGTCGCCGTCCGGGGAGTTCTGGAAGCTCCAAGCTCCCGTGACCCAGGGGGAATTCGATGGATGAGGTTCGGGAGCCGCAGGCTCCGGCGTCGGCAGCCGCCACGGCTGATGGCCGGGGTGCGCGACGGCTCGGCCGTCCGGACCGCGCGGGGCTGATCACGGCCGCCGTGGTGCTCGCGGCGTGCGGCGGGCTCGTGCTGTACGGGGCGCTCTCCCCGGGCGGCGAGGAGAAGGAGAAGCGCGAGGTGCCCACCGCCTCGGTCACCTACGAGGTGACCGGCACCGGCACCGCCGACATCACCTACCAGGCGCGCAGCGAGTCGGGGCAGGCGACCGTGGTGAAGGCGGCCACCCTGCCCTGGCGCACGACCGTGCCCGTCCCGCTCGGCCGCACCCCCGTCGTGAGCATCGTGCTCGGCGAGAAGGGGGGCCAGGCCCGCTGCGCCGTCGCCGTACGGGGGCGGCATCTGCAGAGCGCCACCGCCAGCGGCGGTTTCGGGCGTGCCACGTGCACCGGCAGTCTGCCCGGCCCCGGTCCCAGCCCCGACCCGGCCGACGCCGCACCCACGGGCTGAGGCGTGTCCGAAACTCGACGCCGTGACGGGCTTCGTGCCGCGTCGGAGGGCGGGGTCACGCCTGGTCGCGGGCCCCGCTCGAAGGATTACCGGCGTATGTCCGAATAGTCCGCTCGATTGACATGTACAGGTCCATGTGCTGTAGACCCTCCGCTGCCGTCTGCCAACCGGCAGACCCATCCGGTGATTTCGGAAGGGAATCCGATGCACAGACCAAGGGCCCGCAGGGTCCTGGCGTCGAGCGCGGCCCTGGCCGTCCTGGTCACGCTCGCGCCGACGACGCCCGCGTTCGCCGCGCCACCCGATGTGGGACGGCTCGGTGACGGCCTCACCGACGGCCTGCGCGACCTCTTCGGGGACGACGACGGCGAGCGGGCGACCCCGCCCGACCTGCCCGACACCGACGTCCCCGCCAACGAACTCCTCGCCAAGGGGAAGAAAGCCGCCAGACCCCAGCGCGTCAGGGAACTCACGGACCGCAGGACGCCGCAGTCCCGCTACTGGCAGCTGTCCGACGGCCGCGTCCAGGCCGAGGTGTCCTCCGTGCCGACCTCCTACGCCACCGGCAAGGGGGACGAGCGCACCTGGAAGGCCATCGACACCGCGGTCACCGACACCGACCGCGCCGGCTTCGAGAAGGCCAACACCACCAACGTGGCGCGGACCTACTTCGGTTCCCGCCCCGGTGAGCTGGTCCGCTTCCAGCTCGACGAGGGCCGCTGGGTCTCCCTCGGGCTGAAGGACCCGGCCGGGAACGCCGCGAAGCTGGTCCCGCAGACGGACGGCAACACCGTCACCTACCGGGACGCCTTCGGCAAGGGCGTCGACCTCAGGTACACCGTCGGCAACGGCAGCCTGAAGGAGGACATCGTCCTCCACGACCGGCCCGGCAAGGCCCCGGCCTACGACTTCACGCTCACCACCCACGGCCTGACCGCCACGTCCCGCGAGAACGGCGCCATCGCGCTGCACAGCGACAGCGCCGGGCCCGGCAGGCCGGAACTGGTCATCCCGGCACCGTCGATGACCGACGCCAGGCGGGACGCCGAATCCCCGTACGGCACGGTGGGCACCGACGCGGTCCGGCAGATCCTCACCGGCGGGAACGGCTCCTACACGGTGAGCCTGCGCCCGGACGCCGGGTGGCTCACGGCCGAGGAACGCCGGTACCCGGTGACGGTCGACCCGACCATCACCCTCGCGCCCACCCCGTCGCAGTCCGAGGACGTCATGATCTCCTCGGACGGTCCGGCCGACAACTACGACGGCAGCTGGCGGCTCTCCGTCGGCAACACCTCCACCGGAAGCAGCCGCGCCCTGCTGCGCTTCGGCCTGTCCGGCGTCCCCGCCGGCACCCGGCTGGATTCGGCCGAACTCAAGCTGTACTACGACCAGACCCACACCACCGGAGACACCGAGGTCCGGCTGGAGGCGCACCGCGCCACCGCCCCCTGGAGCGAGACCAGCGCCACCTGGAACAGCGCCAAGGACCTCACCGGCGAGCTGTCCGGCACCGCCGTCCTGGTCGACGACGGCGACCTGGGCACCACCGCCGCCAAGGGTGCCTGGCCGGCGTCCACGAACACCGCGTACACCCAGTACGCGGTCAACCAGGACTACCGCTTCAACAAGGACACCACCGCCG
The DNA here is from genome assembly GCF_002154375.1 of Streptomyces glaucescens. Lineage (GTDB taxonomy): Bacteria > Actinomycetota > Actinomycetes > Streptomycetales > Streptomycetaceae > Streptomyces > Streptomyces glaucescens. Next base: position 7,752 of record NZ_MUND01000190.1, on the reverse strand, counting down.
GCGACACCTACAGCTGGCAGCCCAGCCTCCCCGAGAACGGCGAGTACCAGGTCGACGTCCACTACGTCCCGGCCTCCGACCGCGCCGTGAACGCGCCGTACACGGTGACGTACAACGGCGGCAGCAAGACGTACACGGTGAACCAGCAGACGGGCGGGGGCGGGGCGTGGAAGACCCTCGGCACCCACCCGTTCACGGCGGGCACCACGGGCAAGGTCGTCCTCGGTGACGGCCCCGCCTCCACCTCGACGTCGGTCATCGCGGACGCCGTCCGCTTCACCAAGGGCGGCGTCGTCACCAAGCGGGCGGGTGAGATCAACACCTGGCACAGCTTCCCGGTCACCAAGACCGTGCAGCAGTGGCTGGACGGCACCCACGACAACCACGGCTTCGTGGTGAAGGCCGCCGACGAGTCCGCGAACGCCCCCAAGGGCGGCCCCCGCTACGAGGCGTCCGAGTACGCCTACAAGGGCGAGGTCGCCACCTACCCCAAGCTGGTCCTCACCTACGGCACCCGGGGCGTCGACGCGAACACCCCGAAGGTGATCCACGCGACCGGCGCCGAACTCGACTGGCCCGCGTACACCGACCCGTCGGCCGCGCCGGGCGACGACATCGTCGAGTACCAGGTCCACCGCAGCGTGTTCCAGCACTTCACGCCGTCCTCGCAGACCCTGGTCGCCCCGGTGTCCAAGGACACGCGGAGCTACACGGACACCACGGCCACCCCGACCCCGGCGGACTCCGCCGACCCGTTCGGCAACGCCTACTACTACATGGTCGCGGTCAAGACCCGCTCCGGGCAGGTCCTGCCGTCGGCGACCCAGCTGGTCCGGCTCCCCAAGGCGGGCCGCACCACCGTCGTCCTCCAGTCCGGCCAGGAGGACACCACCCTCACCTCCGCCCAGCCGGCCACCGGCCACGACACCGTCGACGACCTCGGCACACCCCGCCCCTGGCTGTCCGTGGGCAACAACTCCGGCACCTACGGCACCACCCGTGCCCTGCTGAAGTTCCCCGGCGTCACCGGCATCCCGGCGGGCGCCCGGGTACTGGACGCCCAGCTCGACCTGTGGGGCTTCACCACCACGACCGGCAGCCCCGGCGCGATCTACGAGGCACACGGCCTGACCCGGGGCTTCGACGAGGCCACCGCCTCCTGGAACAAGGCGAACGCCACCACGTCGTGGACCGCTCCGGGCGGTGACATGACCGCCACGGTGTCGGACACCGTCGGCACCGTCACCAACGACCCCGCGCGGCAGAGCTGGTCCGTCACCTCGCTGGCCCAGGGCTGGATCTCCGACCCGGACAGCAACCACGGTGTGGCGATCCGGCTGCGCGACGAGTCGTCGGCCGGCCCGCAGGAACGGACGGTGTTCCTCTCCTCGGAGGCCGAGGAGTCCCAGCTGCGCCCGCAGCTCGCGGTGACGTACCTGTCCAAGTCGACGGAGAACACCTACTTCGCGCCGTACACGCCGTCCCGGATGATCCCCGGCGACGAGTACACCGTCGACGTCACCCTCACCAACACCACGACCCGTACCTGGGCGCAGGGCGAATGGGAGCTGTCCTACACCTGGACGCTGCCGGACGGCACCGACGCCACCACCGGCGGCAACCAGCTCCGGACGGCGCTGCCCGCCGAGGTGCTGCCCGGTGACTCCGTCACCGTGCCGGCGAAGCTCAAGGCGCCCATCAACTCCGACTCCGGCAACAAGCGCCTGGAGTACGTCCTGAAGTGGGACCTGAGGAGGACCACCGACGGCACCTGGCTGTCCGCCACGGAGAACATCCCGCCGCTGGCCCAGAACGTCCGCACCGAGGACCCGACCTCCGACCAGCTCGGCCTGGAGGACTTCTACTCGTACGCGGGCAAGAACACCGGCGCCGGCTCGTCGCTGATGACGAACCTGTACGCGGGCAACATGGTCTGGCAGTACAACGCGTTCTCCAACCCGGGCCGCGGCCTGTCCACGTTCGTGCGGTTCGCGTACAACTCGCAGGACACCTCCGACACGGTCCTCGGCCACGGCTGGTCGGCCCAGGCCGCGATGCCCATGCGGCTCGGCGCCGCACTGGACTTCCACCCCAACCCGAACCCGACCCAGGTGGCGCTGCCCGACGGCGACGGCACCGAGCACGTCTTCCGCAAGCAGGACGACGGCACCTGGCGGGCCCCGGCGGGCGTGCACTACCTGCTGCGGCAGGGCGCGGGCGTGGACTGCGTGCCCGGCAAGGACGGCGACCCGCGCGCCTGGTCGCTGACCCGCCCCGACCGCACCCGGTTCTTCTACGACTGCGACGGCTATCTGACGTCCATCGTCGACAAGAACGGCAACACGCAGACGTACACGTACGCCGAGCGCAAGTCCAACAACAAGCCGGTCAAGTTCCTCACCTACATCACCGACCCGGCCGGGCGCCAGACACTCACGGTCGACTACTGGACGAAGGCCGACACCAGCAACCCGAAGATCATCGACCACGTCAGGTCGATGACCGACGTCTCGGGCCGCAAGGTCACCTTCGACTACTCCGACAAGGGTCTGCTCACCACCCTGACCGACGGCGCGGGCAGTTCGCAGCCCAAGGTGTTCCGCTTCACGTACGACATGGAGCAGGGCAACAAGAACGCCAAGCTGGTCAAGGTCACCGACCCGCGCGGGAACGCCACCTCGCTGGACTACTACTACCCGAGCGAAGGCGACGACCCGAAGTTCCACTGGAACGCCCAGACCATCACCGACCGCCTGGGCGGGACCACCGGATACGTCTACCGGGACCCGGACGGCACCGCCGGTTCGGTGATCGAGACGACGGTGACGGACGCGGAGAACCACGCCACCGTCCAGACCCTCGACGGCTACGGCCGCCCGACGGCGGTCACCAACGCCAAGTCGGAGACGACCAGGCTGGGCTGGGACACCGACAACAACGTCACCCGGCTCGAGGAGCCCAACGGAGCCGTCACCACCTGGAGGTACGACCCGAAGACCGGCTACCCGCTGGAGCAGAAGGACGCCGAGGCCAACAAGAACGGCACCGAGGCGCAGACCTTCACCTACGCCTACGGCCTGGACGGCCACATCGCGGACCTCTTCGAGAAGAAGTCCCCGGAGGGCCGCACCTACCGCTTCGGCTACGACTCGCGCGGCAACCTGACCTCCGTCACCGATCCCAAGGGCGTCGCCACCACCGACGTCGACGGCGACTACACCTCCCGCACCGAGTACGACGCGTACGGGCAGGTCACCCAGCAGATCGACGCCAACGGGCACGACACCGAGTACCGCTCCTACCACCCCGTCGGCTACCCGGAGACCACCCTCGACGCCCTCGACAACCCCTCGCACTCCGTGTACGACGTCCGGGGCAACGTCACCAAGGTCGTCAACGCCAAGGGCGCCGAGGTCACCCAGACCTACGACGTCTTCGGCCGGCCGCTGGAGAAGAGGGAGCCCTACAAGCAGTCCGAGGGCAGACTCATCGTCACTCCGGCACCGGAGTACGACGAGAACGACAACATCACCAAGGTGACGGCGCCCAACGGCGCGGTGACGACGTCGGTGTACGACAAGGCCGACCAGATGACCGAGTCCGTCGCGCCGGGCGACCAGCCCACCGACCCCGGCCGCAGGACGACGACCACCTACGACAAGGCCGGCAACGTCCGCACCGTCACCGCGCCGGAGGGCAACCGGACGGCGACCGCGGGCGACCACACCTCCACGCTGACCTACGACCCGGTCTACCAGATGACCGAGGCGGTCGACTCCGAAGGCAACAAGGCCTCCTTCGCGTACGACACAGTCGGCAACATCGTGAAGGTCGTCGACCCGCGCAAGAACGCCACCGCGAACCCCGACGACTACACCACCCGCTACGAGTACGACCTGAACCACCGGGTCGTGCGCACCATCGACGCGCTCGAATGGGCCACCTCCGTCCGCTACGACAAGGACGGCCTGAAGACCGCGCAGACGGACGCGGAGGGCAACGAGTCGCTCGCCACCTACGACGAGCGCGGCGCCCTGGTGGAGTCCAAGGTCCCGGTCCGCGAGAACGCCGCCGGCGACATCACCTACCGCACCACCCGCTACGCCTACGACCAGGTCGGCAACCGGACGAAGACGATCACCCCGCGCGGCGTCGCCACCACCGACGACGACACCGACTTCGTCGCGGAAACCGTCTACGACGAGCTGAACCGGGTCAAGGAGGAGCGCTCCCCCTTCGACAAGGACGACACGCGCTACTCCTCGCCGGACACCATGCTCTATTCCTACGACGAGGTCGGAAACCTCAGCGAGGTCTCCGCGCCGCCGTCGGACGGGCAGTCGGTCCGCAACGTCACCAAGTACACCTACTACGACAACGGCTGGACCGAGACGGCCGAGGATCCGTGGGACATCACCACGTCCTACAAGTACAACGAGCAGGGCCAGCAGACCGAGAACACCCTCACCTCGGCGGGCGGCTCCCAGAAGCGCACCATGACCTGGGAGTACTTCCAGTCGGGCAACCTCAAGGCACGCTCGGACGACGGCGTCCCGGTCGGCCGGCACGTCGTCCTGGTCGACAGCTCGGACTTCAACAACCGTGCGACTCAGGGCAGTTGGTCGCACACCCAGGCCGAGGAGCAGTACGGCTACGACACCTACTCGCACCCCGCGGGCAACGGTGCCTCGTCGTTCTCCTGGCAGCTCAACATCCCGCGGAACGGAACCTACGAGGTCTTCGTCCGCCATCCGCGGATGACGGGTGCCGCGTCCGACGCGAAGTTCCGCGTCGACCACGACGGCGGCAGCGCCACCCGCACCGTCGACCAGACGCAGAACGCCGGTGAGTGGATCTCGCTCGGCTCCTACGCGTTCGTCGAGGACGGCCCCCAGAAGGTCACCCTCACCGACGCCGCGAACGGCACGGTCCTGGCCGACGCCGTGAAGCTCGTCCGCTCCACCACCGGCGAGACCGACGACGAGCGGAAGAACTTCACCTACCTGTACAACGCCAACGGCAACATGACGGAGGTCAAGGACAACTCGCCCGGCGCGAAGATCGACACCTACAAGATCACGTACGACGGGCTCAACAAGATCACCAAGGTCGAGGAGTTCACCGGCACCACGCTGAAGAACACCACCTCGCTGACCTACGACGAGAACGGCAACCCGCTCACCTCGACCCACGACCTGAGCTGGTCGAAGATCGAGTACGACGAGCGCGACCTCGTCAAGAAGGTGATCAACGCCGCCTCGCCGACGGCGGACAAGCAGCAGGTCTCCACCATGACCTACACCGGGCGCGGCCAGCTGCTGCAGCAGACCAAGCCCAACGGCAACACGCTCGACATGACGTACTACCCCGACGGGTCCGTCGAACGGTCCCTGGAGAAGACGTCGGGCGGCACGGTGGTGGCCCAGCACGACCTGGAGTACTCCCTCAACGGGCACCGCTCCAAGGACGTGCTGAAGCTGATGGACGCCGACGACAACGCGGCCCACATCGACAACACCTACACCTTCGACTACGACCCGCAGGACCGGATCACCAAGGTCACCAAGGCGGGTGACGACCCGGCCACCGAGTCGTACGTCTACGACCGCAACAGCAACGTCGTCGAGCAGACCGTCGACGACGTCACCACCACCCAGCGCTACGACCGCAACCGGCTGCTCTCCGCCACGACCAACGGCGTCACCAGCACGTACAACTACGACCCGCTGGGACGACTGGACACGGTCAGCTCCGGCGGCCGGACCAGCCAGAAGTACTACTACGACGGCTTCGACCGCACCGAGAAGGTCCGGGCCGGCAGCGGCGAAGCCGCGGTGACCACGTCCTACGTCTTCGACCCCTTCGACCGGACGGTCTCCCAGACCACCTCCGGCACCGACGGGAAGACCACGGCGTTCACCTACCTCGGGCTGGACAACACGCTCCTGCGCGAGACGGTCGACGGCAAGGCCGACAAGGACTACCAGTACCTCGCCGGCGGCCAGCGGGCCACCCAGATCAAACACGAGGACGACGGCGCCCAGGAGTACTCGCAGTACGTCACGAGCCCCCGCGGCGACGTCGAGGCCATCACGAAGGAGGACGGCACCACCCGCGCCACGTACGGCTACACGGCGTACGGATCGGCCGACGAGTCCCAGATGACCGGAGCTGACGCACCGCCCTCCGCGGGCGGGGAGCAGGGCGACGCGTACAACGCCTTCCGCTACAACTCCTCCCGCTGGGACGCCGGTTCCGGCACGTACGACATGGGCTTCCGCAACTACGACCCGGGCCTGAACCGCTTCCTCACCCGGGACGCCTACAGCGGCGCCCTGTCGGACATGTCCCTGGCCACCGACCCGTTCACCGGCAACCGGTACGCCTTCGCCGGCGGCAACCCGATCAGCTTCGTCGAGATCGACGGCCACCTGTTCGGGCTGTCCCTGTCCGACATCGGCCACGCCGCGCTCGACGTCGTCGGCCTGGTCCCGGTGGTCGGCGAGGTCGCCGACGTCGCCAACGGCATCTGGTACGCCGCCGAGGGCAACTACGTCGACGCCGCCCTGTCCATGTCCTCGGCCATCCCGTTCGCCGGCTACGCGGCCACCGCCGTCAAGGCCGGACGGTACGTCGAGAAGGGCGTCGAGGCGGCTGACGCGGCCAACGACACCCGCAAGGCCGCGGACAACGCGGCCGACGCGGCCCCGTCCACGCCGTCCACCCCGGATGCCCCGGCCGCTCCCAGGACGGACACGCCCGAGGCGCCCAGCTGCCCCGTGCCGCACAGCTTCGTGCCCGGCACCAAGGTGGTGCTGGCGGACGGCAGTACGGCGGACATCGAGTCGCTGAAGCCGGGCGACCAGGTCATCGCCGCCGACACGGAGTCCGGCCAGGTGCAGATCCGCACGGTGACCGACACCCGCTCCCACCAGACGGACGAGCCCCTGGTCACCCTGACCGTCGACCCGGACGGCAAGGGCGGCAAGGCCAAGCACGGCGACATCACCGCCACCGCGGAACACCTCTTCTGGCTGCCCGACTACGGCCGGTGGGTCAAGGCCGCGGAACTGGCACCGGGCATGTGGCTGCAGACCGCGGCCGGCACCTGGGTCCAGATCACCGCGGTCGACACCGCCCACCGCACCGCCCGGGTGCACAACCTCACCGTCGAGGGCCTGCACTCGTACTACGTGACGGCGGGCTCCGCGGCGGTCCTCGTCCACAACTGCGGCACCCAGACCCCGCGGTTCGAGGTCGACTCGAACGGACAGGTCACCGACCTCGCGCCGACCCAGGGCACCCGAGGCGCGGTGGGGGATCCCACTCCGCCGCCGCTGGTCCGCAGCGGCGCGCCGCAGGGTCCCTGGTCGCTGGGCGACCGCGTCTCCGAGGCCCAGGGCCTGCTGTCGGACACCATTCACGGTGCCACCGGCAAGCTCAAGGACAAGACCTGGGTGGGAGCCGTCAACACCAGGACGGGCGAAGTGGCCGTCACCTGCTCCGGCCGCGGCAACTGCGCCGAGGTCAACGTCCTGGTGGGCACCGGCTGGACGGTCGACGAGACCATCTTCACCCGGGCCCTGGAGTGGGTGAACCACAAGGACGGACTCGGCAAGGTCCCGCAGGACAAGCCGGTCTGCTCCACCTGCCAGCGCATCTTCCCGGAGGACAATTTCGTGGACGGTGTGCAGCTCGACAGGTGACGGATCCCCGGCCGGTCACCCCACCGGTGACCGGCCGGGGATCCGT